>CAZYLC010000044.1:0-12238 GCA_964648755.1 uncultured Thermodesulfovibrio sp.
CAATAACCCTCTTAAACCCTATGAAGCATCAGGCACTTCTGGCATGAAGGCAACTCACAATGGTGTACCCAACTTTAGCGTTCTTGATGGATGGTGGATTGAAGGTTGGATTGAAGGTTATACAGGTTGGGCGATAGGAACAATGGAAGAGACTTCTGATCCGAAGAGAGATGCAGAGGACTTATATTTTAAGCTTTCAAACAACATAATACCACTATTTTATGAAAAAAGAGAAATCTGGACTAAGATAATGAAAAATGCTATAGCTATGAATGCCTACTACTTCAATACCCATAGAATGGTCAGGTTTTACGTGACGGAAGCTTATATAAGATAGACTTTTCATATTCAAGTAGCCATTTTTTTACATCTAATCCAAGGGAATAGCCGCCTAAATTGCCATCTGATTTTATTATTCTATGGCAGGGGATTAATAGGGGAAAGGGATTTCTCTTCAAAGCTTGACCAACTGCTCTCGGTGAAGTTTTAAGCTTTTCCGCAACCCATTTATAAGAAACTGTCTGACCAAAGGGGATAGAACTAATTAAATTTAGAACTTTTTTATCAAATTCTGAAATATTATCAAGTTTGAGAGGATAATTAATCCTCAAGGGTTTGCCTGAAAAATAGGCATTTAAAAAGTCTACCAAAATTTTTATAGACTCAGGATACTCCCCCCCATCTAAGAATTCCCTATCATCTGATTTTGTTATCTTTATCAAATTGAAATTATCATCAAAAGACAAAATGATAACTCCAATAGGTGTTTTTATATGAGCAATAGGCATAAATAGATTATAATAAAACTTATGGACCCTTTAGAAATAATAAGAAAATATTTCAATCCTGATTCCAGGGCATTTATTATTCTTGTAAACCACTCAAAGGCAGTAGCAGAAAAGGCATTAAAAATCGCTTGTAAATTTAATGTAGACCAAAAATTTATATATGAAGCAGCTATGCTTCATGACATTGGAATTTTTAAGACAAATACACCAAAATTTGACTGCCATGGTTCCTATCCTTACATAACGCATGGATATCTGGGAAGAGAAATACTTGAAAAGGAGGGATTGCCAAAACATGCTCTTGTGTGCGAGAGACACACTGGAGTAGGAATAACAAAAGATGAGATAATTAGAAAAAATCTCCCTCTTCCTCATAGGGACATGATACCTTTAAACTTAGAGGAGAAAATCATTGCCTATGCAGATAAGTTTTTCTCAAAGGAATCTGACGGTTCAGTCAGGGTTAGGGAAATTGATGAGATTATTAAAGACCTTTCAAGATACGGTGAAGAAAAAGTCAAAATTTTTAAAGACTGGATTGAAATTTTTGAAGGGACTGTCCTATGAAACAGCCCCTTTTATTGCTAATTCTTTAAATTTTATCTCCTTTAATGCCTCAATTAGCTTCTCTCTAACTGTAAACCATACAGGATGAACAGGACAGTTAGACATTAATTCGCAGATTTTTTCATTAATTACACATCTGTTTAAAGCAACTGTTTTTTCCATAGCAACCATAACATCATAAAGAGTTATATCTTCTGGATTTCTCAAAAGCTTTATCCCACCACTTATTCCTCTTTTAAGCTGAACTAAACCAAATCTTTCAAGTTGTTTAAGAATTTTTCTTAAAAAGCTCTTTGGGATTTTCATATCCTGTGCTATATCCTCTGCTCGTGCATAATAATCTTTTGTGCCTGAAAGATATAGCACAGTTCTAATTGCATAGTCTGTTTCTCTTGTAATTTGCAGTCCCTTAATAACCTTCCTCCTTGAGTTCTTTTTCTGTAATTCTATACATGAATGTCTTATATGTCCAAGCTTGATAGAAAAGCACAATAGGAACAAAAATTATGACAACAATTGTCATTATTTTCAGAGTATAAGGACTTGAGGAGGAGTTAAAAAGTGTTAAGCTGTATTTTGGGTCAATTGAGGAAGGAATAAGATTAGGATATAGTCCTATGATTCCACTGAATACAAGGCTTACGATAAATAGAGCAGATGAGATAAAAGCCTTTCCTCTTTTATTTTTTGATATATAAAATCCTATCCCTAATAAAAACAACACTGCCAAAGAAGGAACAAAAAACCATATAGGAGATTTGATGAAATTATCATATAGGTTAGTGAAAACAGCAGTTAGTAACAAAAACAGTACTGCACAAATAGCCTGAAGATACCAAAAAATTCTTGCCCTTCCAAAGGCTCTATTTGCTAAATCTTCAGGTACTTTAAGGGATATCCATAAGCCTCCATGCACAATAAAAGTAAAAAGAAAAAGTAATCCTACAAGAAGTCCATAAGGATTAAGAAGGGTGAAAAGACTACCATAGTAACCCGAGTCATCAAATTTCAGTCCCATAAATATATTTCCGAAGGCAACGCCGAAAAGAATCGCTGGAACAAAACTACCAACTAATATACCAAAATCCCATAGTTTTTTCTGCCACTCAGTTGTAGCCTTTGGTCTAAACTCCACAGCAACTCCTCTAAAAATGAGAGCGAAGAGAATTATAAGAAGGGGAGTGTATAAATAGCTAAACATATAGGCATATGTGGTGGGAAAGGCAGCAAAGGTAGCGCCTCCTGCAGTTATAAGCCAGACCTCATTCCCATTCCAGACAGGACCTATTGCATGGATTACAGCTTTTTTGTCCATCTCATTCTTTGAGATAAAGGGATAAAGAATACCTGCTCCAAAGTCAAATCCATCAAGGGCAAAATAAACTGCCCAAAGCAATCCCCATAAAATAAACCATATAATCTGAAACTCCATTGTTACACCTCCTTTGGTTCAGGACCTTTTCTTGCATATTTGGCAAGAAGGTATATGTCAATTATTCCTAAAGCACCATAAAATAGGGTAAAACCAATTAACGACGCAAGAACCTGAGAGGGTTCAATTACCTTTGAGACAGCATCAGCAGTTTTTAGTAATCCATAAACAATCCAAGGTTGCCTTCCTACCTCTGCCACAATCCATCCCAGCTGTCCTGCTATATAGGGCAAGGGAATTGACCAAAGAAGTAGCCTTAAAAGTGTATTATTATTCTCAATATTTTTAGATTTAATCAATGCCCATAAAGCGAGTATGATAATTAGAAATCCTAATATAACCATTAGCCTAAAGCTTATAAATGTAAGAGTTACAGGTGGTCTTTCAGAAGGGGGAAACTCCTTTAATCCCTTTACTTCCTTCTGTCCAGCAAGTATGCTTAACATTGAAGGTATACCAATTGCTTCCACAGAGTTTTTCTCATTTTTTGGATCTGGGATAAGCAGAAGATACATGGGAGCATCCTTGGTAGTTTCCCAGAGGGATTCCATTGCAGCAAGTTTTGTAGGCTGAGTATTTGCCACTTCCTTCGCGTGAAAATC
This sequence comes from uncultured Thermodesulfovibrio sp., assembly GCA_964648755.1. Lineage (GTDB taxonomy): Bacteria > Nitrospirota > Thermodesulfovibrionia > Thermodesulfovibrionales > Thermodesulfovibrionaceae > Thermodesulfovibrio. Next base: position 3,390 of record CAZYLC010000044.1, read on the forward strand.
CCCAACTCCAGCCACAAGTATTGAACTCAAAAGTGCAAATACAGCGCCAATTTTAAGAGATTTTTTAAAAAACTCTGTCTCGTTTTTTCTTAAAAGATGATAGGCTGAAACACCGAGAACAAAAAAACTACCCACAACCCAGCCTGAAAAAACTGTATGGGCAAATTTCAGCAAACCATAGGGATTCGTTACTACTGCCCAAAAGTCAACCATTTCAGCACGTCCGTTATTAATTACATATCCTACAGGATTCTGCATCCATCCATTGGCAATCAAAATCCATAGAGCTGATAAATTAGTAGCAAGGGCAACAAGCCAAATAGAGAAAGCATGAAGCTTTGGAGAGACTCTGTTCCAGCCAAAAATCCATACTCCAAGAAATGTAGATTCAAGGAAAAAGGCAACAGTTGCCTCAATTGCAAGAGGAGAACCAAAAATATCACCCACATAGCGAGAATACTCTGCCCAGTTCATTCCAAATTGGAATTCCATTGTAATACCCGTAACAACGCCAAGAGCAAAATTGATAACAAAAAGCTTCCCCCAGAACTTTGCCATTCTTAAGTAATCTCTGTCGCCTGTTCTTACATACTTAGTTTCCATGTAGGCGATTATGATGGAAAGTCCGAGAGTAAGCGGAACAAAGATAAAATGAAAGGCTGCAGTTGCAGCAAACTGTAGCCTACTCAATAATACTGTATCCATACTTCCCTCCTAATTTTTATTGTTGACTAATTTTATCCACTTTTAAAATTTTTGTCAATACCTATTTTGTTGCAAGAGCGTATAAAAATGTTTTATTATTAACAATAGTTTTATTAATCCGAGGTTAAAATGAAGACATTGGTTAATATAAATAACGGTAAAAAAGTAAAAATTTTGAAGATTTCAGGCGGGAAAGGAGTCCGACAACATCTTCAATGTCTTGGTATCCACATTGGTGATATAGTCACCCTAAAAAAAAGTTCCTTCTTAGGTGGACCAGTACTTTTAGAAATAAATGGATGCGATGTAGCATTAGGTAAAGGCGTTGCCTCGAAAATTGAGGTAGAGGAAATAGAATGAAAATTGCCTTCATTGGGCAGCCTAATGCAGGCAAAAGCACTATATTTAATGGACTTGCCGGTTACAAAACAGTTACAGCAAACTTCCCAGGTCAAACAGTTCACTATACAGTAAGTAAAGTAAGGGTTGGTGATGATATCTTTGAAATAGTGGACCTTCCAGGCATTTACTCTCTTACAGCCTTAGATAAAGCAGAGGTTGAGTCAAGAAAATTTATTCTCTCTGGAAAGGCAGATGTAGTAATAAATGTTATTGATGCATCTACCCTTTCAAGAAGTCTTGAACTAACTCTTCAGCTTGCAGAATTACAAGTACCAATGGTTATTTGCCTAAATATGATAGATGAAGCAAAAAGAAAGGGGCTTGACATAAATTTAGATAAACTATCCAAAATTTTTGGTGTTCCTGTAATTGAAACAATTGCTAATAAGGGAATTGGACTTGACAGAATATTTAATTCTGCTAAGAAAGCTTTCTTTAAAAAGCTTATTCCACAAATTCAATATTTTCATAAGGATATAGAGGCACAAATTAGTGAAATTGAAAATGTAATTCCTCATGAGTTACTCCCAAAAATTCCAAGACGCTACATTGCTATTAAACTGTTAGAAGGTGATAAGGAACTCTTTAAAGAGATAAAAGAGTATCATGAACTTTTAAACAAAGTTAATGAAATAAGGGAAGAGATAAAGCTTTCCCATGGCCGACATGCTGACACGGTAATCTCCTCTGAAAGACACGCTCTAACAATGAATATTTTTGAGGAAGTAACAAAAGTTGGAGAACCTCTAAAATCTCTAAGAGAAAAATTAGATGATTTACTTACGAATAGATATTTAGGTTATCCCCTACTGTTTGCTATACTCTTTGGAATTTTTTTTATTGTCTTTCAAGTTGGAAAGTTTATAGAGGAACCCCTTATTGATACTTTTGATTCATTTATCCAAAAACTTCCTCAATACGTAACTGAAGGGTCCTTTACTTTTTTCCTCATTAAGGGATTACTTGAAGGTTTTTCAGGAGGATTAGGAGTTGCTATTCCCTATTTAATTCCCTTTTTTATAGGATTAACCATCCTTGAAGACATAGGTTACTTACCAAGAATGGCGTTTTTAATGGATACGGTTATGCACAGAATTGGATTACATGGTAAAAGTGTTCTTCCTTTCATAGTTTCCTATGGATGTAATGTTACTGGTGTAATGGCAACGCGAATACTTGAATCACCAAGAGATAGATTTATTACTGCCACATTATCTGTTTTTGTTCCTTGTGCTGCAAGAACAACTGTAATATTTGGTCTTGTAGGTGCTTATATTGGAGGTTTTGCTGCTGCCGGGCTTTATATTTTTAATATTTTTATAATAATGATTTTAGGTGCTATACTTACAAAATTTATACCCGAAATAACTCCAGGCTTAATAATGGAAATTCCTCCCCTAAGAATTCCCACCCTTAAAAATACTTTTATGAAAACATGGCTAAGATTAAAAGATTTCATGCTTGTTGCCTGGCCATTACTTGTTATAAGTAGTTTAATCCTTAGTTTACTGGAGTACTTAAAGCTTGATACTTTTTTAAACCAACTTTTCACTCCTATTGTAAGTTGGCTCCTTGGATTGCCTGAGCAAACTGGTATAACACTCCTCTTTGGAGTACTAAGAAAAGAACTATCTATGATAATGCTTTTTCAAGCTATGGATACAACAAACTTAAGCGCAGTTATGACAAAAATTCAAATAATTGTATTTACTATATTCACTATTTTCTATATGCCTTGCATCGGAACCATAGGAGCATTAATAAAAGAGTTAGGAACAAAAAGAACCATATTAATCACAACCCTCACTATTATTATTGCTCTAATCCTATCAGTCCTTGCAAGATTGACTTTCTCATTATTCCTATAACTTTAATATGTTGTTAGACATATTAATCTTTATCCTAATTGGTCTAATATTAAGAATTCTATTCACAACCGTCGGGGTTTCTCCTGAAAAAATTGATTTTTTACGTGATAAAATCAATTATTTTGTCTTTTACTATATCATTCCCTTCATCTGCTTCAAAACAACCTATACTATGCCTTTCAGTGTTAGCCATCTGAAGATTTCCCTTGTAGCAAATCTTACTATAATTAGTTGTGTTTTCCTTTCTTGGTTAATCTATAAGAAAATAGGTTCAAGATATCTTATAAAATCTGAAGAAATTGGTTCTCTTATTATGTGTTCAGCCTTTGGAAATGTTCTTTATATTGGCTTGCCCATTTTAACTAAGCTTTACGGGACTGAAGGCATGAGTTATGCTTTTACCTATGATTTTTTAGCAAGTACCCCTCTTACTTGGACATTAGCAGTTGCAGTATGCATGAAATATGGAAGAGCTAAGGGAATAAGAGTAAAAGATACCCTAAAAACAATTATTAAAATCCCTCCTATTTGGGGGTTGATTATAGGATTTGTATTCAAAGAGGTACATATAAATATGCCTAAAGAATTAATAAATTTCCTTAACTTAGTTTCTCCTTATATTATCTCTCTCATGCTTTTAATTGTGGGGATATCTATTAAAGCTGTTACGCCGAAAAAGCTTCTTATGTCCTCACCAGCAATAATTGTCAAAATAATGATATCGCCTCTATTAGCTCTAATATATGGGAAAATTTTTGGACTCTCAGGTATATCCCTTAATGTTTGTATAATAGAGGCAGGCACGCCTTCAATGCTGTTAAGCATGATTTTTGCAACAGTATTTGGGGTGGATATGAGAACAGCGATAGAGATGATTTTCTTAACAACACTTGGCTTCTTTTTAAATGGCTTTATCTTTATGTTCCTCCTTTTTTGATATTCCAGAGCATTTCTTTTAAAAAATATAATGTATTGACAGAGAGGCTTTAAAAGTTATATTTTAACAACACATGGTTTTTTTTAAATCATTTAGCGTTCTTGTTATATCTGATGAAGCAAAAAAAATTTATGAGATTTTTGATTCAATTGGAGTAACTCTCAAAAAATCCTCTCAGGCAAAAAAACAAAAGTACTCAAATTTCTCTCTCTATGACATAGCATTTCTTGATATAGATTCAGAAGGATGGGGAAAAAGACTTATTGAACTAAAACAGTATCTACCAGTAATTGCCTTCGGTAAACCTGATATAAAAAAGGCAATAGAATCAATGAAATTAGGAGCAACAGATTTTATACAAAAACCTTTTAAGAGCGAAGATATTAAAAAAATTTTTGAAAATTTTAAAGATAAACCAAGGATAGAAATAGAAGGGCTTATTGGTAAGAGCAAAATAATGGATGATGTTTATTGTGGCATAAGAAAAGCAGCCATGACAGATAGTAATGTTCTTATTACGGGTGAATCAGGCACGGGTAAAGAACTCGTTGCAAGAGCAATACATAATTTAAGTGAAAGGAAAGAAAAACCTTTTATTATTATAAACTGCACAGCTATACCAGATACTCTACTTGAATCAGAACTTTTTGGCTTTGATAAGGGAGCCTTTACAGGTGCAAATTATACAAAGAAAGGATTAGTTGAATGGGCTGATGGAGGAACCTTATTCTTTGATGAAATAGGAGATGTCTCTCCACTTTTCCAAACTAAAATTCTTAGAGTCATCCAGGAGGGTGAATTTATTAGGATTGGAGGTACACATGTCAAAGTTGACGTAAGATTCATTGCAGCTACTAATAAAGACCTTACTAAGGCATGTAAAGAAGGTAGTTTTAGAGAAGATCTTTTTTACAGATTAAATGTAATACATATAGAAATTCCTCCTTTAAGAAGTAGAAAGGAAGATATTCCTTCACTTGCAGATCTTTTTATAAAAAAACATTCATCTAAAAGGAAAGACTTAAATATAAGAGGAATTACAGATGAAGCAGTTGAAGCTTTGATGAATTATCACTTTCCAGGAAATGTAAGAGAGCTTGAAAACATTATAGAAAGAGCTATTGCCTTCACAAACTCTGCGGAGATAACTATCAAGGACCTTCCAGATTATTTGCAAAAAGCTCAACCTTCTAAAAAAATTTCCCAAGGAACCCTTAGAGAATTAGTAGATAATTTTGAAAAGGAACTAATATGGTCAGCTTTACAAAAAAGTAGAGGTAATATTTCAAAGGCTGCCGAACTTCTCGGAATACATCGTCAGCAACTTCAACGTAAATTGAAACAATTTAAAATAGCTACATAATTTTTATCTGAAACAAATTGTTGCATCTTATATATCTCTCTTTTAGCATTTTTTCTTCTTCAATAAGAAAAATGCAATAATGTGTTGCTTTAGCTCTTATTCATTCATAATAAAGCCTTATTTTTGTTCAAATTACAATTTGGCATATCTATTGCAAATTTAATTCTCAATGAAAAAAGTTTTAAAAAAAATGAAAGATTTGCTTATATCGATTACCTTTTCAAAGACAAAGGAGTTTGACAGACTCCAAAAAAAGTCTGAAAAAAATAAAAAGAAGGGAGGTGAAAAAAAGAGAAGTATAAAATGTTTTGTCTAATAGGAAAAAAGAAGGAGAGAATTAATAAGAAAAAAAATTAAAAAGGAGGAGGCTGTGGAATGAGTAAGCTAAGGAAAGTTTATGAACTTATGATGGCTGGTGCAATATACCAAGCCAAGTGGGAAAAGCAGATGTCAGACAACATTCTGAAGAACAAAAAGAGGTTATTGATCCTAATAGCTCTTTTATCACCCATTATTCTTGTATCTTTTTTAGGTGCGGCTGATTTTCTGGGGGGTAAATCAGCCTATGCACCATCGCATTACACAACAACAGTTTTCATTGCATCAATAGCAGTAGGACTTGCAGCAGGACTAATCACAGGATGCATAGGAGCTGGTGGAGGCTTTATCATAGCACCAGCACTTATGGCAGCAGGAGTTAAGGGAATTTTAGCAGTAGGAACAGACCAGTTCCACATATTTGCGAAGGCAATCATGGGAACAGTTATTCATAAAAAACTCGGTAATGTAAGTGTTGCTTTAGCAGTTGCCTTTGTCATAGGCTCTGTGTTAGGTGCAACAACAGGTGGTTATATTCAAAGGTCTATTTATAATGCAGATCCTGTTTTAAGTGAAGCCTTTATTAGTATTATATATGCAATCATACTTGGATTTCTTGGATTTTATGGATTAAGAGACTATATAAAGCTGAGCAAAGCTCGTAAGAAAGGAGCACAGGCAGGTGGAGATGCTCATGGTGATGCCCATGGCGGACCCATGACCACAACTCAGCTTGCCCTTAATATTCAGAAAATTAAAATTCCTCCTATGCTTTATTTTGATGAGGATTTTGGTGGAAAGAGAATTTCATGGCTCTTTGTTGCCATGTGTGGATTTATAGTTGGACTTCTTGCAGCAGTTATGGGAGTAGGTGGAGGTTTTGTAACATTCCCACTTTTTGTCTATGTACTTGGAGTATCAACACCAACAACAGTTGGAACTGACATACTTCAGATAATATTTACTGCAGGTTATTCTTCAATTTCTCAGTATGCTATTTACGGTTATGTATTCTATACACTTGCAATGGGACTTCTTCTTGGCTCACTCGTAGGAATTCAGATTGGAGCACTTACAACAAAGGTAGTTCCCGGAATGGTCATTAGAGGTTTCTGGGTTCTTACAATTTTAGCAGGTTTTGCAAACAGAGCAAGTGTTGTTCCTGATAAATTAAGAAGCCTTGAACTCTGGTCTATATCTAAAGAAGCCTGCGATATCATAACATTTATTGGAAACATCGTATTTTGGGCAGCAGTTGGTGGTTTTGCATTGTGGGTTATGGGAAGTTTCTTTAAGAATTTAAAGTCTTTTAGAGAGGAGGGATAAGATGGCAGCTGACAAGAAACATCTCACATGGGGATTAATTCTATTAGCAAGTTTTGTAGGCGTATTAATACTCATATTTGCACCTATATATGGCCAAGGTCAGAATGGGTTGGAATACAGTGATGAACTTTTCAACAAATTGGCAAAGGGCTCTGCCTATCAGATTCCTAAGCTAAAAAAGGATGTAGAGAAATTTAAGGGTAAAACCCTTGATGTTGTGGTAGATGCAAAAAAGGCTGGTGACAAACCTGGTGATGCAGAAAAAAGAGCTGAAAGAATTGCCAAAGTATTTACCATTAATGGTGCTACTGCAGAGGTAGAAGGCTCAAAAGTCCATATAAAGGGTGATTTCGGAGCAATTATGGCTGCTGCCCTTGAAGATTCTGACCAAATGTATAACAACAAGGGAGATTATATAAAGAAAAAATATGAAGTAACAGATGATGAAAAAATGAAACAAATGTTTAGACAGTGGCACAATGCTCTTAGCCTTGTAAACAAAAAACTCACCCTTGATAAGAAAGCAGAAGATGCAAACTTCGTTAAAAATGTAATCACCAAGGCTATTGAACCTGCATACAATTTCTACGGGATTGAAGCAGTAAAGATAACAGAGAAAGCAGGCATAGCAACAGGCCTTCTTGTATTCTACGTGATATACACAATTTGGTATGGATTTGGAGTTCTTTATCTGTTTGAGGGCTTAGGACTTTCCACAAAGAAAGCAAAGGTAAAGAAGGAGGTATAAAAGATGGCAATCGGAGCATGTCCATTAACAAAGGTAGATAAAATACTTATCTCAACAGATGGTTCTGAGGCAGCAAAATTTGCAGCACAGGCAGCAGTTGAAATTGCAAAACCCTGTGGAAGCACAGTATATGCAATATGTGTTGCAGAAGTGCCTATTTTTGCAGCAGAGTTTGTAGAAACTCTTCCTCAGGTGATAGATGCCATGGAGAAAAGAGCAAAACAAGCTCTCGATGATGTGAAAGCGATTGCAGATAAAGCAGGTGTAAAATGTGAAACCATAAGTTATACAGGCCCAGAACCATACAAATACATAATTGATGAGGCAATAAAAAACAGCGTTGACCTTATTATAATTGGTAAAAAAGGTGTTATGCTTGGTGCAGTAGGCAAGAAAGTAATTGGAAATGCCACATGCAAAGTTTTGGTTGTTCCAGTGGGAGCAACAGTCAAATTTGAAAAGATTCTACTTGCTACAGATGGTTCTGTTTACAGTCAAATAGCTGCAGCAGAGGCAATCGGTGCAGCAAAAAGATTCAACAGTGAGCTTATAGCAGTTTCTGTTGCTAAAAGAGACAGTGATGTAGGTTATTGTGAAGAGGCAGTGAAGGCAGTGAAAGAGGCTGCAGAAAGAGAAGGAGTAAAAGTTCAAACAGTTGTTGCAAAGGGAGAACCCTTTGAACAGATAGCAGATGTGGCAAACAAAAATGCTGTTGGATTGATTGTAATGGGAACCTATGGAAAGACAGGTATAGAAAAATTCTTTATGGGTAGTGTAACTGAAAGAGTCATCGGTACAGTTGCCCGCCCCATACTGGTTGTAAAAAAGAAGTAGACTAACCTTTAAAGGGGGGAGGAAAAACTCCCCCCTCTTTTTCTCCCATATTCTCTCCAAAAATTTTTTCAAATAAAGTATAATTATATAACTTTATAACTTTTAAAATAGAGTCTAATTGTGTATAATTATAAAGTTAAAATTATGAACGTTTTTCAAAAATCAATTAACGAAGTTAATCTATCAAGTCATGAAATCCAAACTAACAATCTAAAGCTATATCCTAAAAACTCAGCCCGTAAATATAGAAAGGGGGTGGTAGAAAAAGAGACTAAAGTGTTTTTAAAGGGGGGGGAGAGAATTAATAAGAAAAAAAATTAAAAAGGAGGAGGCTGTGGAATGAGTAAG
>CAZYLC010000045.1:0-6224 GCA_964648755.1 uncultured Thermodesulfovibrio sp.
TCAATACCCTTTCTTGCAAGCTCGTGAAGTGGTTTCCCATCTACCTTTACTGCCGAATACATAGGTGGTGTCTGCATGATTTCTCCAGTGAAATTTTTTAAAATTTCCTCTAATGCTTGCCTGTGGAGTTTAAATTTATCAATTACTCTTAATATTTTACCTTCTGAATCATAAGTATCAGTGGAAATTCCAAATCTTGCCTTGAAAAGATATTCCTTCTCAAGTTCCATGAGAAAGGGAGTAATTTTGGTAGCCTCATTTATGCAAACAAGCAAGACTCCAGTTGCCATGGGATCAAGAGTTCCTGCATGTCCGGCTTTTTTCACTTGAAGAATCTTTTTTATTTTTGATACAGACTGCTGACTTGTAAGACCCTTTGGTTTATTAAAAATTATTACTTTATCCATCGTTCTATCTATAAAAGTTTTATAGCTCCTATTCCCTTTAATTCAAAAATTAAAATTATGCTAAAGTCTGAGGTTTCTCTGCCTTCTCTAATTACAGGCTTTCTTGCAAAGCTTATGTTAGAAGCCCAGCATTTTTCAGTGTATTTTACATAAAGAGAGCTATCTCTTAATCCAGCTCCTTTTGAGTCGTAATTTATGTTTCCATTAAAGGACCATTTTTCAGAGAGTTGCTTAAAAAATGAAATCGCATAAGTTTTTATGCCAGGCTCTCTATCTTGGGGTTCATATTGATCTCTTAAAGTTGGTGACCAAAGATAAGAAGGGCTTAGTACTCCTTGCCTTGTATATCTCTGACTAAGAGATATTGATGTCTTTTCATCAGGAGAAAAGTTTATCCAACTATTAAGCCTTTCCATTCTTTTGTCAGCAATGTTTTGATAAGTATCGAAGCCTAAACTTATTTTCCATAATGAAGCCTTGGCTTCGATTAGAATTGGATATAATTTATTCCAATCGTTTTTAGCTCGGAAATCATAGATTTGTGCTATTCTTCCTTCAAGAGAGACCTTGTTAAAATTAAGCCTGCTGAATACTCCAATTCTAATTATTGCAGAATCATCAATAAGTTCCGCTTCTCTCAAAATTGGTGGTTTACCATTTACTCCTATGAAAACTCCTTCAACAAATGGTTCAATAAGTTGAGTTAATTTATCGGTTCTTTTATAGAGTCTCATAAAAGCTTTTGCGTTGTAATAAATCATCTCTCTATGAGATACATCATCGTAAGGGGAGGTTTTTTCAAGATTGTAAAAGATGGCGTGAGCGCTTAAACTCTGTGAGAGCTTTACAGTATCTCCTGAGGTATTTGTAATTTGAGGATTTAATTCAAATCTCTGCCCCTTAAGACCGTCTTCTTTGTAGTATTCTGCTACGTTAGTATTAAAGCTTAAATTTAAGGGACCTAATTTATACGGGTAAACAAAATAACCAAGTTCTGCCTTTACGGGGGGACTCATTCCATCATTTTTCAAATCTTTCCATCCCTGTCCTAATAAATAAAATCTTCCACCTACAGCAGGTACTGACAGTTCTGCTGATGACTGGAGAAATCTATCATATTTTGCCTGTAAATCTTTTCCATATTCTCTAAAAAGATAGCTTGAGTTATATGACCTAACATCTGCATATTCCTTATAAAAGTCTTTTTTATTTACATAGTTTATATCTAAGAGAAGATCAAGTCCTTTGAATTTTTGTAGATGAACTCCCCGTAATTCTTGATAGTTCTTATCAGTGACTCTGTCATTAATTTGATATCCATACCACATTCCCTTTGTATCAAAGCCTAAGTATCGGTATTCAATTCCTTTACCTATTCCTGTTTTTGAAAAATAATCAAGATAAAAGGTGGCGTCTTTATTGCTATCTATGACAAGATAATAAGCAGGGCTTATCTGTAAACCTCTTGTATTTGAATTCCCCATTTTTAGGGGAAGAAACCCTGATTTTTTTATGTTGCCTCCCGGTCCCCAAAAAATAGGAGAAAAAGCAATAGGTATATTTTTCACTTTAAAGGTTGTAAAGGTGGCTAACAATGTATCATCTACAACTAAATTGACCATTTCAGAAGTAAAACACCATGGTTGAGCACTATCTTTTTCTGGTTCACAGGTGGAAAAGGTTGCTTTTTTAGCGTTATACTTTATTTCACTTAGCCTTTCTATCTCCTCAGCACTTATCCACATGCCTTGTTTTTTTATATGGATTAGAGCTTTTTTTAGGTTTCCTGTTTTTTTATCTACATTTATATTAGCTTCCTCTGCCCAAGCTTTTAAGTCTTCATCTTCAAAATATATATTACCCTTTGCCTCTATTTCGTTTTTTTCTTCATAGTACAATGCTCTGTCAGTAGTTAACTTGAAGGTTTCTCCTGTCATGGTTACATTTCCTGTGGCAATATATTTTTTATCTTCTTCATATCTTTCTAAGGTATTAGAATTTATCTCTATGGCAAAAGATAGGGCAGTTGAACATAAAATAAATAATATGATTAGAAAAATCATATGAGCTCACCAAGATTTCTCAAGGATGATTTTTCTCCAAGAGCCTCTTTTATCTCTCCAATTAGATAGGCAGAACCAGTACAAAGAAGGAATAAATCCCTATTTTCTTTACATATGGATACACCTTTTTTAAAAGCTGATAGACTGTCAGGTGAAGACTGAATATTTTTTGAAAATCCGTTAATGCTCTTTATCAAGTCTTCATATTTAAGAGCTCTTTCATATTTAGGAGAAGTGAAAAAGATTTTTTCTGCATAAGTTGTAAACTCCTTTAACACTCCATATACGTCTTTATCTTTCATCATGCCAAAAACTACTATAGGCTTTTTTTCTGTTAGCCTTTTAAGTGAATCTATCAATCTTTTCATTGCTGGGGGATTATGGGCAATGTCAAAAATTATTAGAGGCTCTTTACAGACAAGTTCAAGTCGTCCAGGCATGTTCACATCTTTTAATGCTTTTCTTATAGCAGATTCTTCCCATTGATTATAGATGGTTATAAAGGCCTTCAAAGCCAAAGAGGCATTTTCCTTTTGGTGAACTCCTGTAAGAGAGAGTTGTAAATTATGCAATGGACTTAAGCTTTTGCCGCATGTTTTGGATAAATCTGAAAGGTGAAAATCATAGGGATAAAAATCAAAGATTATGCCATCAAAATCCATTGATTTTATCTCGCTATGAAAGTGTTTACCATAGACAAATAGGGGAGAGTTCATCTCCTTTGCTTTTTTTGAAATTACTTCCTCTGCTTCCTTGTCCTGAGAAGCTGACACTATAGGAACACCCTTTTTTATTATTCCCGCCTTTTCTCGCGCAATTGAGGATAAGGTATCACCTAAAAATTCTTGATGGTCTATTCCTATGCTTGTAATTATAGAAACCTCAGGTTTAACAACATTCGTAGCATCAAGTCTTCCTCCCATTCCTGTTTCAATAACTGCATAATCTACTTCCATTTCCTGAAAATAGAGGAAAGCCATTATGGTTACATATTCAAAAAAGGTAAGAACCTCTCCATATGGTTTTATTTTTTCAATGAGGCTTATAACGTTTTCTTCTGATATCTCCTCATCATTTACGATTATTCTCTCTGTAAATCTCGTTAGGTGAGGAGATGTAAAGAGCCCTACTTTGAAGCCGTGAGCTCTGAGTAAGGAGTAAATTATTTTTGATACAGAACCTTTACCGTTTGTACCAGCTATATGGACAGATCGAAAATTATAATGAGGATTACCCAATTTTTCAAGTACTGACGAGACTCTTTCAAGCCCTAATTTTATCCCTTTTGCGCGTTTGCTGTAGAGTTCATTTATTAATTCTTTATATTTCATTTTTTCCCATCTATTTCAGAATAATCCTGATGAGAAGAAATGAGTATGTCAATAATTTTGGCTATAGTATTTTTTAATTCCTTTCTGTCTACAACAATATCTACCATTCCGTGTTCAAGTAAAAATTCCGCCCTCTGGAATCCTTCGGGTAGTTGTTGTTTAATTGTTTCTTGGATAACTCTTGGTCCTGCAAATCCTATAAGACTTCTTGGTTCTGCAATGATTATGTCTCCAAGCATGGCAAAGGATGCGGTTACACCACCGAAGGTAGGGTCTGCTATTACAGAGATATAAAGAAGTCCTGTCTCTTTAAGCCTCCCAATTGCCTGAGATGTCTTTGCCATCTGCATCAATGAAAACATTCCTTCTTGCATCCTTGCACCACCAGAGGAAGAGACAGCAATAAGAGGAACTTTTCTTTCAATCGCTCTCTCTGCAGCTCTTGCAACCTTCTCACCTACAACTGTTCCCATACTTCCACCCATAAAGGAAAAATCAAGAACTGCAATTACTATATCCCTTCCGTTAATTTTCGCATCTCCATAGATTGCAGCTTCTTTAATCCCGGATTTTTTCTCATTTTCCTGAAGTCTATCTTTATAAGGTAGAGTATCCTTAAATCCTAATGGGTCTGGGCTCGTGAGATCAGGGTCAAGTTCTTTAAAACTCCCATTATCTGTTAGTAAGCTTATACGTTCTCGTGCAGATATTCGAAAGTGATAGTTACATTTCGGACAAACTTTAAAGTTATTTTCCAGCTCTTTACGATATATTATTTCTTTACAATTTTCACATTTTACCCATAAACCTTCTGGAATTTTTACCTTTTTCTCTATTTTTGGTTCTTTTCTTTTAAACCATGCCATTATATTGCCTCTCTTAATGATTTTATGAAATCATAGGCATTATAAGGCCTTTCATGGAAGGCTTTCACTATAGCACTACCTACAATTACACCATCGACATGCTGAGACATATATTTTGCCTCTTCAGAGTTGCTTATTCCGAATCCCACACACACTGGTTTCCCGAAACTTTTGACAAAATCTATGTGTTCCCTAAAGTGTTCATCAAGTTTTAAGTGAGAACCAGTAATACCAGTTATTGAAACATAATAAATAAAACCCGTAGAAGCTTTGACAATTTTTTTAACTCTTTCGGGAGTTGATGTGGGTGCCACAAGAAAAATTGTATCAATGCCATATTTTTTAGCTAAATGCCTATAATTCTCTGATTCTTCTACTATTAGGTCGGGGAAAATAACCCCTCCAACATGAGCCTTTTTAGCATCTTTGAAAAACTTTTCAACTCCATAGCAGAATACAGGATTAAGATAGGTCATCAAAACTATAGGAGCCTCTATTTCCTCTTTAAAATCGGTAAGAAGCTGAAGAATTTTTCTTAATGTAACTCGCTGATTAAGTGCTCTTTCTGCTGCTCTTTGAATTGTAGGTCCATCAGCGAGAGGGTCTGTAAAAGGAACCCCAAGCTCAATAATATCTGCTCCTGCTTCATTGAGTATTTTGAGCCTTTTTGCAGTTTCTTCAAGACTTGGGTCTCCTGCCATTATATAGGGTATAAATGCTTTTTTCCCTTTCTTTTTAAGCTGTTCAAGTGTTTTTCTAATAGCAAAACCTAATTTCATACTTTTGCCTTTGATATTTTGTTCTATTTTTCTAATCTTTTAATTTTCATGCTGATGTCATTCTGAGCCAAGCAAGAATCTTCTCTTATTCTTGCCACCTCCTGCACATCTTTATCACCTCTACCTGAGAGATTTATAATAATGACAGAATCGCGAGACATTTTTGGTGCTACTTTTATTGCCTGTGCTACAGCATGGGCGGACTCAAGGGCAGGAATAATTCCTTCAAGGCGGCTTAAAAGTTCGAAGGCCTCCAAGGCTTCATCATCTGTAGCATATGTATAGGTGACCCTTCCTACATCTTTAAGATAGGCATGTTCAGGACCAACAGAAGCGTAATCAAGTCCTGCGCTTACAGAATGGGTTTGAAGTATATTCCCATCCCTATCTTCAAGAACATAGCTGAGACACCCTTGGAAAATCCCTTTTGCTCCACCAGCAAATCTGGCTGCATGTAAACCAGTTTCTATACCCTTACCGCCTGCTTCTACGCCAATTAGTTTAACTTCTTTATAATCAAGAAATCCGCTAAAAAGCCCGATAGCATTACTGCCTCCACCTACGCAAGCTATCAAGAGTTCAGGAAGTTTTCCTTCTTTCTGGAGTATCTGTTTTTTAGCTTCTCTTCCAATAACACTTTGGAAAAATCTTACAAGTAGTGGATAGGGATGAGGACCAAAAACTGTTCCGAGAACATAGTGGGTATTTTTTACATTTGTAGTCCAGTCTCTTAATGCCTCATTTATGGCGTCTTTGAGCGTTTTTGATCCCGTATTAA
>CAZYLC010000045.1:6234-8717 GCA_964648755.1 uncultured Thermodesulfovibrio sp.
TGACCTTTGCACCAAGGAGATTCATCCTAAAAACATTGAGAGCTTGTCTTCTTATGTCCTCTGTACCCATATAGATGTCACAGGCAAGAGCTGTAAAAGCTGCTCCTGTAGCAGTTGCAACTCCATGCTGACCAGCACCAGTTTCTGCAATAATCCTCTCTTTTTTCATAATCCTTTTAGTAAGCAAAGCCTGACCTAAGGCATTATTTATCTTATGCGCTCCTGTGTGGGCAAGGTCTTCTCTCTTAAGATAGATTTTTGCTCCACCCAAATATTCTGTTAATCTCCTGGCAAAATAAAGAGGTGTGGGTCTTCCCACATAATTTTTAAGCAGGGATTCAAATTCAGCTATGAAATTTTTGTCTCTTTTTGCTAAATTGAATGCTTTTTCCAATTCTTGTAGGGCGGGCATAAGTGTTTCAGGGACAAAACGGCCACCATATTCTCCAAAGTATCCCTTTTTAATACCCATGAAAAGTATTATAGCATAGAGGGATACTTTTGCCGATATGATACAGTCTCTATTAATTAACAAATGTTTATAGCATCAAGTAATTTAGGAATTTGATAGCATATTAAAATTTAATGTATAATTAACTTTTGATTTTTAACCTTTTTTCGGAGGAAAAAATGAGAATTATTGTCTGTGTAAAGCAGGTTCCTGATGTAACAGAAGTAAGGATTGATCCGAAAACAAACACTCTTATAAGAGAGGGAGTTCCAAGCATCATGAACCCCTATGACCTTCACGCAATTGAAGCAGGGCTTCAGCTAAAGGATAAGGTGGGAGGTAAGGTTACAGTTATAACAATGGGACCACCTCAGGCTGAAGAAGTTCTAAGAGAGGCAATTTCAATGGGAGTAGATGATGGTGTTTTGCTTACAGATAGACGCTTTGCAGGTGCTGATACTTGGGCAACAGCATATACTCTCTCAAAGGCAGCTAAAAAGCTGGGGTTTGACCTAATAATATGTGGTAAACAGGCAATTGACGGAGATACTGCACAGGTAGGACCTGAAATGGCAGAATTTTTAGATATCCCCCATGTTTCTTACGTAAGAAGCATTGATAGAGTGAGTGATTCTGAAATGGTTATTGAAAGACTAATGGATGACTGTTATGAGAAAATTGCTTTAACTTTGCCTGCCTTGATAACGGTTGTTAAGGAACTTAATACACCAAGACCTCCCTCAATTAGGGGAAAGATGGCAGCTAAAAAGGCAAATATTCCAAGATGGAATGCCGATGACATAGAGGCAGAGGAGGAAAACATAGGGCTTAAAGGTTCACCTACGATGGTGAAAAATATATTTGCTCCCCCACCGCGTGGAGAGAGAAGGATTCTTGAAGGAACACCCGAAGAGCAAGTTGAAACTCTTATTCGTGAGTTAAGGAGGTTGAGATGCTTATAAGAATTGACATAGAAAAATGCACAGGTTGTGGAACTTGTGTAAATGTTTGTCCCTTCGCCGCAATAATTATAAAAGAGGATAAGGCATTTATAACTGAAGCCTGTACTCTTTGCGGTGCTTGTGTGGAGTCTTGTCCTGAGAATGCTATTATTGATGAGAGAGGAAAAGAAGGGACAAAGGCAGAAGAATTCAAGGGAGTATGGATTTTTGCAGAACAGTCCAGGGGTAAGATTGCTTCTGTTGCTTACGAACTTCTCGGAGTAGGTAGAAAACTTGCTGATGAGCTTAAGAGTGAACTTTGTGCTGTCCTTTTTGGTCCTTCTGAAGAGGTTGAGGAACTAATAAAATGGGGTGCTGACAAGGTTTATTACGTAAATTCTCAAGATTATACCTATCTTGATGATGAACTTTATTCAAAGACACTTATTAATCTGATTGAACAATATAAACCTGAAATACTTCTTGCAGGAGCTACAGCAATCGGGCGTTCTTTTATTCCAAGAGTTGCAGCAAGACTAAAGGTTGGACTAACTGCTGACTGTACAGGACTTGAGATAGACAGGGAAACGGGTAATTTGCTTCAGATTCGTCCAGCCTTTGGTGGTAACATTATGGCAACAATTGTATCCCCAACCAGTCGTCCTCAGATAGCCACAGTAAGGCCTCGTGTTATGAAAAGAGGTGAATATAAATCTGATAGAACGGGAGAGATTATAAATATTTCACCTTTAAAACCAAAAGGAAGGCTAAAGGTACTTGAAAGAGTTGAGGATACTTCTTTCTGTAAAGTTAATCTTCAGGATGCAAAGGTAATTGTGTCAGGTGGTAGAGGCCTTGGCTCTCCTGAAGCCTTTAGTATCCTTTGGGAACTTGCTTCACTTTTAGGTGGCACAGTGGGAGCATCCCGTGCAGCTGTTGATGAAGGATGGATACCCTATGCCCATCAGGTTGGTCAAACAGGAAAAACAGTTTGTCCAAAACTTTATATTGCCTGTGGTATTTCTGGTGCTGTACAACACCTTGTGGGAATGCAGTCAAGCGACATAATAGTTGCCATAAATAAAGATCCA
>CAZYLC010000045.1:8727-11878 GCA_964648755.1 uncultured Thermodesulfovibrio sp.
TGGCATAGTAGGTGACCTGAAAGTAATCCTTCCTCTTATGATAAAGAAATTACAGGAAGGAGTTTCTGAATGATAGCTTTTATTTTTCCAGGACAGGGTTCACAATATGTGGGAATGGGTAAAAGCGTTTATGATAGAGCAGAAAGAATATTTAAGGAGGCAAGCGAGGTTTTAGGTTTTAATATTGCCGATTTATGTTTTGAAGGTCCTGAAAGTGAGTTAAACAAAACAGAAAATACTCAGCCAGCCATATTAACTGTTTCTTATTCTCTCCTTAGAGA
This sequence comes from uncultured Thermodesulfovibrio sp., assembly GCA_964648755.1. GTDB lineage: Bacteria > Nitrospirota > Thermodesulfovibrionia > Thermodesulfovibrionales > Thermodesulfovibrionaceae > Thermodesulfovibrio. The sequence goes on from CAZYLC010000045.1 coordinate 9,009, forward strand.
GGTCCAGAAATTAGGAATTTCACCTGATTATGTAGCAGGTCATTCTCTTGGGGAGTACACAGCATGCTTGGCAGCAGAGGTTATTTCTTTTAGCGATGCCATAAGCATAGTAAGAAAACGTGGAGAATTGATGCAGACAGCTCAACCTGAAGGAAAAGGGAGTATGGCTGCAGTTTTAGGTCTTGATGAAGAAACAGTAAAAGGTATTTGTGAGAGCATCACAAACTTTTATGTAGATCTGGCAAATCTAAATTGTCCTGGTCAGATAGTTATTTCTGGAGAAGCTCAAGGTGTGCTTAAAGCAGCAGAGCTTGCAAAAGAAAGAGGTGCAAAGAAAGTTATTACACTCCAGGTAAGCATCCCTTCCCATTGCAAACTTATGAAAGAGGCTTCCGATAAATTTAGTGAGTTTTTAATGAGTTATACCTTCAAAGAACCAAAGATACCTGTAATAAGTAACTTCGATGCTAAAGAGAAGAATACTTCCTATGAGATAGTTGATGCATTAGTAAGTCAACTATACATGCCTGTAAGATGGCAAGATTGCGTTAAATACATGATTTCAAAGGGCGTGGATACCTTTATTGAAATAGGTCCTGGGAAGGTTCTTTCTGGCCTTATCAAAAGAATAGACGGAAGTGTAAAAGTTTTCAATGTAGATAATTTAGAGGATTTGGAAAAACTTAAGGAGGAAATAAAATGAGAAAAAAAGTAGCTATTGTAGGTGCTGGAAATGTAGGAGCAACACTTGCTCTCTTTGTTACAAACAGAGGACTTGCCGATGTAGTGCTCTTTGATATTGTTGAGGGCATGCCTCAGGGGAAGGCTCTTGATATTCTTCAAAACACAGCAGTCCTTGGAGTTAAAAGCAGTGTGGTAGGGACAAATAATCTTGATGACCTTGCGGGTTCTGACATAATAGTTATTACTGCTGGACTTGCCAGAAAACCAGGCATGAGAAGAAAAGACTTACTTATGGCAAATGCAGATATTGTGGGAGGAATCGTAAAGAAAATTGCTCCTCAATGCCCGGATGCCATTTATATTGTAGTTACAAATCCTATGGACGTTATGTCTTATTTGACTCTTGCTGTATCTAAAGTTACAAGACAGAGGGTTCTTGGTATGGGTGGCATTCTTGATTCTTCAAGATTTAAAACTTTTATTTCAATGGAACTTGGCGTTTCTCCAAAAGATATTGAAACTCTTGTCTTAGGAGGGCATGGTTTATATATGGTACCACTTGTTAGATTTACCACAGTTAAGGGAATACCACTTTCAAAATGGCTTTCAAAGGATAAAATAGAAGCCCTTGTAACCAGGACAAGGGAGGGTGGTGCAGAAATAGTTGCTTTGCTCAAGACAGGCTCTGCTTATTATGCACCAGCTCAGTCAACCTTTGAGATGATTAAAGCTATTATTCTTGATGAAAAGAGAGTCCTACCTTGTTCTGTTTATCTTGATGGGGAGTATGGAGCAAAGGATGTCTTTAATGGTGTTCCTGTAGTTTTAGGCAAACAGGGTCTTGAGAGGATAATCGAAGTTGAACTTAGCGAGGAAGAAAGGAAAGCCTTTGAGAACTCTACTGAAGAGGTTAAAGGTATGATAAAAATTCTTAAGGAGGAAGGGAAAGTATGATTGAAAAAACTCTTGTAATAATTAAACCAGATGCAGTAAGTAAGAATCTTATTGGAGAGATAATTTCTCGTTTTGAAAAAAATGGTTTGAGGGTTGCTGCACTTAAAAAAATTGAAATGACTAAGGATGAGGCAAAGGGATTTTACATAGTGCATAAGGATAGATCTTTTTATGAATCTCTTACTGATTTTATGTCTGAAGGACCAATAGTGGTCATGGTTTTAGAAGGTGAGGATGCAATTTCAAGGGTCAGGAAAATTATGGGAGCAACTAACCCTGCTCAAGCAGAAGAAGGAACTATAAGAAAGGATTTTGCTGAAAATATTGAGAGAAATGCAGTTCATGGCTCTGATTCGCCTCAATCAGCAGCCTATGAGATTCCCTATTTTTTTTCTGCTTTAGAGATTCTCTAGACTGTTATAGTTATTTCAATAGTTAGGTGGGAGATGTCTTCCTCTCCCCACCTGTCACTCTGAGCGGAACTATGAATCTCTTCCGGTGATTTAACCTTTTATTAAAATCAAAGACTCCGATGGGTGTTACCTAAAATAGGATTTTTATTAAGCAACAATTTTATTCTGGCAGATGGCCTTTTAAATAAAAATTGTGGATAGGGTTATTTACATTAAAAGCGTTAAACCAAATAGGAAGATTTGCACAGGTGTACATATATCTAAAAAACTCTTCTTTGAAATTGTCACTAAAAAAGCCAAGAGTTAAATCTTTCTGAATGTCCTCTAATTTCCAAAAAGCTATTTCATCTATTTCTTCCTTATTGAAATAAAAAGGACCATCATTAATTGTCCAATAGGTATATACAAGTTCACTCTCATAATCATTTGAGTGAATGTAAGTATAAAGAAAATTTAGATTTTCAATGGTGATACCTAACTCTTCAAGGGTCTCTCTTTTTGCTGAAGAAATAATATCCTCTCCAGGCATTATGTGACCTCCTACTGATGTATCCCATTTGCCTGGAGCCACATCTTTATGAGAAGCTCTCTTTTGTAAAAGCAATTCACCCTTTGAGTTGAAAACCAGAACATGAACTACCCTGTGCAGCATTGAGGGATTCCCATGAATAATGTTTCTTGGTGCAATTGAAATAACTCTTCCGTCTCTGTCTACTATTTCAAGAAATTCTTCCATTTTGCTGTCTGCCCATCTAGTGAATTTAAATGCCGGTGGTGGGATTTGAACCCACACGGGATTGCTCCCAGCGGATTTTGAGT
>CAZYLC010000046.1:0-11762 GCA_964648755.1 uncultured Thermodesulfovibrio sp.
CAAAGAGTCTTGAGGAGGTTTTAAGGTTTGATTTAAACAGTTATAACAAAACTTATACGGAGGACTGGCAATTTGATTATCTTCTATCCTATAAGAGCCTTTTAGAATATTTTAAAGTAGCTTCACTCAAAAGTTATGGTGCAGAGGAGTTCCCTAATGCAATATCAGCAGCTGGAGCACTTTTAAAATATCTTGAAGAAAATAAACAGCAAGGGGAATTCAAGGAACTAAAAGTACTGAATCTTACTAACTTTATGCTACTTGATGTCTCTACTAAAAGGAATCTTGAACTCTTCTCCTCTCTCGAAGGAAATTTTGAAGGTTCTCTTCTATGGGTTTTAGACGAAACTCTCACTCCTATGGGAACTCGTTTGCTCAGAAATGCCTTATCCTGCCCACTTTTAAATATTTCAGAGATAGAAAGACGGCTTAATGGTGTTGAAGCCTTCTGCAAGGATTATTTATTACGAGAAAAGGTGGAAAAAATTTTAAAGGATTTCCCAGATATTGAAAGACTTGCTCTTAAAATTAAAGGAAAGAGTATAAACCCAAGGGAACTTATTTCTCTACAGCACGCTCTAAAAAAAATTCCCCAACTAAAAGAAGTTCTAAATATTGAATCTGAAATGCTTAATAGCCTATCTGAAAATCTATATGAACTAATTGAAATTATTGAGAAAATAGAACATGCGTTAACAGATAATCCCCCTAACGTAACAACAGAAGGTGGTATTTTTAGAAAGGGCTATAATTCAACAATAGATGAACTAAGAGAATTAAGTGGAGAGAGCAAAAAATATATTCTCCATATAGAAATAGAGGAAAGAAAGAGGACAGGAATAACTTCACTTAAAATAGGCTATAACAGAGTTTTTGGATATTACATAGAGGTCACGAAACCAAATCTTGCTCTCGTTCCTTCCCATTATATAAGAAAACAGACTCTTGCAAATGCAGAGAGATTTGTCACAGAAGAATTAAAAGAGCTTGAACTAAAAATTCTTACAGCCGAAGAAAAACTTAAGATGCTTGAGCAAGAACTCTTCTCAGAACTTATAGATTCAATTGTACCTTATACTGATAAAATTCTTATGAACTCAGAAACAATAGGTTTCCTTGACTTCATTCTTTCTCTGTCAAAGATTGCCGTAAAATATAATTATGTAAGACCTGAAGTTAATGATGGCGAAGTTATAGAAATCCGAGAAGGCAGGCATCCTGTTATTGAAAGATTAATACAACTTGGAAAGCTTTATGACGGAAGATTTATTCCCAATGACCTTTTAATAGGAACTGATGACCAGAGAATAATAATTCTTACAGGACCAAACATGGCAGGAAAATCAACCTATATGAGGCAAAATGCACTCATTGTGTTAATGGCACAGATTGGATCCTTTGTTCCGGCAAAATATGCAAAAATAGGTATTGTAGATAGGATCTTTACTCGAATTGGTGCATCAGATTTTCTCGCAAAAGGACAGAGCACTTTCATGGTGGAAATGATAGAAACTGCAAATATTCTAAATAATGCCACACAGAAAAGTTTTATAATACTCGATGAAGTTGGCAGAGGAACGAGCACTTTTGACGGAATTAGCATAGCCTGGTCTGTGGTAGAATATATTGCTGAAAAAATAAAGGCACGTACATTATTTGCAACCCACTATCACGAGCTTACGGATATTGCTTTTAGCCTTGATTGCGTAAAAAATTACACTGTGGTAGTGAAAGAATGGGGAGATGAGATAATTTTTTTAAGAAAAATACAAGAAGGTGGTGCAGATAAAAGCTACGGTATTCAGGTTGCTCGTCTCGCTGGACTTCCAGCTGAGATACTAACTAAAGCAAAGGAAATTCTGCAACGCCTTGAAAAAAAGGAATTTCAAGTCTTCCCTATTAAAGCAAGGCAACTTGACCTATTCTTTCAGGGAGACCCAATAAAGACAGAACTTTCAAAAATTAATATAGACTCATTAAGCCCTCAGAAGGCACTGAAAAAGCTCAGAGAACTAAAGGAAATGCTTAAAAAAGATGATTAAAATCGGACTTACTGGCAATTTTGGTATGGGTAAAAGTACAGTAGCTGAAATGTTTAAAAAACTTGGCGCCCATGTTATAAATACTGACAAGATTGTAGAAGAATTATTAAAGGACTCTGAAGTGATAGATGAGATAAGGAAATTATTTGGTGAAGAAATTTTTACTAATGGAGAATTAGATAAAAAATATATAGCCAGCATAGTTTTTGAGAATCCCTTGATGCGAATTTATCTTGAGAATATCCTTCACCCCCGAGTTTTTAAAAAAGTTGAGGAGAAAATAAAAGATATATCAACACGGGGTGAACCTACAATTGTTGTAGTGGAAGCACCAATACTTTTTGAAAGAGGCTATCAAAATAAATTTGATCTTATAATTACTGTTTTTACAGATGAGGAGATTGCCCTTAAACGACTTCAAAATAAAGGAATTTCTAAAGAAGAAGCAATTAAAAGATTAAGCTGTCAGTTTCCCATAAATATGAAAAAATCAAAGTCTGATTATATAATTGATAATTCAGGAACGATTGAAGAAACAGCACAACAGGTGGAAGCAATTTTTCAAAAACTTATAGCAATGGAGAGAAAATATGCAGGTAATTAGAGGAATTGAGAAACTTGAAGCTGAAAATACAGTTATAACTATTGGAAATTTTGACGGTGTTCATATAGGACATCAAAAAATATTCGAATTTGTGAAAAAGAAGGCAAGACAAATAAATGGAAAAAGTGTAGTAGTAACCTTCCATCCCCATCCAATTAAAGTTCTATTCAAAGAGCATCCATTAAAATTAATCACTACAACAGAGGATAAACTCAAATTAATTGAAAAATGCGGGATAGACATCACGGTGCTAATACCTTTCACTCCTACTTTTGCCCAAATTGAAGCAGAAGATTTTGTAAAAGATATTCTTGTCGATAAATTTAATGCTAAATGGGTTATAGTAGGTTACGATTACAAATTTGGCAAAGGTAGAAAAGGAGACAGAGATTTACTGAAAAGGCTTGGTGAAATCTATGGATTTAAAGTTAAAGTTCTCAAAGCCTATAAAAGGAAGGGTAAAATACTGAGTAGCACAGCAGTAAGAAATGCTCTGAAGGAAGGGGATATCAGGGAGGCTAACCTTTTTCTTGGGAGAGCCTATCATTTAGATGGCGAGGTTATAAAGGGTTTTGGAAGGGGCTCTTCTATCCTTGGATATCCTACTGCAAATATATCACCTCTTCAAGAGATTATTCCTAAGGAGGGGGTATATGCTGTAAAAGTGACCATACCCTATCTGGGAAAAACCTTTAAAGGTGTTGCAAATATTGGTAAAAATCCAACCTTTGGGAATGGCAGTCAAAGTTATGAGGTGCACATTCTTGAATTCAAAGAAAATTTGCTGGGTAAAAGAATAAGGGTCCATTTCATATCAAGGATTAGAGATGAGAGGAAATTTTCATCTCCCGAAGAACTGAAAAAGAGTATCGCACAGGATATTGAGGAAGCAAAAAAAATATTCCGACGAGATAGAACTAATCTTTTTTTAAATCTTTAAATTTACTGGGTCAACCTCAATTTTTAATGAAATTCCTTTTATTTTTATGAGAGCATCAAGACAAAGATTTAGTTCCTCTGTAAGTCTCTTTTTATCCTTTGAGCGAAGAATAAAAAAAAGTTCTTCTGTTTTTTGACCTCTGAATGGACCGATTACTTCAGCTGTTAAACTTGATTTCAAAAGACCTTTTACTGTTTCACCTATATTCTTTGGGGCATTATTCTTCAGCTTCACCGTTAGTTTTATTAGTCTTACGAAAGGAGGGAAAAGAGTCTCTTTACGATGTTTCAGTTCACTATGATAAAAACTCTTAAAGTCATAGGCACGAATAAATTTAAAAATTTCATTTTCAGGATTTCTTGTCTGAATAAATACAGTTCCATCATGCTTAATAAAGTGACCTAAGGATAAAACTTTCCCTAAGGCATTCTCCATTGCTCTGTAATCTGGTATAGAGAGAAAAAAGTCAAAATCCATTAATAGGGCTGTTTTAAATTGAGAGGTATAACTTTTTTTTACCTTGCCCGCTTGAAGTATAAAAATGCCTTGCATTTGTTCGCTATTAAAATTATAATCCTTTACTAAAGATTCTTTTAAAGGGAAAATATCTTTAAGTTCCTCTCTCAGTCTATCTATTCCTGTTCCTATAGAATGAATCTCTATTCCTCCGCAGTAGGGGCAGGTGTCTGGAACTTTTTCTTTTATACCACAACGATTACATTCCAACATTCTAAGGTCCTTACGATAGATTATTCCATAGCCACACTTTTCGCATTTCATAACCTCACCACATTCAGCACATCTCAGCAAACTAAATCCTGTTCTCGGAGCAATAACAAGAACTCCTTCTTTTTCATTAAGCTTTAAATGAAGTAAGACTTCGGGATGAAAAATTTGATAGGAAGGCTGTTTTAAAATTCTTATTTCCGGATGAGGTATTTTATCAAATTCATCAATAAATTCAAATTTTCCTCTTATTGAATTCCAATAGGAATTAACAGAAGGCATTGTGTCACACAATATAACTGGACATCCCTCTAAAAAACCTCTCATTATAGCAGCATCTCTGGCATTATAAAAGGGAGTTTCTTCTGCTTTATAGAGCCAACTTGATTCCTGTGAAAACATGATTAAAGAAAGCTTTTTCACAGGTGAGAAGATAGCAAATCTTGTTCCCACAATTATTTTTGCTCTGTCTTCCATAATTTTTTCAACAGCACTATAACATTCAGAGGTTTTCATCTCACTGTGAAGCATCACTACAGAATCTCCAAATTTATCTTTTAATATCTGATAAATTATTTTTACTTCTCTTATTTCAGGAAGCATTAAAAGAATGGGACTATCCCAAAAAGAAGCTTCATTGGCTAATTCTATCATCAATTTCATTTCATAGAGAATATTGGGACAATGAATCAAAAAGCTTTTATACTCTCTTTGTCTAAAGGCTTCAGTAATTTTTACAAGAGTCTCTTTATTTGTTGATATGTCCTTAAAAAAATCATCTTCCGTAGTATTATTTCGCTCATCCTCTGTCTTTGTCCGCTTTTTTTTACCTTTAAAATAGGAAATTATCTCTTCAAAAAAAGTAAGCCTTAGAATAGAACCTATCTCAGCAATGTAGTAGAAACTCATCCAGGAAAGGAATTCCATAAAAATCTTTGAATAAGCCCTTCCCCATAGCTTTTCAATTTTTTTTATTTTTTCTACTTTTTCAGGTTTATCTTCCCTTTTATTTATAACAATACCATCATAAAATTTGTCTTTTAATGGTACAGTTACTGCAAAACCTGTTAAATCTTCATCTCTTTCATAGTAATAGGTAAGCCTTTTAAGTTTAAGAGGAACGGCTACATCGTAGTAGGGCATAACCTAATTGTAACAATTTTATGTTATAATTTACACAATGAGCTTATCCAATAAGCAGACCTGTATTTATTTTAGTCTTTTATTATCTTTATTGATTTCTGGTTGTAGCATGCCAAAAGTTGTTATTCTCAATGATCCCCTCTCTGCAGAAGAACATCTTCAACTTGGGCTAAGTTATGAAAAAAAAGGACTCTTAGATGAAGCAATAAAGCATTACGAAGATGCTTCAAAATCTGATGCAAGAGGTTTTCTTTTTATGGGCAATCTTTATCTAAATCAAAATAAATATAATGAAGCAGAAGAAAATTATAGAAAAGCAATTAAAAAAAATAGCAATCTTGCCGATGCTTATAATAATCTCGCATGGCTTTATTGCCAAAGAGGCGAAAAACTTGAGGAAGCAGAAGAATTGGTGAAAAAAGCAATTGAACTTGAAATTAAAAATTTTGATAAAGTTAAAATTTATCAAAACACGTTAAAAGAAATTCATGAAAAAAGAAAGAGTCAAAATGGTAAATATTAAGAAGGTAAATGTAGAAACAACATGGGTTGAAAACTTTTTAATTGAAGTAAAAGCCAGAGACCATAAAATATATGTGGATCAGCCAGAAACAGCAGGAGGCCAAAATAAAGGATTAACTCCACTTGAGCACTTATTAGTATCATTAGGTGGTTGTATTATTTCTTTAGGTTTAATAATTGCGAAACAGAAACATATAAAATTAAAAAATTTCAATGTATCTATTGAAGGAGAAATTGATTATGATGTATTATTAGGAGAAGCAACACAACCAAGAGCAGGATTTTATAAAATTATTGTTAAGGCTAAATTGGAGGCAAATTTGAGTGAAGAAGATAAAAAAGAATTCATAAATGAAATAAAAAGCAGATGTCCTATTGCAGATAATTTGTCTAACATTACACCAATAGAGATAGTTCTTGAATAATATAGTAACTCTTAAAAACAAAATAGGAGGTGCTTTATGTTTAAGAAGTTAATGGCAGTTTATTTAGCAGTAGCAATCTTTTTTATTGGATTTATTCAGTCCGCCGGTGCTGCTTTTATCCCTTCTGAAGTAACTCTTAATAGTAAAGTTGAGGATATGGAAAAGGTGCAGAAATTTCTTGAAATGAAAATTGTATCTCAAAGACTCAAAGATTTTGGCTATTCAGAAAAGGAGATACTGGACAGACTCAGTAGCCTCGATGAACAAACCCTTCACAGTCTTGCTCTAAAAATTGACGAGGTGAAAGTTGCAGGAGATGCAGGACTTGCTATTATTTTAGCTCTCGTAATCATTGCCTTAGTAGTTTTAATTATAAATCTTACGGGGCACAGAGTTGTTGTAAAATAAGGATAAAATTATAGTTGACAAAAAAACCTGTTCAATGGTAAAAAATAAAAGTCAAAGGGATTTCAGTTTCAGGCAGTAAAATTCAAGGCGAAAGGAGGTGACTAAATAAGATGAAGAAAATTTTAGCATTAGTACTTTCATTAATCCTTATGGTATCCTTTAGCTTTGCTTTAGGATGCAAAAAGGCTGAGGAACCAAAGAAACCAGAAGCACCAGCACCAGCACCAGCTCCTGCACCAGCACCAGCTCCTGAAAAGGCTCCGGAGGCACCAAAAGCTCCAGAAGCCCCAAAGGCTCCTGAAGCACCAAAAGCTCCAGAGGCCCCAAAGGCTCCTGAAAAAGCTCCTGAAAAACCTGCTGAGAAGAAAAAATAATTTAGCAGGATATAATGAAAGCAACACTGGGATTATTCCTGGTGTTGCTTTAAATTTTCTAAAAGTGTTAAAATTTTTAAGAGTGGGTTTCCCCACTCTTTTATTTTGATACTTAGAGGATTTTTAATGAATATAAAAGAATTGAAAGATTTAATAAAGAAATACGCAGAGGAAGTTAGTGAAACAGAGGGAGTAGAAGTGGTTGATTTAGAAATCCACCCAGGTAGTAAAGGATTAGTAGTAACTGTTTTTATAGATAAAGAAGGTGGAGTAACAGTTAGAGATTGCGAGATTTTTTCCCGTTCCTTAGAGGCAATACTTGATGTGGAGGATCCCATTAAAGGCTCATATATTCTTGAAGTTTCTTCACCAGGATTGGATAGACCACTAAAAAATAATAAAGATTTTCTAAAAAATTTAGGTAGAGATATAAAAATTACAACAAAGGAAAAAATTTCTGAAAGAACTTTTTTTATAGGTAAAATTATTGACGTGGGAGAAGACTGGGTTAGAATTGAAGTTAGAGAAATCAAGACAAAGGGAACTAAAAAGTCTCAAAAGAGCGAATTATTATATATACCCTTTGATAAAATTTTAAAAGCACAAATTTATTTAGGTTAAGGTCATGGGGAAAGAGTTAAAAATTTTAACAGAACAAATAATGAGAGAAAGAGGCATCAATAAAGACGCAGTTATTGAGTTGCTTGAAACAGCTTTAATTTCAGCCATTAGGAAAAAATATGGCAATAAATCAATAATTAAACTAAAAATTGATCCTCAAACTTTTGATATCAATATTTTTGAGATAAAAAAAGTTGTAGAAGAAGTATCAGATCCTTTCTCAGAAATCTCCTTTGATGAAGCTAAAGAAAAGTTTGAAAATAAAGGAATAGGAGACACAGTAGAGATACCTCTATCAATCCAAGATTTTGGTAGAATAGCTGTTCAAACTGCAAAACATGTTCTTTTTCAGAAAATTAGAGATATTGAACGTTCGGTAATTTATGAGGAATTTAAGGATAAAATTGGAACAGTAGTAAGCGGAACTGTATTAAGAAAAGAAAAGGGTAATTTTTACATATTGGTTGGAAAAGCGGAAGTAATATTACCAGAAAAAGAAGTATTGCCTCAAGACAGTCTAAAACGAGGTGATATTATAAAAGCTTATATTTATGAGGTAAAACAGACTTCTAAGGACCCTATAATAAAAGCATCACGAACTCACCCTAATTTTGTCATAGGCTTATTCAGCCTTGAAGTTCCAGAAATTCAAGATGGAATTGTTCAAATTAAAAGCATTGCAAGAGATCCGGGAGAAAGAGCCAAAATTGCAGTATATTCTAAGGATCCCTCTGTTGATCCTGTGGGAGCTTGTGTTGGAATGAAAGGTACCAGAGTTCAAGCCATAGTTAGAGAATTAAAAGGTGAAAGAATAGACATAATACCTTATAATGAAAATCCGAGTATATTTATTGCAAAAGCTTTAACCCCTGCAACAGTTCTTAAGGTAGGAATAAATGAATCTGAAAAAACCGCCATAGTTGTAGTAGAAAATGATCAACTCTCTTTAGCTATTGGTAAGAGAGGCCAAAATGTAAGACTTGCATCAAAACTTACTGGTTGGAATATTGATGTTCTGAGTGAATCTGAGTATGCCCAGATAAAAATAAGTGAGGCAAATAAATCACTTAAAGAAGGATTCCAGCAAGAAAGAAATGAATAATATTAATGCAATACAAAGGGTTACAACTTCCTATCCAATATTTAAAGGGCGTAGGACCTAAAAAAGCATTACTTCTTAAAAAATTAGGTATCCACACTGTTTATGATGCCATATATTATCTACCAAATCATTATGAGGATCGAAGAAATAAAAAATTTATTTATGAAGTAATTGCAGGCGATTTCGTTAATATCAGTGGCAAAATAGTACAAATAAATGAAATTATTCCAAGGCATGGCTTAAAAATATTAGAAGTAGTAATATCTGACGGGACAGGCTTTCTCAAAGCTAAATGGTTCAATCAGAGTTATTTAAAGAAAATTCTCAAACCAAAAAAAGAAATAAAATTATTCGGTAAAATACAATTAGATTTCAGAGGTAATGCCTTTGAAATACTAAATCCAGAATTTGAAATTATTGATCAGAATATTTCTGAAGAAAAAATAGAGATTTTACCTATATACAGACTAACTGAAGGATTATCACAAAAGCAGATACGTAGCATCATTAAATCTGCTTTAGAACATTCTAAAGTTTATTTAGACGATTATCTTCCAGAAGAATTACTAAAAAAATTAAGATTACCGAGCATCGATGAGGCTATTTTAAATGTTCATTTTCCTCGTGACGATATAGAAGTAAAAGACTTAAACGAGAGCACTACTCCTTACCATAAAAGAATAATTTTTGATGAGCTTCTCCTTCTTCAACTTGGAATTATTCTCATAAAAAATTCGAGGCTAAATGAAAGAGGCATATCAATTTGTGGAAGCGGAGAGTTGATCCAGGATTTTATTAATCATCTACCCTTTAAACTCACAAAGGCTCAAGAACGAGTTATAGGGGAAATTCTTAGTGATATGAAGAAGCCCATACCTATGAATAGACTTCTACAGGGAGATGTGGGATGCGGTAAAACTGTTGTTGCCTTGGTTGCCATGCTTGCAGCTGTAGAGGCAGGATACCAGGCAGCATTAATGGCACCTACTGAAATATTGGCAGAACAACATTTTTATAACATCATGTCGCTTCTTAAAAATCTAAAAGTAAATGCAATAATTCATACTTCCGAACATGATAGATATACCCACATGATATCTTCAGGAGCTGCACACATAGTAATTGGAACTCATGCTTTAATACAAGAATATGTAAGATTTAAGAATCTTGGATTAGTAATAATAGATGAACAACATAGATTTGGTGTGATGCAAAGATATCTTTTGAAGAAAAAGGGATTTAATCCAGACACTCTTGTAATGACAGCAACACCTATACCAAGAACCTTAGCTCTTACTGTATATGGAGATCTTGATTATTCAATAATTGATGAACTTCCCTCTGGAAGAAAGCCTATAATAACAGAAGTTATAGATAAAAATAATAAAAAGGTAGCCTATAAAATGATAGAGGATGAAATAAAAAATGGTGGGCAGGTATATGTAGTTTATCCACTTATAGAAGAATCTGAAAACCTTGATTTATTTAATGCCACAAAGGGATATGAAGTTTTACAAAAAATGTTTCCCAATTATCCTGTCGGATTGATACATGGCAAATTACCATCTAAACAAAGAGATGAAATAATGAGAGCTTTCAGAAAGGGAGATATAAAAATTCTTGTTGCTACAACGGTTATTGAAGTTGGCGTTGATGTCCCAAATGCCTCACTAATGATAATCACTAATGCTGAAAGATTTGGATTAGCCCAATTACATCAGTTAAGGGGAAGAGTAGGCAGAGGGATGAGACCTTCGAAATGTATCTTAATCCCCTATAATCTAACAAAAGAGGCTGAACTTAGACTAAAGGCGATGGTAAATTTTAATGATGGTTTCAAAATAGCAGAAGAGGATTTAAACATCAGAGGTCCGGGAGAACTTTTTGGAACAAAACAATCAGGTATGCCGGATTTAAAATCAGCCAATCTTATAAGAGATAAAGATTTGCTCGAAATTGCAAGAGAGGAAGCAAAATTAATTTTGGGGAAAGACCCTTATTTAAAGGGTTTTCCCCTGTTAAAGGCAAAATTAGAAGAATTCTGGAAAAACAAAATAGACAACTTTACTGTAGCCTAATTTCTATTTTTTGTATATTTTAAGAAAAGTTCCACCTTATTTTTACCATTTCTTTTTGCTTTATATAAAGCTAAATCAGCTTTATGAATTGATTCAACAGGATCTTCATCAAATCCTATTTCCGTTACTCCTATACTCACAGTAACATAAAGTCTTTCATTTCCAACTTTTATGGCCTTTTTAGCTATCTGACTTCTGACTCTTTCAAGAGCTGATATAGCATGTATTTCGTCTGTTTCTGTCAGTATTATTAAAAATTCCTCACCACCGTATCTTGCGACAACATCACATCCTCTTAAGGAATTTTTAATCTGTATAGCAACATGGTTCAAAACTCTATCTCCCACAAGATGTCCATACTTATCATTTATTTTTTTAAAATCATCAATGTCAAGAATTCCTATTGACAAAGGCTTTCCTGTTCTTTTTGAACGAGTTAATTCTTCATGTAATCTATTCATTCCTGTTTTTCTATTATAAACAGAAGTTAACTCATCGAAATAAAGTTGGGACTCAACCTTCTCGAAAGAATGCCTTATCAATTTATCTAAACTCTTCCTCATTCTTTTTGTCATATAAAAGTTTGTTACAATTATTCCAGTAGAAATTAGGGATATAGCTATTAGTAATTCTTTTCTTTCATAGTCAGTTAGAAGAAATAATAAAATAAATGCAGATATCACCACAAAAGTATTAAGAGTGAAAAATTTATTAATGTTTTTAGTAAGACTGAATGATATAATTTGGGGATTCATTTTTTTCCTCCTTAAAATATTT
>CAZYLC010000047.1:0-6251 GCA_964648755.1 uncultured Thermodesulfovibrio sp.
TTATTTTTTATTATATTTTTTACATTATATGGATTAATTAATTTTTATTTCTACTGGAAACTAAAAAATTTATTCCCTTTAGGTTTTAAAATAAAGCTTTTTTTATTATTTTTTTTATTATTAATGACATTTTCACCGGCAATCATAAGATTGTCGGAAAATCATGGATATGAAACTTTAGCAATTTATCTATCATGGATTGGATATTTATGGATGGCGTTTATTGTTCTTTTCTTATTTTTCGGAGTTTTTCTTGATTTACTGAAATTTTTAGATTTTAAATTTTTAAACTCAAAGAAAATCAATTTTTTAATTCCCCTAATAATCTCAATTTTCTTAGTAATTTATGGTTACTTTGAAGGACAGAATATTAGAGTAGAGAAAGTTTCTATCAAATCAGATAAAATTTTAAAAAACATTAAAATAGTCCAGATATCCGATGTTCATATAGGATTATTAATAAGAGAAAAAAGAGTTAATGAAATTGTTAAAAAAATAAAAGAAATTAGTCCCGATATCGTAGTTTCTACAGGTGATTTGGTAGATGGCCAAATAGATAGGTTAGACAAAATTGCTGAAATTTTAGATGGATTAAATCCACCCTATGGTAAATTTGCAATAACTGGTAATCATGAATATTATGCGGGAATCAATCAATCGCTATCATTTATTCAAAAATCAGGGTTTAATATTTTAAGAAATGAGGGTATAAGTATTAGTGATTTAAATTTGACTATCATAGGAGTAGATGATCCTGAAGTAAAAAGATTTGAAAAAAATTTTAGTGTTTCAGAAAAAGAAATTTTACTCAGATATAAAGATAAAAATTTTGTTCTTTTGTTAAAACATCGTCCAATTATCGATCAAAATTCAAGAGGATTATTCGATTTACAACTTTCTGGACATACTCACAAAGGTCAACTTTTTCCCTTTAGCATAATAACTGGACTTTATTATTCTAAACAATCGGGATGCTTTGAAAACTATGAAAAC
Source organism: uncultured Thermodesulfovibrio sp. (assembly GCA_964648755.1). Lineage (GTDB taxonomy): Bacteria > Nitrospirota > Thermodesulfovibrionia > Thermodesulfovibrionales > Thermodesulfovibrionaceae > Thermodesulfovibrio. The sequence goes on from CAZYLC010000047.1 coordinate 994, forward strand.
TGCTATTTATACATCAGTAGAGGCACAGGAACTTGGGGCCCACCTATAAGAATATTTGCAAAGCCGGAAATAACAATCATTGAAATAAGGAAAGATTAATTTCTAATATTCATTCAAATATTCTTAATTTATTACAACCTTCACATGTAGAAGGTGTTTTGCCTGAATCGAAGGCTTTTCTAAAATTCTTATAATCTTTATTATTCCATATCTTAAATAGGGGTTTTTCATTTATATTACCGAAATACAAATTATCATTTCTTTCTGAGGGGATACCTTTAAATACACATGGTGAAACATAACCAAGAGAATTAATGAATAAAGAATTATTAGGTTGTTCTGAACATATGCTTCTTTTTTTATGAGGATGAGAAAGATTGAAATAAATATTCAGTTTATTCTGTATGCCTAAATTTTTAAGCTTCAAAAATTTATTTTTTAATAGCTCATATTCCCCTTCTGTTTTAGGAACGATTGATTCATTGATTAATTTATCGTCAGGAATAAAATCTAATAAACTTATTATAATATCATCAATTCCTTTGTCTTTGAATATAAAGGGAATCTCCTCTAACTCTTCTATGTTTGATCTAAGCAGCATGTATGCTATGTTAATTCGGGGATAGGGAATTTTTCTTATTTTTTTTATAGAGTTCAATTCATTTATCAATTGGAAGATTCTTTCAATTTTTGTTCCTTCTCTTAATACATCATTTTTTTCTATTCCAGTTAGAGAAAAGGCTATAATATCGAGTTTTGAATTAACAATTCTTACTAATTTTGTATCATCTATTAGCATTCCATTTGTTGTTGTACCGACTATGCAGTTCTTTTTTTTAGCAAATTCTAAAATATCAAAAAATTCAGGATTGCAAAAGGGTTCTCCCCATCCTTGTAAATATAGTAGATTAATCTTTTTTAAATAAGGAGCAAGTTTCAAGAACTCATTAAATGAGAAATTCCTACCTCTCCAATGTTCTCTGTAAATTGTATGGGGGCAATAGAAGCATCTGGCATTACAAAGCCCTGAAATTTCAAGTTGAACCCAATTTAACCTTGGGAAAAATAATTTTTCCAATACTTTCATTTCAGTTATTATAAAGAATGCCCCAGAATTTTTCATCTCTCTATTTGCATATTCCTTTCTGTATGAAAAAATGTAATTACTGTGGATTTTATTCTTTACCATACAGTAAAGAGATGGCAAAACTCTTTATTTCAGCAATTTTAAAGGAAATAGAGTTAACAAGAAAATTACCTCACTTTATAAAAACTATATATATTGGAGGAGGTACGCCAAGTTGTCTTCCCCTTAATTATTTAGAGAGAATTCTTCAAGCCCTCTTAAAAAGTTATAAAATAGACAAGAACATAGAGTTTACGATAGAAGTTAATCCAGGAACAGTTACGAAAGAAAAAATTAACTTATTCAAATCCTTTGGTATTAACAGAATAAGCATAGGAGCTCAATCATTCTTAGATTCCGAATTAAATTTTTTAGGAAGAATTCACACTATGAAAGATACAATTAAAACGATTCAAGCCATAAGAAAGTCCCCTATAGAAAATATATCACTGGACTTGATATATGGAATACCTAAACAAACTTTGGATAATTTTAAGTTTTCACTAAGAGCAGCTACTTCATTAGAAATTAATCACATTTCTATCTATGAACTTACTCTGGAGAAAGGCACAGCTTTAGAAAAAAAGCTCATGAATGAAAAAATAAATCTTTTGAATGATGATGATATTGAACAGATGTACCTTTTTGCCTCTGAATTTTTGGAAGGGAAGGGGTTTTATAAATATGAAATTTCCAATTTTGCTAAACAAAAATATGAGAGTTTACATAATATGGCATATTGGCAGAGAAAAACTTATCTTGGTTTAGGGCCTGCTGCCTTTTCCTATTTTAAGGGATGGAGATTTCATAATCCTCGAAATATTTCTCTGTATTTGAATTACTTGAATAGAAATAAATTACCATGGATTAGAGATTGTGAAGTTAAGGGTGTTGAGGAATTAAAAGAAAAGATTATCTTAGGATTAAGAATGAAAGAAGGAATAATCTTAGATAATCTATGTCTTATTAATTTTTTTAAGGAGCTTGAGGAATTAAAGTTAATAAGAATTAATGGTAATAAAATATCTTTGACTGATAGAGGAATGTTAATTTCTAACGAAATTTTTGCGAAGGTATTATTACATATTGAAAATTGTCCTGTCTGTAAACAAGTATGAGTAAATCACCTGACGATTTTGATAGGACTTCATGATAATCTTGAGTATTATTAATCTCTCTTTTATTTAACTCAATAATAATATCACCTTTTTTTAATATTCCAAGCACAGGACTATTTTCTGTGATGTTTTTAACAAAAACACCCTTGATATTTTCCCTAAGAGATTGCCTTAAATTAGGAGGAATTTCTGTAATTTCTAAGCCGGGTATTCCTAAAGGCTGACTTTTTAGATTAGTTATCATTTCAGGAGGGTCTTCCAGAATTAAATTGACCTCTGTTCTGTTACCATTTCGCAAAAATATAAGTTGCATCTTTTCTCCTGAAAATTTCGTACTGAGGAGATTTTGTAAATCTTTAATGTCTTTAATTGATAACATATCTGCTTCAATTATTACATCGCCTCTCCTAATACCGGCTTTATAGGCAGGTCCATCCTGATAAACATTGGTTACTACAACTCCATAATTAGTGAATAAAATTTTTTTCAAATCCTCTGTAACGGTCTGTCCTTGAATACCAAGCCATCCAGATTTTCTATTAATTAATTTAATTATTTCTTGCTCAAATGATTTAACTATCAAGACTTCAGATACATTATCATCGTTTTTTACTACAATACCTAAGGGATTTAAATCTATGGAAACCAACATGGATCCTATTTCGTGTTTACCTGATATTTTTATTGAACTTTCCTCAATTTTCCCATCTACTAATAATATATTAAAAGAATCATTGTATGTTAAAAGGAAAAATACATCTGCATTTTTATCGGGATTTTTAAATTCTATCCCCTTTCTAACCTCTTCAGTTTTAAATAAAGATATTTTAAGTTTAGAGTCAATAGCTAAAATTTTTTTATTATCCTCTATAATCGATGAAGGAGCTAAGGCAATATCTTTAAAAAAAGATACAGCAATACCATTTTCAAAAGGGATTAAAGAAGGAAGAAATTTTTTATTTATTTCTTCTATTTTAGTTTTTAAAGTTTTTTCTAAATCATCACTTCCGAAGGATAAAAGAGGGAAAAAAATGAAAATAGCTACTGAAAATAAAAGAAAAACTACATTTTTGCTATAGCTTTTATTTGTAAACATCTTTTAGTATTATGATCAATTTTAAATCTGTCGTCAAGTCTATAACCTACTATACATACTATATTACCTTCACTTTCAATTATTGGTATTAAATCTCTTTCGTCTCTTGGTATCTTTTCATCTACAAAAAAGTCCTGAAGTTTTTTCTTTTTTCCGAAACCAAAGGGATATAAATAATCACCCTCTTTCCTTGGTCTAATTATTAGGGGGAATTTTATTTTTTCAGCGTCAATATAAATTAAATTTTTACCGTTGCCGTAATCTTGTATTTCCCCTATTGAGAGTTCTTTAATATCAAGAGTCATTGAAATTTCTTTTATTGCTATCTCCTTGGGCATATCTATTTGATAGGTTGAAAGCTTTTGAGGAGGTTCTGATGTGATTATTATAGTTGAATAACCTTTTATAGCTCTTATTCCTTTTGGCAAATAAATTCTATCTCCTGGCTTGCCTTTTTTTATTAATCTAATTATCTCTTCTATATGATCAAATTCTATACCTTTTAAATCTTTAAAACTATCAATAGCAACCCTTAAAGCTCTTCTTAAGATTACGATATTAAGAACTTCCATTGGATTACAGAATAGTTCTACTTTTTGATCAGTCTTTCTGCTCATTAATCTCATTAATGCTTTAGTCACAGATACATTGATATAGTCATTTTCTTCTCGGATTATATCTGCGGTTTTTGATATTATTTTTGTTGCTTGAGGTGAGATTTTTTTAATAGCTGGCATTAGAATATGTCTTATTTTGTTTCGCATATATTTAGTATTTTCATTAGAAGAGTCAAGGACAAAATCTACTTTATTTTTCTTTAAAAATTCTTCTATTTCTGTTCGTTCAACCTCTATCAAAGGTCTTATTATCTTTTTTCTTACTGGTGGAATTCCGCTTAAACCTGAAGGTCCAGCTCCTCTTAGTAATCTCATTATTAAAGTTTCTGCTTGGTCATCTGAATTGTGACCTAAAGCAATTTTATCAGCTTTTATATTTATACTTATCTGATCAAAAGTTGCATATCTTAAAATTCTTGCTGCTTCTTGTAAATTAATTCTCTCTTTTATTGCAAATTCTTTAACGTTTATTGAATGGCTATAAAAAGTAATATTTAAATCATCACACAATTTTTTACAAAACTCTATTTCTTTTGGAACATCTTTCGGTCTTAATCCATGATCAATATAAACGGCAGATATTTTTAAATTATACTTAGATTTCAATTGATTTAATGTTAATAGAAGACACACGGAATCAGGACCACCAGATAATCCTACGAGAACGTGGTCACTGAAGGACAACATATTATATTTTTCTATAGTATCAAATACTTTATTAATAAATGGGCGCATTTGTAAATTTTACCAAAATTTGAACTAAATTGAATACTTTATCAAGATAGAGGGGTGGGAGAAGTTTCTCCCACCTATTTATTCATCATATCCAAGCATGGGTGAAAATATTTTTTTTGAGGCTCCGCATAGGGGACAAACCGACTCCTCTGGTAAATCTTCAAAGGGAATTCCAGGAGGAATTCTGCCTTTTTTATCTCCCTTTTTTGGATCGTATATATATCCACATCTACCACATACCCAAGGCTGCCCTTTTTTATCTTCTGACATAATATTTCTCCAAATTAAGCTTTCCAAAGGCCGTGTATATTACAATATTCTCTTGCTGTAACTTGATTAGCTTTTACGCAGAAGGTAGCTTCAGGTGACTGACCAGGATTTAAAAATTCTCTATAAACCTTCCCGTCAGCTATGATTTCAATCCATTCAATATAATGTTTTTCTTCCATTGGATGTGCGACACTTCCAACCTTTACTTTAAACCCTTCATCTACTTTTTCTATAACTGGAACATGTTTTTCTAAAGCTGCATCTACTGTATTTTCTGTAAAAAGCTTCATTGGTTG
>CAZYLC010000047.1:6261-7360 GCA_964648755.1 uncultured Thermodesulfovibrio sp.
TAATTGACCTACTCCCTCATGCAAAACTTCTACAATATTTCCACATTTTTCACACTTATAAATTTGTAGTTTTTGAGTCATATAACACCTCCATATTTTTTAATAATTTTATTATATTGAAAAAGTTTTATTTAAATCAATGTTGACTTTTATTTATTATTATTTTATAATTTTTATAAAATAATTTTAGGAGGTGCTTATGGAAGGAAGAATGCCCTTATTGGGAGAAAAAATTGAAGACAGAAAGGTAAAAACTACTAATGGTATCATCAATTTCCCAGGAGATTATTCTGGCAAGTGGGTGGTTTTGTTTAGTCATCCTGCTGACTTTACTCCTGTATGCACAACTGAATTTGTAGCATTTCAAAAAAGAATCGAAGATTTTAAAGCCCTTAACTGTGAATTAATAGGTCTTTCCATCGATCAAGTATTTGCACACATTAAATGGGTTGAATGGATCAAGGAAAAGCTTGGAGTAGAGATCACTTTCCCAATAATTGCAGATGACATGGGAGAGGTAGCAAAATCCTTTGGAATGATAAGTCCAGCAAAAGGAACTAATACAATAAGAGCAGTATTCATTATTGATCCGAATGGAGTTCTGAGACTTATATTATATTATCCTCAAGAGATTGGCAGAAACATTGATGAAATTGTAAGAGCCGTTAAAGCATTACAGACATCAGATGTAAACAAAGTTGCAATTCCTGCTGGTTGGCCAAATAATGAACTATTGGGTGACAAGGTTATAGTTCCTCCTGCAGCAGATGTAAAAACAGCCCAGGAAAGACCAAAACAGTACGATTGTTATGATTGGTGGTTTTGCTATAAAAAACTATAAAAAATTTTTTACCGAGAAGCCTTCTCTTTTGTGAGGGGGCTTCTCACTTGTTATAATAAAACTTAATGAAAGCCTGGATAATTTCAAAAATATTATATAAAATAACGAGTAATATTGACACACTGGAACTTGTGGAATTAGAAACTCCTAAATTGCTTAAGAGAGAAATCTTAATAAAAGTACATGCCTGTGGAGTTTGTCATACTGAGATTGATGAAATAGAGGGTAGGGCAACCCCTGCTTTTTTACCTATTATTC
>CAZYLC010000047.1:7444-8728 GCA_964648755.1 uncultured Thermodesulfovibrio sp.
GAGAGGTAATAGAGGTTGGCGAATTAGTAAAGAAATTCAAGATTGGAGATAGAGTAGGTACTGGATGGATTTATTCAGCATGTGGTAAATGTGAGTTTTGCTTAAAAGGACTTGAGAACTTATGTGAAAATTTCAAAGCTACAGGTAAAGATGTCAATGGTGGTTATGCAGAGTATTTTAAAATTCATGAAGACTTTGCATTCTCTCTGCCTGAAAATCTTAAATTTAAGGAGTGTGCTCCTCTTTTCTGTGCTGGAGCAATAGGTTATAGAGCTTTAAAATTATCAAAAATTAAAAATGGAGACAACATTGGACTTGTTGGATTTGGAGCTTCAGGTCATTTTGTTTTAAAGATAATTCAAAATCTCTTTCCAGATTCAAAGATTTTTGTCTTCTCAAGGACTGAAAGGGAGAGAGAATTTGCAATAGAACTTGGAGCTTACTGGGCTGGTGATTTTGGAGAAAAACCAACAAATAGATTAAATGCAGCTATTGATACAACTCCAGTTTGGAATCCACCCCTAACTGTACTGAAATATCTCAAACCAGGTGGGAGATTAATCATCAATGCAATAAGAAAAGAGGAATCAGACAAAGAGAGCCTTATGAAAATTGACTATAAAAATGATTTGTGGCAAGAAAAGGAAATTAAAACTGTAACAAACATAACGAGAAATGATATTTCGGAATTTTTAAGCATCGCATCAAAATATTCTATAAAGCCAGAAGTAGAGGAATATCATTTCAATGAGGCAAATAAAGCTATTATTGATATAAAAAGCAGAAAAATCAGGGGTGCTAAAGTTTTGTTATTTGACTAATTGATCTTTTGATTAGTATAATTTACTAATCCCTGGGGGAGGTCTTTAAAGACCTGAGAGTTCCTATTTTGGGAAGACCCCTTGAACCTGATCCGGGTAATACCGGCGGAGGGAAAGGGAGAGAGACTGAAAGACATCAGCCTCTATCCTCAGGGATAGGGGCTTTTTATTTTAGGAGGAATTATGAAGGTCACAGTTAACGGTTCAAGCATGGATGTTAAGGCATCCACACTGATGGAGTTACTTCAGGAACTTGACATCAATCCACAAAGAGTTGTGGTTGAGGTAAATCTTGAAATAGTAAAGAGAGATAGATTTTCTGAATATAAAATAAAAGAAGGCGATTCAATAGAAATCGTCAATTTTGTGGGAGGAGGATAAGATGAATGATTCATTAATCATCAAAGGTATTGAGTTTAAATCAAGGCTATGGGTTGGAACAGGAAAATATAAGGACTTTGAA
>CAZYLC010000047.1:8738-10442 GCA_964648755.1 uncultured Thermodesulfovibrio sp.
GATGTAGTGACCGTTGCAGTTAGAAGGGTTAATATTATAGACAGGACAAAGGAAAATCTTCTTGATTACATTGACCCCAAAAAGTATAAAATCTTACCTAACACTGCTGGTTGTTATACAGTGGAAGATGCCCTTCGATATGCAAGATTAGCAAGAGAGGCTGGCGTTTCAGATATGGTCAAACTTGAGGTTATTGGTGATGAAAAAACTCTTTTTCCAGACGTATGCGGTCTTCTCAAGGCAACTGAAATTTTGGCAAATGAAGGGTTTATTGTTTTTCCATACACGAATGATGATCCAATCACTGCAAAGAGACTTGTTGATGCAGGTGCTGCTGCAGTAATGCCTCTTGGAGCACCAATTGGTTCTGGGCTTGGAATTAGAAATCCTTATAACATAAAAATAATCCTTGAAACTGTAAATATACCTGTAATTGTTGATGCTGGAGTAGGCACTGCATCAGATGTATCAATTGCCATGGAACTTGGCTGTGATGCAGTTCTTGTAAACACAGCAATCGCTGGTGCAAAGGAACCCATAAAGATGGCAGAGGCGCTAAAACATGCTTGGATAGCAGGAAGACTTGCCTATAAAGCAGGAAGAATACCGAGGAAACTATATGCTACTGCAAGCTCACCAATAGATGGAATGCTTACATGAAGTATAAGCTTTATCTTATAGGTGATAGAAAGTTATTCCCCAATGAAGAATCTTTTTTGAATGCAGTTGAAGTTGCTTTATCTGCAGGGGTAAGGGCTTTTCAATTGAGAGAAAAAGACTTAACTGCAAGAGAATTATATAACCTTGCAAAAAAAGTAAGGGAAATAACGAGAAAAAATGATGCCTTGCTTTTTATAAATGATAGAATAGATATTGCTCTTGCAGTAGATGCAGACGGAGTCCATCTACCTCAAAGTGGATTTCCTGCTCACATAGTTAGGAAAGTATGGAATAATAAATTTATCATCGGGGTTTCTACTCACTCGGTTGAGGAGGCACGGGAAGCATCAGAATGGGCAGATTTCATTACTTTTAGCCCAATTTTTTATACTCCCTCTAAGGCAATATATGGAAAACCTCTTGGAGTTGAAAAATTAAAAGATATAAGAAATTCTATAAAATGCAAAGTTTTCGCCCTCGGAGGAATCAATCTTAACAATGTCCATGAAGTTATTCCCTATTGTGATGGAGTTGCAATTATAAGCGGAATTTTAGCTCAGAAAAACATCGAAGAAACAGTAAAAAAATTTAAACAAATTTTAGGAGATAGTCTATGACAAGAATCGAAATGGCAAAAAAGGGAATAATAACTGATGAGGTAAGACAAGTAGCTCAAGAGGAAGGAGTTTCTCCTGAAGAACTCTCAAAAAACATAGCTGAAGGAAAAGCTATTATAACAAAAAATATCCTGAGAAACATAAAACCTCTTGGAATAGGCAAGGGATTAGGAACAAAAATTAATGCAAATATCGGCACTTCAAGAGACAAAACTAATGTAGAAGAGGAACTCGAGAAACTCCAAATTGCAGTGAAATTTGGAGCCGACGCAGTAATGGACCTTTCAACGGGAGGTCCTCTTAAGGAGATGCGCAAAGCAATTATTAAAAACTCTCCAGTAAGCATTGGCACAGTACCAATTTACGAAGTTGCTGTAAGGGCACAGGAGATGTATGGAAGTTTCGTAAAAATGACTATAGATGATAT
>CAZYLC010000047.1:10452-11412 GCA_964648755.1 uncultured Thermodesulfovibrio sp.
TTTGAAGTTATTGAAGATCATGCTAAGGAAGGAGTTGATTTTGTTACTGTTCACTGTGGTGTAACTATGAAAATAGTGGAAATGTTAAAGTCCAATGAAAGGGTTTTGCCAATAGTAAGCAGAGGTGGTTCAATCCTTGCGGATTGGATATGTTATCATGGTAAGGAAAATCCCCTCTATGAGTATTATGATAGACTTATTGAGATTGCTAAAAAGTATGACCTTACATTAAGTCTTGGAGATGGATTGAGACCTGGTTGTTTGCTTGATGCTACCGACAAATATCAACTAATTGAGCTCATAACAATTGGTAAACTTAAAGATATTGCTGTATCAGAAGGAGTTCAATGCATAATTGAAGGACCTGGCCATCTTCCTATTAATCATGTAGATACAAATATTAAGCTCCAAAAAAGCATATGTAAAGAAGCTCCCTTTTATGTTTTAGGTCCTCTTGTAACAGACTGTGCAATGGGTTATGACCACATTGCTGCAGCAATAGGTGGTGCTTTAGCTGGGATGTATGGCGCAGATTTTTTGTGTTATGTTACCCCTTCAGAACATATTAGGCTACCTGATAAAGAAGATGTGAAAGAGGGAGTTATTGCCTCTAAGATAGCAGCTCACGCAGCAGACCTTGCTAAGGGCTACATAAAAGCTTGGCAAAAAGACAAAGAAATGGCATTTGCCAGAAGAAACTTTGATTGGCAAAAACAGATACAACTTTCCTTCGACCCTGAAAAAGTTCGTTTAATGCGTTCGGATAGGCCTCCTCTTGAGGATGAGAGAGTTTGTAGCATGTGCGGAGAATTCTGCGCAATAAAGGTGTCAAGAAAAGCCATTGAAGAAGAGGATTTATAAGAGGTTGACAATACAGTAGTTTTATTGTTTATAATTTCTAAGGTTAGGCGCGTAGCTCAGTGGGAGAGCGCTTCCTTGACGCGGAAGAGGTCGTGGGTT
>CAZYLC010000048.1:0-9736 GCA_964648755.1 uncultured Thermodesulfovibrio sp.
AAGTTGGTAAATCGCTACTTCGAAGGAAACACGTGTTCTTGTTGATGGTTTTTCAAAAATCATACCCACACTTTTCCCAATTATAGGACACTTTGATGAGTTCTTGCCTTCTTTTAATTCCTTAGCTCTTTGTATTAAGGCTTGAAATTCCTCTTTATCGAAATCAAATACTCTCAAATAATCTCTTTTCAACTTGAAACCTCCCGTAGAGTCTTGTCAAGTATAGCTATAGCTTCATCTATATCATCTTTTTCAATAATTAAAGGAGGAGTAAATCTTAGTACTGTTCCGTCTCCGGCAGTGCCTATTAATAATCCTTTTTCCATGCATTTTTTCACTATTTGGCTACCGTCAGATGAAATTTGCATACCAATTAATAATCCTAAACCTCTTATTTCTTTTATTTTTTCAGGATATTTATCTTTTAAAGAGTTGAGTTTTTTGATAAAATATTTAGAAATTCTTCCACAGTAATCAAGTAAATATCCATCTTCGAGAATTGTTTCGAGAGTCGCTACAGCAGAGGCACAAGCAACAGGGTTTCCTCCAAAAGTTGAGGCATGGGTTTTTGGAGCAAAGGCTTGAGCAATTTCTTCCTTAGTGAGCACGGCTCCGATAGGAATCCCTCCACCAAGTCCTTTGGCAAGGGTCATTATATCTGGTTCAATCCCAAAATGTTCGTAAGCAAAAAGCTTTCCTGTTCTTCCAATTCCTGTTTGAACTTCGTCAAGAATAAGGAGAATTCCTGCTTTATCACAAATTTCCCTTACTTTTTTGAGATATTCCCTATCTGGAACATTAACTCCACCTTCTGCTTGAATTGGTTCAAGAATCACTGCACAGGTTTTATCTGTTATTGCATTGGCAATGGCGTCTGCTCTATTGAAAGGAACAAATTTTACGCTACTGAGCAGAGGCTCAAAACCTTGATGATACTTTTCTTGACCTGTTACACTCAAGCTTCCGAAGGTTCTGCCATGAAAAGAATTATAGGCAGAGATGTATTCAAACATTTTTTCACCATATTTTTTTTTCATATATATGCGTGCAAGTTTAAGAGCACCTTCGTTTGCCTCTGTACCCGAATTGCAGAAAAAAACCCTATCGGCAAAGGAATTTTTTATTAATATTTTTGCTAAAGCAAGTTGAGGCTCGGTGTAATAAAGATTTGATACATGAATTAGTCTTTGAACTTGTTTTTGAACTGCCATTACCACTTTTCTTGGACAATGTCCGAGAATATTTACTGCAATTCCTGCAAGAAAATCAAGATACTCTTTGCCGTTTACATCCCATACTTTTACTCCTCTACCTTTACGTAATACTATAGGATATCTTGAGTAGGTAGGTATTAAAAGTTTTTCAGAAAGTTTTATTAAATCTTTTTCTTCCATAAAGCTTTATATTACCATAAAAGAGTCTGGTAATGGTATAATTTTAAATGTTTTTTACTCAGGAAGCAAATAGTGTTATGAAGAAAGAGATAAGAAAAAGAATGATTAATTTGAGGAATGAAATAGAACCCTTTTTAAAAAATCAAAAAGATCAGAAAATTATGCTAAATTTTACTGAATTTTTAAATTTAAAAAAAATTAAATCTGTTCTTTTATATGCATCCTATGGTAGTGAAGTTGATACATGGAAAATATTTTATTTCTGTCAAGAAAATTCTATTAAAACAGCTTTTCCTAAAGTAGTAGAGAGAGGTAAAGCTCTTGAACTTTATTGGGTAAACAATCTTGAACAATTATCTCCAGGATATAAATCTATTCTTGAACCAGAGAGGGGAACTAAAGCATCTATTGAAGAAATAGAAGTGATTGTTGTGCCAGGTATAGCCTTTGACATATATTGTTATAGGATTGGCTATGGAGGAGGATTTTATGATAGACTTCTCTTATATAAAAAGGGATTAGCCATAGGATTAGCTTACGAGGAGCAGATAATTGATCGAATTCCTACAGAGCCTTTTGATAAAAGAATTGATTTAATAATTACTGATGAAAGGATGATTAGTTGTGTTTGACAGAAAAAAAATTGAAGAGGGTGTGAGACTTATATTGGAAGGTATTGGAGAAGACATTGAAAGGCCAGGAATTAAGGATACCCCTCAACGTATTGCAAGAATGTGTGAAGAGATTTTTAGGGGATTACTTCCTCCAGATGAGGATTTACTGAAATGCATTGAAGGCGAAACTCATGATGAGATGGTTTTGATAAGAGATATTCCTTTTTATTCTGTATGTGAGCATCATCTTTTGCCTTTTTTTGGGCATGCTCATATTGCTTATATTCCCGATGGCAAAATTGTGGGATTAAGCGAACTTCCCAAGTCTCTTGACTATTTTGCAAAGAGGCCACAAGTTCAGGAAAGACTCACAAGCCAACTGGCTAATCTATTAATGGAAAAACTAAAACCAAAGGGATGTATGGTAGTAATTGAGGCTGAACATCTTTGTATGAGTATGAGAGGTATAAAGAAACCCGGGTCTAAAACAGTAACCTCTGCAGTGCGAGGCATTTTTAGAAAGAGTCAGACAACTCGTCAAGAAGCATTAGAACTTATTAATAAGAGGGAGGGGTAATGAGTTTTACATTAATAAATGGTAAATTTATCGCATCTATTATCAAAGAGGATATAAGAATAGAGGTAGAAGAATTAAAAAACAAAGGTATTAATCCCTGTTTAGCTGTTATTCTTGTAGGAGACAATAAGGCATCAGAGAAATATGTCTCTTTTAAGGAAAAGACCTGTCTTGAATTGGGTATTAAAAGCCTTATATTTAAGTTATCTGAAGGAACAGATGAGGAAGAAATATATAAATTAATTGATGAATTAAATCAAAATCCTTCTATTAATGGCATTCTTGTCCAATTGCCCTTACCAAGGCATATGAATCAAAATAATATTTTACAAAAAATAGACCCCTTCAAGGATGTTGATGGTTTTACTCCCTACTGTCTTGGTAGACTTTTAATTGATAATCCCCTTTTCATACCGTGCACTCCGAAGGGAATAATGAAAATACTTGACACCTATGAGATTCAAATAGAAAGAAAACATGCTGTTGTAATTGGCAGGAGTGTAATAGTGGGTAAGCCCCTATCTTTGCTTTTGTTAAGAAGAAATGCTACTGTTACTGTTTGCCATAGTAAAACAGAAGGACTTAAAGAAATCACGAGAAAAGCTGACATTCTATGTGTTGCTGTTGGAGTTCCTAATTTTATAACAGCCGATATGGTTAAGGATGGTGCAGTTATTATTGATATTGGGATAAATGTGACAAATTATGATAAGGTTATTGGAGATGTTGATTTTGATAGCGTTAAAGAAAAAGCTTCTTATATAACACCTGTTCCAGGAGGTGTTGGTCCTATGACTATTGCTATGCTTATGGAAAATACAGTTTATGCCACAAAATTACAGAAAGGTTTGCTCTAATGATTGTTTCAAAAAAGAAGAAAAATGAGGAGCTTTCAACTTATATTGACCGATATAATTCATATTTTTTAATCGGCTGTTCTGAATGCGCCAGTTTGTGTGGTACAGGCGATGAAGAGGCAATTCTACAGTTAAAGGAATGGCTTGAAAAAAAAGGCAAACAAATTACAGGTTGGTTTATAGCTAAGACGGGTTGTCAGATTTTGGGAACAAAAAGGGATCTGTCAAAATATAAAGAACTTATTAATGCCTCTGACTGTATTTTAGTTCTTTCCTGCGGTGCAGGAACACAGACTATAGTGGAATTTTTTGAAGATAAACCAATAATCCCGGTAAATGATACTTTATTTATTGGCAATATGCGACGATTTAGGGAATTTGAGGAAAGGTGTAGAGCTTGTGGTGAATGCTTTCTCGCAATTACAGGAGTTTGTGTTGTTACTTTATGCCCGAAATCGATGCTTAATGGACCTTGTGGGGGGTACAAGGATGGAAGATGTGAGGTAAATCCTCAAAAGAAATGCGTTTGGGTTATTGCCTTTAATATTCTTGAAAAAAGAGGTGTTATAGATAGATTTTACGAGAGTCTTCTCGGACCTAAGGACTGGTCAAAGGCAAGTTCACCGAGAGACTATGCGGTTAAGGAGAAAGTAAATTGACCATCTTAAGAACAAAACTTTTAAATGACGATTTTGTGATAACTGTAGAAATTACTCCTCCAAAAGGTCCTGATGTAACCCCTATGCTGGATAAATTGGAAGAGTTGAAATATTTAACAGATGCTGTAAATTTTACTGATAATCCATCTGCGAGGATGAGACTCTGTTCTATGGCAGCATGTAAGTTGTCCTTGGAAATGGATTTTGAACCAGTTTTACAGATGACCTGTAGGGATCGTAACAGAATAGCTATTCAGTCTGATCTCCTTGGAGCCCATGCCTTAGGTATAAGAAATTTACTTGTAATGACAGGAGATCATCCCCTATGGGGTGATCACAGGGAGTCTAAACCAGTTTATGATATTGATTCATCCATTATGATAAAAGTAGTTAAAAATCTAAACGAAGGTAAAGACATTTATGGAAATACTCTAAATGGGAAAACAGATTTTTTTGTTGGTGCTGTTGTTAATCCTAATGTGGAACCTATTTTGCCCCAGTTGAAAAGATTTGAACAAAAGTTTAAATTAGGTGCAGATTTTTTTCAGACACAAATGATTTTTGAAATTGATAAGCTCAAGAGGTTGACTGATTTTGCAAGTAAATTTGAAGGAGTAAAGGTAATTGTCGGACTTATACTAATAAGGACAAAGAAAATGCTATATTATATTGCAGAAAAAATTCCAGGAGCAATAGTTCCTCAATGGCTCATAGATAAAGTTAGCAAAATGAATGATGAGGATGTAGAAAAATTTGGTATAGACTTTGCATCAAGTATTACAATGAATATAATGGAAAATAAATTAGCCAATGGAATTCATATTATGGCTATATCTAGGGTGGAAGAGGTGAAAAAATTGTTAAATTATATTAAAATTAGAGTATAAGTTATGGGAGTAGTTGGAGCCACATCTCTTGGTCAGTATCTTGTAAAAAAAGGAGTCATTTCTGAAGAAAAACTCCTGCAAGCTGTAAAAGTGCAAAAAGTTGAAGGTATTAAGATTGGCTCTGCTCTAATGAAGCTTGGATATATTGATGAAAATCAACTTTTTAATGCCTTGAGTGAAATATATGGTTATCCTCTAATAAATATTCTGAAAATTGAAAAAGACCCTCAGGTAGTTAAATTAATCCCCAAGGAAATTATGAAAAAATATAAAGTAGTTCCCTTTGGTAAAGAGGGAAGTACTATTAAAGTAGCCATTTGTGATCCATCAAATACAATAATTGATTATGTAAAATTTCTTTTAACAGGATTTAATTTAGATATCTATCTGTCAAAATACTCAGAAATGCTACAGTATTTTAATGAAACGGATAAAAAAAGCGATGGAGACGAAAAAAGTCTCGAACAGGTTGATGAGTTAATAGAAAGCGCTGTTATTGATATGGCTGCGGCTGATGAGGCCGAGTCTAAAGATAATTTATGATGCTATAAGGATGAGAGCAAGTGATATTCATATAGAGCCCTATGAAAAGGGAGTGGCAGTAAGATATCGAATAGACGGAGTCCTTCATAATGTAATGAATCTGCCTACTCAGATTAGAAGTGCTTTGACTACTCGATTTAAGATAATGTCCCATCTTGATATTTCAGAAAGAAGACTACCTCAGGATGGCAGAATTAAAGCGAAAATTGCCGATAAAGATGTGGACTTTAGAGTGTCCTCTTTACCCATTATTCATGGTGAAAAAATTGTCTTGAGAATTCTTGAAAAAGGCTCTTTACAGCTCGATTTAACAAAGCTTGGGTTTGAGGAAATATCCTTACAATTTTTCCTTGAGTCTCTGGAAAAACCCTATGGCATGATACTCGTTACTGGCCCAACAGGTTCTGGTAAAACAACAACTCTTTACTCTGCCTTGATGAAGTTAAATAAACCAGAGGTTAATATAATGACTGTTGAAGATCCCGTAGAATATAGTTTTCAGGGTATTAATCAGGTTCATGTAAAGGAAGAAATTGGTCTTACTTTTGCTGCCGCCTTAAGATCTTTCTTAAGACAAGACCCAGATATAATAATGGTTGGTGAGATAAGAGATTTTGAAACAGCAGAAATTGCAGTTAAGGCTGCTCTTACAGGACATCTTGTCCTCAGTACGCTTCATACAAATGATGCGCCAAGTACTATTACAAGATTGGTTAACATGGGTATAGAACCCTTTTTAATTTCTTCCTCTGTCTTACTTGTTGTTGCTCAGAGATTAGTTAGAAAACTTTGTCCCCATTGTAAAAGAGAAGAGACTGTTGCTCAAGAAACTCTATTGAAATTAGGCTTTACGGAGAATGAGATCGAAAATTTGAAGATATATGGTCCAGGAAGCTGTACAGAATGTAATTTAACAGGGTATAAAGGAAGAATAGCTCTATACGAAGTGATGCCTATCACTGATGAAATTAAAGATTTAATTCTCACTGGTGCCACTGCTCTTGATATTAAAAGAGAGGCAGTCAAACAAGGAATGTTAACCCTAAGAAGAAGCGGTTTAAATAAAATAATGCAAGGAATAACCTCCATAAAAGAAGTTCTCAGGACAACCTTCGAGGACTAAATGTCAGAAGACCTTTACACTGACTATCTCATTATAGGTAGTGGTGTTGCCGGACTTAGAGCTGCTATTGAGATGTCAAAAAGTGGAAAAGTTCTTGTTGTTACAAAAGATGTCCCTACTGAAAGCAGCACTGAATATGCTCAAGGCGGTGTAGCAGTAGCTCTCAGTGATGAAGATGAAATTGGTATACATTATGAAGATACAATAAAAGCAGGAGATGGGCTTTGCGACGAAGTAGCAGTAAAGATTTTAGTTTCAGAAGGGCCTGAAAGAATTATAGAATTAATAAACTGGGGTGCCGAATTTGACAAAGAAGGAAGTAAACTATCCTTTACCTTAGAGGGAGCTCATTCAAGGAAGAGAATACTTCATGCCCATGGAGACTCTACAGGAAGAGAAATTGAAAGAGTTCTAATAAATAAAGTTTCTCTTATAGATAAAGTGAAGAAAGCCTCCTTTACTATGGCAATAGATCTAATCGCAGATGAAAATAGATGTTATGGGGCTTTTTTGCTAAAAGAAAAAGAAATTATTAGATGTTTTGCAAAAGCCACCTTATTAGCTACAGGAGGCGCAGGACAAGTTTATTCTCGTACAACGAATCCAAGAGTTATTACAGGGGATGGAATGGCTATGGCATTTAGAGTTGGAGCAAATTTAAAAGATATGGAATTTGTTCAATTCCATCCTACGGCTCTTTATAAAAAAGATGCACCTCAGTTTTTATTGAGTGAAGCAATGAGAGGTGAGGGAGCAATTTTAAGAAATATTCACGGAGAAGCCTTTATGAAAAGTTATCATCCCTTGGGTGATTTAGCGCCGAGAGATATTGTTTCGAGAGCTATAATTTCCGAGATGATAAAAAATAATACTTCTCATGTTTACTTAGATTTAACACATTTAGATGAGAATTTTATAAAAAAAAGATTTCCCAATATATACAATACATGCCTTAATTTTAAACTCAACATAGCTCAAGAAATGGTACCTGTATCACCGGCAGCTCATTATATTATGGGTGGGGTAGAGACAAATAACTTTGGTGAAACAAACATAAAAGGCCTTTTTGCTGCTGGTGAGGTAGCATGTACTGGTGTCCATGGTGCTAACAGATTAGCAAGCAATAGTCTTCTTGAAGGACTTGTTTTCGGTTTCAGAGCAGCAAAGGGTGCGATTAAGTATGTAGAAGGGTTTGAAAGCTTTAAGTTCAGAAAAGACTTATATATGAAAGATAAAATTCAGTATTTATATTCATTTGAAATGGAAAAAATTAAAAATAAACTGAGAGAAATAATGTGGAATAAAGTTGGAGTGATAAGATGTAGTGAATCTCTCGGAATTGCAAAATCTTTTATCATGCCCTTTTACGAGAGGTTTTCCCAATGTGTTTTTTTAGACCCTCTTTCCATTGAACTTAAAAACTTGATAACAGTAGGCTTATTAATCACAGAGTCAGCCTATTTAAGAAAAAATAGCGTTGGGGCTCACTATAGAACTGACTATAAAGATAAACTTCCTGGTTGGGAGATTCATACCAGAGTTAAGAAAAAAAATAACAGTATAGAAATTTTATAGAGATGATGAGAAGAGCAAAAATAGTTTGTACCATAGGACCTTCTACGGAGAAGAGAGAAATCATAAGACAGTTGATTCTTTCTGGTATGGATGTAGCTCGATTAAATTTCTCCCATGGTAATTATGAATGGTTTAACAAGATAGTGAAAACCATTCGTGAAGAATCTCAAAAATTGGGAAAAGCGGTAAGTATTATTCAAGACCTTCAAGGAATAAAAATAAGAATAGGAGAGGTTGAAGGAGGAGAAGTAGAATTAATTGAGGGAGAAACAATAGAAATTTTACCGGGCAACAAACTTTCCAATAATAAAACAATTTACATTTCCTATCCACCATTATTGGATGATGTTAAAGCGGAAGAGGAGATTTTAATAGATGATGGACTTTTAAAAATAAAAATTATAGAGAAAAATAAGGATAAATTAGTAGGTGTAATTGTTGAAGGTGGAATTTTAAAATCTAAAAAAGGTGTAAACTTACCTTTTACAAGAACAACCATAGATTCTTTTACTGAGAAGGACAAAACTGACCTTTCATTTGGTATAAACCTCGACGTGGACTATGTAGCAGTTTCTTTTGTTAGAAGCCCTAATGATTTAATCAAGATTAAAAAGTGGGCTGAGAAAAATCAAATTAAATTGCCTCCATTAATATCAAAAATAGAGAAGAGGGAGGCTTTAAAAAATATTAATGAAATTCTCGAACATAGTGATGGGATTATGGTTGCAAGAGGAGATTTGGGTGTAGAATTACCAATAGAAGAAGTTCCATTTTATC
Source organism: uncultured Thermodesulfovibrio sp. (assembly GCA_964648755.1). Lineage (GTDB taxonomy): Bacteria > Nitrospirota > Thermodesulfovibrionia > Thermodesulfovibrionales > Thermodesulfovibrionaceae > Thermodesulfovibrio. The sequence goes on from CAZYLC010000048.1 coordinate 9,007, forward strand.
AGAAAATGCTTATAGACCTTGCCAATCAGAAAAAAAAGGTAGTTATAACTGCCACTCAGATGCTTGAATCTATGCGGGAACATTCAAGACCAACAAGAGCTGAGGCAAGTGATGTAGCAAATGCTGTGCTTGATGGTACAGATGCTCTCATGCTTTCTGCAGAAACAACAACAGGTAAGTATCCTTTAGAATCGGTAAGAACAATGGATTCTATAATAAGGTATACAGAAGAAAATTTAGGGAATAAAATATTGTCATCCTTCAAGGTTAGTAACTATTTCCCAGAAGCTATTGCATCAGGTGCTGTAAGAGTTGCTCAGGATATTGAAGCAAGAGCTATTGTGGTATTTTCTCATTCTGGTTTTTCAGCTTTATTAATATCTAAACTGAGACCCCAAATGCCAATTGTAGCTTTTACTCCAGATTATAATGTGTATCGCAGGCTTTCTTTGCTATGGGCAGTTATCCCTATGCACATTCCTTCTCAAATAGACGTAATCGACAACCTTTTTCTTAAGGAGACAGAAGTTCAGCTTAAAAGCCTAAACCTTGCAAGCAATGGAGATGCTGTAGTATTCGTTGCAAGTTCTCCTTTCATGGGGAATAAAAATGTTATTAGACTTCACAAAATTGGAGATCCCCTATAAAATAAGGTCATTATAGGGATAATTTTTAAGATAGGATATAAACTCTTCAACAGCGGGCGAAAGAATTGAATTTTTTGGTAAAA
>CAZYLC010000048.1:9747-11304 GCA_964648755.1 uncultured Thermodesulfovibrio sp.
TTCCGCAAGCTACCTCTTTTCTAATTGCCCATTTAGATACAATTGAGAGTCCCATGCCTCTTTCAACAGCTTCTTTAATTGATCCCGTTGAACCTAAAATCAAGGCTATATGCAAATCCGAAATGCTAAGTCCGTTATCAGCAAAAAATCTTTCAATTATAACTCTTGTGCTTGAGCCTTCTTCTCTAATTACAAAGGGTTCTTTTATGACATCATATAGGGATACTGTTTTTTGCTTTCCTAAGGGATGGTCAGATGGGCATATAACGCAGAGTTCATCAGATATGATAGATTCTACATTAAATTTACTCTTTCCAGGCATTTCAGAGATTATCCCGAAATCTATCATACTCGTGGCAAGCATTTCTAAGATTTTTTTTGCATTACCTATTGAGATGCTTACTCTAATTTTAGGATGTTTTTTCTTAAAATCTACCGCTACAGCTGGGAGTATATAATTACCAACTGTTGTACCTGCTCCGATTTTTACACAACCTTTTATGAGTCCAGTTATTTTACTAATTTCCTTTGCAGCCTCTGCGTATAATGTTAGTATCTCTTTTGCATATTTATAAAGAATCTCCCCTGATGGTGTAAGTGTTATTGTTCCAGAGGAACGATCAAAGAGCTTTGTTTCATAAAGTTCTTCAAGAGCCTGGATCTGCAGACTAACAGCAGGTTGAGTAAGATGAATAATTTCAGAAGTTTTAGAGAAGCTTTTAGTCTCAGCAACGGTGCAAAAAATTTTTAACTTGTGGTCTTCCATAAACAAATTAATTTTAGCATAAAAATTTTTAATATGCAAGCAAAATTATACCCTCTCTATTGACATCAATTTTATCCTTATTTTATATTATAAAAAATAAGATAAGGGGGTAAGGTATCATAATGGAGAATAAAACGAAATTAATTCAAAGGTTAAAAAGGATAGAAGGTCAAATAAGGGGACTTCAGAGAATGATTGAATCAGGAAGAGCCTGTGAAGAGATAATAACTCAGTTTGCTTCAATAAACGGAGCTCTTAAGGGTGCTGGTTTTTTAATTGTGAAGTTTTATCTTAATGACTGCTTAAATAAAAATGATGGCTCTGTTGATAAAATTGAGAAAGAGATAGAGAAGGTTATAAAAACCTATATATCTGCGGTTTAGGGGGTGACATATGCCAATATATGAGTACAAATGCAAAAACTGCTTGAATACCTTTGAAGTCTATAAGCCTTTAAGTAGAAAAGATGAAAAAGAAAAATGTCCTATCTGCGGAGATGATGAATCAGAACGACTACTATCTAAATTTTCAGGTAACTCTAATAACTGTAACCTTTCCTATAGCTCTGGTGGTTGAAGAATAAGTTAAATCGGGAGTTTACCGAAGGAGGAAGTCTATGAACTTATCAAGAAGAGGCTTTCTTGCTTTATCATCGATGTTTTGTGGTTCACTTTTGTTAGGTAATGCAGTGGATGCGGCAGAAGGTAAGTATGCAACATTGATTGACTTAACTAAATGCGATGGGTGTAAGGATGAACCTATACCAAGATGTGTGAAAGCCTGTAGAGATT
>CAZYLC010000049.1:0-5571 GCA_964648755.1 uncultured Thermodesulfovibrio sp.
ATAAATGCATTGGTTGCATGAGATGCACAACTGTTTGCCCTTCCAGATGCATTCATATTAAGAGAGAAAAAAGAGACAATAAAATGGTTGTTATAGACTATATAATAGATGCGTCAAGATGTATTTACTGCGCTTATTGTGTAGAATCCTGTCCAGTATGTGCCATAGTGCTAACGGAAGATTATGAGTATTCTCAATATGAAAGAGATGGGCTTGTTTTTAATAAAGAAAGATTGCTTAAAAATTGGGATGATTTTACTCAAAAATGGGAAAAGGATTTTTATTTTAATAAATTTTGGCAGCCACCAGGAATTGATCCTTCAAGATGGCCTAAGACAAAGAGAGAACAAGGACCAATTGCTCTTAGAAGGGTTATAGAAACTAAGAGGGAGGATAATAATGAATTCGTCAACAATTGAACAAGCATTTTTTACATATTTTTATATAAGTCTCTCTATACTTAGTATAGCTGTTATTGCTTCAAGAAATATTATTCATAGTGCCTTTTTCCTATTGATTTTCCTTCTCCATGTGGCTGCGGTTTTTTTATTTCTCAATGCTGAATTTTTAATGGTTATTCAAATCATAGTTTATGTAGGAGGTGTGCTTGCTCTATTTATCTTTGCTATTATGGTTATGAATATAAAGGAGGAATTAAGACATAGAAGGTTTGTAAAATTTGTAGGCACAGGGTTGTTAGTAAGCTTGCTTTTTTTTGCTGTTTTCTTTGGCTTCATCAGAAATATGAGATTCGAATCCGCAAATCCATTGATAAGTGACACAAATATTCTCGGAAGTACATTGTATTCCTATTATCTTTTACCCTTTGAAATTTTATCATTGGTTTTACTTATCGCATTAGTTGGGGGAATAATAATTGCTAAGAAGACTCCGAGGGAGGATAGATGATAAATCAGTATCTCTTGCTTAGTGCAACCCTTTTTACAATAGGTTTGGTTGGATTCATCATAAGACGTGATTTTATAGTTATGCTCATGTGTCTGGAAATCATGTTTAATGCAGTAAATATTACTTTTGCCTCTTTCAGTTACTATAGCGGAAACTATACAGGACAGATCTTTGTGCTTTTTTCAATTGCTATTGCTGCTGCAGAGGCTGCTGTTGGACTTGCTATAGTCCTTGCTTTAGTAAGAATAACAGGAATAAATCATTCTGATGAAATAACAGGGTTGAGAGGTTAGAATGGAAAAAGTTTATTTACTTATTCCTCTTTTTCCTCTTATAGGTTTCATAATAAATATAATTTTTGGAAGATTTAGGAAAATAAAAACTATAAATACCATAGCAGTTTCATCTATTTTTATCTCTTTTATGCTTTCTCTCGTTGCGGTTTATGAGGTTTTCATGGGGAAAACCATTGAATATAACTTCTATACCTGGATTCTCTCAGAGGACCTTAAAGTAAGCTTCGGATATCTTATTGATCACCTTACTGCAGTAATGCTAATCGTGGTAACCACGGTAAGTCTTCTTGTTCATATTTATTCTATCGGCTATATGCATGGTGATCCTGGATATGCAAGATATTTTGCCTATCTTAATCTTTTTGTATTCTCCATGCTCATGCTTATTATGGGAAACAATTTATTACAACTTTATTTTGGCTGGGAAGCAGTTGGACTTTGTTCCTATTTTCTTATTGGTTTTTGGTATAGGAAAAAATCCGCCTCTGATGCAGGTAAAAAGGCTTTTATTGTAAATAGGATTGGTGATTTTGGTTTTGCTCTTGGTATTTTTCTGCTTTTTATTAATGTTCATACTCTTAACTACGGTGATATATTCCATAAATTAACAGGATTACAGGGGCATTCAATAGATATATTAGGTTTTAATGTTGATCTTATAACCCTTATTGCTATTCTTCTTTTCTGCGGAGCTGTAGGCAAGTCAGCTCAACTTCCTCTTCATGTATGGCTTCCTGATGCTATGGAAGGACCTACTCCTGTAAGTGCTCTAATTCATGCTGCAACTATGGTTACTGCAGGTATATTTATGGTGGCAAGACTAAATCCACTTTTTGGTCTTTCTGAAACAGCCCTCGCAATAGTTGCCTTTACAGGGGCAATTACAAGTTTTATGGCTGCTACTATAGGCTCAGTTCAAAGGGACATTAAGAGAATTATTGCTTACTCTACAATAAGTCAGCTTGGCTATATGTTTTTAGCTTGTGGACTTGTAGCCTATGGTGCAGGAATTTTTCATCTTTACACTCATGCATTCTTTAAAGCTCTTCTTTTTCTATGTGCAGGTAGCGTAATGCATGCAATGGCAGGAGAGCTTGATATTTATAAAATGGGTGGACTTAGAAAATATATGCCTATAACTTATGGCACTCACTATTTCTGGAGTTCCAGGATTATCTGGATTTTTTAGTAAAGATGAAATCCTATGGTTTGCCTATTCATCTCCTAAAGGATACGGTAAAATTTTGTGGTTACTCGGTACCATAACAGCTACTCTTACAGCCTTTTACACCTTTAGAATTCTTTTTGTAGCCTTTCATGGAAAATTCAAGGGTGACAGAGAAGTGCTTAATCAACTTCATGAATCACCGAAGGTTATGACCTATCCTCTTATTATTCTTGCATTACTATCAATAGTTGCAGGATATTTCTCTGTATCCCATTTTATAAAACCTGTTGTAGGAGAGGCAGTCTCAGCCTTACCCCATGAAGAGGAAAAAATTGTAATGGCTATATCTATTCTCGCTGCCCTGTCAGGAATTTTCTTTGCTTTTTACATGTATGTGCTTAAACCTCAAGTGACGGAAATTCTTTATATAAGATTTCAGAAGGTTTACAAAATACTATGGAATAAATACTATTTTGATGAACTATATAATTATCTCTTTGTTAAGCCAACTTTATGGATTTCAAGAATAATGGTTGAAAAATTTACAGATAGAAAGATAATTGAAGGAATTGTTAATGGAATTCCAAGGCTTTGCTATTTTGCTGGAGAGAAACTAAGGAATTTACAGACAGGATACTTGCAGCACTATGCAATTTTGATGATTATAGGAGTTTGTATCATTTTATTCATAATTTTAAGCACATGAGGTAAGGGATGCATTCACAACAGGAAGGACTAAATGATTACAGAGGTGAATTAAGGAAAAATTTGCTTATATCAGTTTTGGTTTCTATTTTATTTGGCGTTTTAATAATAGCTTTAGGAGGATGGGCAAATAGTATTAAGTATCCCATTCTTTCCACGCTGATTTTCTTTCCTATAGTTGGCTCTTTAGTGATTCTTTTTATAAATAGGCAGAATGAGGAATTAATAAAAATTGCTACATTAATCATTTCAATTGTAGAGTTTATACTCAGTATTCCTCTTTATTTTTCTTTTGATAAAACTATTACGAAGATGCAGTTCACAGAAGAGTATTTATGGATACCTCGATGGGGAATAAAATATTCTCTCGGAGTTGATGGTATAAGTGTTCTTTTTATTCTACTAAGCAGTCTTCTTACTATTCTTTGCGTACTTGTATCATGGAGGGAAATAAATAAAAAGATAAAGGAATTTTATATTTCACTGCTTCTTACTCATTCAGCAATGATTGGTGTTTTCATGAGTTTGGATATTTTCCTTTTTTATATTTTCTGGGAGGCAATGCTTATTCCCATGTACCTAATTGTTGGAGTATGGGGGGGCCCAAATCGCATATATGCAGCCATAAAATTCTTCCTCTATACATTTATAGGCAGTCTATTAATGCTAATTGGAATAATAGTTCTTTATATTCACACAGGAACATCTGACATATTAAAACTTGCTCAGTTTTCCTATCCCTATAAGATGCAACTTTGGCTTTTCTGGGCTTTTTTAGCTGCTTTTGCAGTAAAAGTTCCTATGTGGCCCGTTCATACATGGTTACCCGATGCTCATACAGAAGCGCCCACTGCTGGTAGTGTTGTTCTTGCAGGAATATTAATAAAGATGGGAGCTTACGGTTTTCTCAGATTTAATTTGCCTATGTTTCCTGAGGCAACAGTTGCCATGAAACCTTTGATGTTGATTCTTTCAGTCATTGCAATAATTTATGGTGCTTTAATATGTTTAGTTCAGACTGATTTGAAGCGCCTCATTGCCTATAGTTCAGTAAGTCACATGGGTTTTGTTACTTTGGGTATTTTTGCTTTAAATCATCAGGGCATTCAAGGCGGTATTTTACAGATGATTAATCATGGCATTGTGACAGGTGCTTTGTTTTTGTGCGTAGGAATAGTGTATCAGAGAACTCATACGAGAGAAATAGCTAAATATGGAGGAGTTGCTACAGTAATGCCTCTGTATTCAGCCCTTTTTATGCTTTTTACCCTTGCTTCTATAGGGCTTCCGGGAACAAATGGCTTTGTTGGTGAGTTTTTAATTTTACTTGGAGCTTTTAAATCTTGGAAACTAATGAGTATACTTGGAGCTATTGCTTTAGTGATAGGCGCAGCCTATATGTTATGGCTATATCAGAAAGTATTTTTTGAAAATACAGGTAATTATATAACAGAGCATATAACTGGTTATGGCGATTTAAACTCAAGAGAAATAATAACTCTATTACCCCTTGTTTTTGCTGTACTATGGATTGGTTTTTATCCTTTGCCAATTTTAAGTTTTATGGATTTATCAGTAAAGGAACTTCTTAATCATTTCAATTCTGTCATAGGAGCCATGAAATGAATATTCCTCAGATTCCTTTAGATTTTAATGCTTTAATTCCTGAAATTGCACTCACATCCTTCGCCTCTCTGATACTCTTACTCTCTTTGTTAAAAATAAATAAATCCCTATTAGTGTGGACATCTGTAATATTTCTTGTTTCCTTGATCCCACTAATTCCTCTTTTTGAAGGGAAGGCTTTTGGAGAATTCTTTTTAAATGATTTTTTAGCCATTTATCTAAAAATTACTATAATATTAGGAGCACTTATTTCTATATTACTAATTGCCTCTTATCTTAAAAGTAGATTTATATTAGTTAAAGAATCAATTGCCTTAATATTGTTTGCCTCTCTTGGAATGATGCTTCTTATTTCTGCTCGCGAACTTATGAGCTTTTTTGTATCCCTTGAACTTATGTCTTTAAGTCTTTATTCTCTTGTAGCCTTGAGAAAATATGACAGGAGAGCCAATGAAGCAGCAATAAAATACTTCATGCTTGGTGGACTCTCTACGGTTATAATGCTTTTTGGTATAGCCTTACTATATGGAGCTACGAAATCTACAGATTTTATCTTTATAATTCAATCTGTTTATGCAAACTCTGGACTTTCAATGGCGGGTTTAAGTCTTTTTATTGTAGGTTTGTGTTTTAAAATAGCTCTTGTACCTTTTCATATGTGGTCTCCCGATGTATATGAAGGAGCCCCCACACCTGTTACTGCTTTTATTTCTACTGTGCCGAAGGTCGCAGTGCTTGGCGCTTTTGGTAGAATCTTGATTGAGATTTTTCAAAATTATCATGTCCAGTGGAGTAGTTTCCTAATAGTTTTAGCAGTTCTTACGATAATAATAGGAAATATTCTCGCCCTTCCTCAGAAAAATATAA
>CAZYLC010000049.1:5581-9876 GCA_964648755.1 uncultured Thermodesulfovibrio sp.
GAATGCTTGCCTATTCCAGTATCGCTCATGCAGGTTATATTGTCTTAGGCTTAATTGCTGGGACAAAGGAAGGTTTAAACTCCGTTGTTACCTATATGCTTGTATATACATTCATGAATATTGGAGCCTTTGCAGTAGTAATTGCTCTAAATGAAGAGGAAATAGAGAATTACAAGGGCCTGCATAAATTCCATCCTGTTCTTGCTCTTTCAATGCTAATTTTTATGTTTTCCCTCACAGGGGTACCACCTACAGCAGGTTTTATAGTTAAATTTAATATATTCCTTCAGGCAATAAAGGCAGGATATACATGGCTTGTTATCATAGCTGTTTTATTTACTGTCGTATCAGCTTATTATTATTTGAGGATTGTTATGAATATGTATATGAAAGAGCCTATAAAATCAATTAAGTCCTTTAATCATAAAGAAGTTGAGATTTCTATACTGATCTGTGCCTTAGGAGTTTTAATCTTAGGAATTTTACCAGTTTATCTAATCTAATTATTATCTCTTCCATACTTGTAGTATGCAGAGCAGCTTCCTTCAGAGCTTACCATACAAGCACCGATAGGATTTTCTGGAGTGCATACTTTAGCAAAAAGAGGGCATTCAGGTGGAATTTTAACTCCTCTCAGGACAAGTCCACACTTACAGCCTCTTGGTTCTATCGATTTTATTTCGGGTATATTAAATGCAACTTCTACATCTCTATGAGAAAATTCTCTTTTTAATTTTAAGCCGCTTTTAGGAATTACACCTATTCCTCGCCAGTTGCTATTGCAAGGCTCAAAAAAGCGGTATAAAAATTCCATGGCCTTTGGATTCCCTTCTGGTCTAACAGCATCTCTGTACTGAATTTCAACCTTTGGTTCTCTTTGTAGAATTTGATTTAAAAGCATAGCTATTGCATTTAAAATATCATCAGCATCAAACCCGGTTATTACGCAGGCCTTTTTATATCTCAACGGGATAAATTCATAGATTTTACTGCCAGTTATAGTGCTTACATGACCTGGAAGAATGAAGCCGTCAAGTTTTAATTCCTCTGTATTAACTAATAGTTCCAGAGCAGGAGGAACTAATTTGTGCACTGAATAAATATAAAAATTAGGCACTCCTTTCCTTTCAGACTCATAAATTGTTGCAGCTATCAAAGGAGAGGTCGTTTCAAAACCCACAGCAAAGAAAACCACTTTTTTATCTTGATTTTGTTCTGCTATTTTAAGAGCCTCTAAGGGAGAATATAACATCTTTATATTAGCACCTTCAGCTTTTGCACTATAAAGAGAACCATTGCTTCCAGGAACTCTCATCATATCTCCGAAGGTAGTAAGAATAACATCAGTTTGTTTTGCTATATATAGCATTTTATCAATATCCTCTATTGGTGTAACACATACAGGACATCCAGGACCGCTTAGTAGTTTAATATTTTTAGGAATTAGGCTTCTTATACCGTGTCTGAATATGGATACAGTATGTGTACCACAGACTTCCATAAGGTTTATCTGTCTTTCAATTTTTTGAGCAAGTTTATTTATGAGTCTTATTATTTCTTCCAACTTCTCCTCCTACTATAGATTTGCTCTGCCTATAGTTTTATCATAGCACATTGGGAATTTTTTCTTGAATAAAGCCTCTTTTCTGGTTTAACATACAGATATGGTAAAAATTCTTGAAAAGATTTTCGGCACAAAAAATGAACGAGAACTTAAAAGATACTTCAAAATAGTTGATGAAATAAACTTCTATGAGTCTGAGATTTCCAAACTTTCCAATGAACAACTTAGTGCTAAAACAGAGGAATTTAAAGAAAGACTTCTAAAGGGAGAAAATCTTGATGACATCTTAAATGAAGCTTTTGCAGTGGTAAGAGAAGTGGCGAAAAGAACTCTTGGGATGAGGCATTTCGATGTACAGCTTGTTGGCGGAATTGTGCTTCATGAAGGCAAAATTGCAGAGATGAAGACAGGTGAAGGTAAAACCCTCGTTGCAACTTTATCAGCTTATTTAAACGCCCTCGAGGGCAAAGGTGTTCATGTGGTAACTGTTAATGATTATCTTGCTCGCAGAGATGTGCAGTGGATGGGTAAAATATATAATTTTCTTGGACTATCAGTTGGTGTAATTCAGCATGATGCCTCTTTCCTCTATGATCCTCAGTATAGAGTTTCAGATAAGAGATTTGATAGGCTCCGTCCATGTTCGAAGAAGGAAGCCTATCTTGCAGATATAACTTATGGTACAAATAACGAGTTTGGTTTTGATTATCTTAGGGATAATATGCGTTATAGCCTCGATGAGCTATGCCAGAGGGAACTGAATTATGCTATAGTTGATGAGGTTGATAGCATTCTTATTGACGAAGCAAGAACCCCTCTCATAATCTCAGGTCCTTCTGAGGAATCCACAGAAATTTATTATGCAGTAAATAAAATAGTTAAATATCTTAAACCAGAAGAAGATTTTAAACTTGATGAAAAGCTTAAAAGTATTGTTCTTACAGAACAGGGCTCTCAGAAGTCTGAAAAGCTTCTTAGTATAAATAATCTCTACGATCCATCCAATATTCAGGTTGTCCACCATATAAATCAGGCAATTAGAGCTCATTATTTCTTTAAAAAAGATGTTGATTATGTTGTCAAGGATGGGAAAATTCTTATAGTTGATGAGTTTACCGGAAGGCTTTTGCCAGGAAGACGCTGGTCTGACGGACTCCATCAGGCAATTGAGGCAAAAGAGGGACTTAAGATAGAGGCTGAAAACCAGACTCTTGCAACAATAACTTTTCAGAATTATTTCAGAATGTACAAAAAGCTTGCTGGTATGACAGGGACTGCTGATACAGAGGCATCAGAGTTTGCAGAGATATACAATCTTGAGGTTGTAGTAATTCCTACCCATAAACCCATGATAAGAGAGGATTATCCAGATGCCGTATACAAGACAGAGAAGGCAAAATTTGAGGCAGTTGTTAGAGAAATAGAGGATTGTTACAATATGGGAAGACCTGTTCTTGTGGGTACTACCTCTATTGAAAAGTCAGAACTTATAAGCAAGATGCTTAAGAAAAAGGGAATCCCCCACAGTGTACTAAATGCTAAATATCATGACAAAGAAGCTGAAATTATTGCTCAGGCAGGAAGAGTTGGTGCTATAACAATTGCTACAAACATGGCTGGAAGAGGAACAGATATTCTTCTTGGTGGTAATCCAGAATTTCTTGCAAGAGAGATGCTTGCAGGAAAAGACTACTCGGAAGAAGAATATGAAAAGACTTTAGAAAAAGCCAAAGAAATCTGCAGGCAAGAACATGAAAAGGTTGTCTCTTTAGGTGGACTTCACATAATTGGAACAGAAAGGCATGAATCAAGAAGAATTGACAATCAGTTAAGGGGTAGGGCAGGAAGGCAAGGTGATCCAGGTTCATCAAGATTTTATCTGTCTTTGGAAGATGAACTGTTAAGGCTTTTTGGGGGCGAAAGATTACAAAGCCTAATGCATTTTTTAAAAATAGAAGATGACACCCCTATTGAAAATAAGATGGTATCAAAAGCTATTGAGAATGCTCAAAAAAGAGTTGAAGCCCATAATTTTGATATAAGAAAGCATTTACTTAAGTATGACGATGTAATGAATAGTCAGAGAAAGGAAATTTATTCATTTAGAAAAGAAGTGCTTGAAAGTGATTCATTAAAAGATAAAGTTTTTGAGCTTCTTGAGATAGAAATTGATGAAATGGTTGATTTCTATATCTCTCAAGAAGAGGATGGAATAAAAAAGCTAAAAGAACATGTAAAGGCAAGATTTGATGTAGACTTAGACTTAGAGAATAAATCAAAGGATGAGATAAAAAGTTATCTTCTTGAACAACTTAAAGAAACCTATGAACTAAAAGAAGAAAAAATTGGCACAAACTTAATGAGAGACGTAGAAAAGATGGTATTTCTACATGTAATAGACACGAAATGGAAAGACCATCTTTTAGGCATTGACCATATAAAGGAAGGCATTGGGCTAAGAGGTTATGCGCAAAAAGATCCTCTTGTGGAATATAAAAAGGAAGCTTTTGAGCTCTTTGAGGAGATGTCAAGAAACGTTATATCTGAGATACTTACAAGATTATTTAAAATTCAGGTTAGAGAAGAAAGCCAGGTGAAAGTTGCTAAGAGACCTCATATAAGTAGAAGTGACGGGGATTCATCAGCAGAGCCTATAAAGAAACCTGACAAAATCGGAAGAAATGACCCTTGTCCTTGCGGAAGTGGTAAAAAATATAAAAAATGCTGCGGT
>CAZYLC010000050.1:0-8145 GCA_964648755.1 uncultured Thermodesulfovibrio sp.
AATGGCTGACTTGAGATTTATTACTTTAGACCCAAAAAAGACACCAGTGTTAAATATAGTTATATTTCGGAAGAAATGGGGAAACCAGTAAGTTTTAAAGAAAGAATAAGAAAAATTCCTTTTTTTGGTTCAGTTGCTTGGTATCTATATAATCTTTTAAAGTCTCCCTTCAAGATTAGAAGTTTAACTTTACCTGAAGAGTACAAGATAATTAATATTTCAGGTTTCATAACAGAAGATATAAGGCAAGATAAAAAGGATTTTTATACCCTATTTGAAAACTCATTTAGAGGTAAAGACATTCAGATAAAATTTAGGAAGTATATGTCTTTTATAGACGAGTCTTTAAGAAAGATAAATGAAAAAGCCCAATTCATAGATATAGGCTGTGGTAGAGGAGAATTTTTGAGGTTATTAAAAGATTTTAACTTATTTGTTAAAGGAGTTGAGATAAATAAAGAGTATTTTGAACTTTTACAGAAAGAGGGTTTCGATGTTTATTTTGGAGACGGCGTTGAATATTTGAAAACCCTTGAAGATAATACTCTGTTGGGTATTTCTGCAATACATGTAATTGAGCACCTCCCTTTTGAAAAGTTAAAAGATTTAGTTGAAATTTCTTATAAAAAAATAAAACCCAATGGTCTGATAATTTTTGAGACACCTAATCCTAAGTGTTCTGTAGCACTTGCAAACTTTTATATTGATTATAGTCATATAAGACCATGCCCTTATGAGCTGGTCTCTTTTCTTCTTGAATATGTAGGGTTTAAGGATATTAAACTTATTATGAGTAGCCCAGTTGACAGGGCATTCAGAACGGGTAATCCCTTAGGTGACTATATGGATTATGGAATTATAGGCTATAAGAGGTAATACTGATTTGAGAATCCTTATTTTGAATACAAGAGTCCCTTTTGTGAGGGGTGGAGCGGAGGCTTTAGAAAGAGGATTAATGAATGCTTTGAAAGAAGCAGGATATAACATTGATATAATAAGAATCCTGGAAAATTGGTCATCCCATCAATATCTCCTAAAGATGATGCTTGAAGCGAGAATTATTGAACTTGAGAATTTACCTTTGGATGCTGATATGGTAATATCACTTAAATTTCCTTCCTATTTTGTGAAACATAAAAATAAGATTGTTTGGTTTCTGCATCATTACAGGCAGTTTTATGACCTATGGGAGTCTCCATTTAGCATACCTCATTCAGAAGAGACCATGGCATTAAGAGATATAGTTATAAAAGCTGATACATCTATGTTAAAAGAGGCAAAAAAAGTTTTTTCCATAAGCAAGACAGTTGCGCAGAGACTTAAGAATTATAATGGAATTGACTCTACAGTAGTTTATCCTCCCTTAGAGAACAAAGAATTTTTCTACTGTGATTCATATGAGGATTTTATCTTTTTCCCAAGCAGGTTAAGCCCGATAAAAAGACATGAACTTGCCATTGAAGCTATGGAGGATGTTAAAGCACCTGTTAATTTAATAATTGCAGGAGGGGTAGAAGATAAAAATTATCTTAATAGGCTTGAGTCTTTGATATATGAAAAAAAATTGCATGATAAAGTAAAAATTTTTAAGAATTTATCAAGAAAAGAAATTGCTGATCTTTATTCAAAATGCCTTGCTGTTCTTTTCCCAAGTTATCAAGAGGACTATGGATATATAACATTAGAGGCTATGTATTCCAGTAAGGCCGTGATAACTTGTTCTGATTCCGGTGGACCTACAGAATTTATTCAACATGGCTTAAATGGTTTTGTCATAGATCCCGATAGTAAGTTCTTAGGAGAATATATAGAGAAGATTTACAGGAATAAAAATATAGCAAAAAATATGGGAAGAGCAGGTTATGAGAGAGTGCTATCATTAGATATTTCATGGCGGAAGGTCATAGAAAAGTTTACCAATGAATAAATTAGCTTGGGTTGTTCCATCACTTGAAACAGGTTTAGGTAAATATACTGACAATGTGAGAGAAATACTTAAAAAATTTTTTCATCTTGATATTTTTGCTGGGGAGATCGGATTTGAAATAGATGAACTTGCAAGTTATGGTAATATAATTTATAATTTCGGTAATTCAAAGGACAGTATACCTCTATATTTAGCCATAAGAAAATACCCAGGAATTGCCATCCTACATGACAGAACTTATCATCATCTTTTTGCTTACTACTATTTTGAGTATCTTAATAAACCTCAACTTTATTATGAGGTTTTAGATAGAATTTATTGTGAAAAAGTATGTAAATATGCCGAAAGGAAAAAAAATGAAGGAGTAATTATTTGGGAAACAGAAGATTGTCTAAAATATCCTATGAGAGAATTGATATATCCTTATGCCACTGCAATTATCGTTCACTCTGAAAGTTTTTTAAATATGATAAAAAAAGAATATGATGGTGAAGCTTCCTATCTGCAGTTACCTTTTTCAGGTATCTCAATCTCTGATAACTTTCAAAATCTTACTGATAGGAATAACGGAAGAATAAAATAATCTCCTATGGTTTTATAAGTGAAAACAGAATGATTGAGGAAGTCCTCAAAGTTATAGGAGAGATTGACGAACTGAAACAAAGGATTCAGTATTTGATAGCAGGTTCAATTCATGATGTTTATCTTGAGAAGATTCAAAAATGGATAGAAGACTACGATTTGGCTGAAACGGTCAAGTTATTAGGTTTCTTGCCAGAGAAAGAACTCTATAAATATATTTCTGCCTCGGATGTTTGTGTTAATTTGCGCAGATATAATACAGAAGGAGCCTCTTGGAGTTTGCTTGAACAGATGTTTTTTGGGAAGGCGGTCTTAGTATTTGATAGTGGTTTTTTTTCTGAATTTCCTGATAGTGTTCTTATTAAAATTAGAAAAATTGAGGATTTGAGAGATAAACTATTGGAAATTATAAATAATCCTTCTATGACACATTCAGTTGGGAAAATAGCAAAATCCTATGTCGTTGCAAATTTTAATGCTGAGAGATACTCCTATGACTTTATAAAATTTTTAGACAGAACAACTATTGATCGAGAAAAAAGGAAATTATTATATAATCTGATGAGAAATTTAGTTAATTCAATCTCTTTGAAGTCAAAAAATACAGAGAGAAAATTTTTCAATGATTTATCAAATAATATATTAGAAATTTTTTATAGGTGATTATAAGGCATGAGGATATTAATAAATACAATACCTCTTCTTTCCCCCCTAACAGGTATTGGTAAATATACATTCTATTTATCCAAGGAATTAAGAAATATTGATAAGAAGAACAGTTATTTTTACTACTATGGATATTTTTCAAAGCAATTAAGACCGATAGAAGAAATTTTAATGAGAAAAATTTTCCATACAGCAAAGGAGTTAGTTAAGACGACACCTCTGTCTGCGCCCCTGAGAAAATTGAAAAATTACTTAGCAAGCCTGTCTTTAAAATCTTTTGATATATATTTTGAACCAAACTTTATTCTCCTTGATAAAATTAGGACTAAAAGGAGGATATTGTCAGTTTTTGATTTTTCCTTTCATAAGTATCCCCATTGGCATCCTAAGGAAAGAATTGAATTCTTTAATAATAACTTCTGGAAAAAAATAAAATATGCTGATGTAATTATATTCCCCTCAGAGTTCATAATGAGAGAAGCGAAGGAGGAGTTCGGTTTTAATTATGCAAATATGAAAGTTATATACCCCGGAGTGGATTTTAAAATTTTTAAAGAATATCCCCAAGAATTGTCTAAAATTGTATTAGATAAATACACCATACCAGCACAATATATACTTTTTGTGGGTTCAATAGAACCAAGAAAGAACCTAATGAATCTTCTTTTTGCTTATGAGTCCTTGCCTAATTATATGAAAAAGGAATTTAAGCTTGTAATAGTTGGATTTAGTGGATGGGAAAATCAAGATATTATGAGCATTTTAGATAAAAACAAAGATAAGATAATATATACAGGATATGTTTCAGAGCAGGAGCTTGCTCATATTTACAATAGGGCATCTTTGTTTGTGTTTCCATCTTTTTATGAAGGCTTTGGTCTTCCACCTCTTGAGGCAATGGCATCTGGATGTCCTGTTTTGGTATCTAACAAAGCCAGTCTACCAGAAGTCTGTGGAGATAGTGCAATATACTGTAATCCTGAAAGTCCAGAAAGCATTTCTGAAGGAATATATGAAATTTTAAATAATGATAATTTGAGAAATCGTCTTAAAGCAATGGGCATAACAAGAGCTAATTTATTTAGATGGGATAAAACAGCTAAGGAAATTTTAAATACATTTGAGGAGGTATGCATTGGCTAAGAGAGCTTTGATAACTGGAATTAGAGGGCAAGATGGAGCTTACCTTGCAAAGTTTCTGCTCGACAAAGGGTATGAAGTTTGGGGGGCAGATAGACGAAGTGGAGAAGGAAGTAATTGGAGACTCAAGGAACTTGGTATTGAAAGGGAGGTAAAAATTGTATATATGGATTTACTTGAACTTATAAATATAAAGAGAACTATTGAAAGGATATTACCTGATGAGGTTTACAATCTTGCCGCCCAGAGTTTTGTTCAAGCTTCCTTTGAAATGCCTCTTTTGACTGCTGATATTGATGCAATTGGGGTTTTAAGACTGCTTGAATTAATAAGAACAATTCAACCAAATACTAAGTTCTATCAGGCATCAAGCAGTGAGATGTTCGGTAAGGTTCAAGAAACTCCGCAAAATGAGAAAACATCTTTTTATCCAAGAAGTCCCTATGCGGTGTCAAAACTTTTTGGACACTGGATGACGGTTAATTATAGAGAATCTTATGGAATGTTTGCCTGCTCAGGTATTCTTTTTAATCATGAGTCACCCTTAAGGGGCATTGAGTTTGTAACAAGGAAGATTACTCATGGCGTTGCAAATATTAAATATGGAAGACAGGATAAAATAGTTCTTGGGAATTTAGATTCTAAAAGAGACTGGGGTTATGCCCCGGAGTATGTAGAGGGAATGTGGCTAATGCTTCAGCAAAGTGACCCCGATGATTATGTTCTGGCAACTGGGGAGACTCATTCAGTTAGGGAATTTTTAGAGAGAGCCTTTGAAGTAGCAGGTTTTAATCTTGCCTGGGAGGGTGAAAAGGAGAATACAAGAGGCATTGATAGGAATACAGGTAAGGTTTTAGTTGAAGTATCTGCTGAATTTTATAGACCCTGTGAGGTTGAAATTCTTGTGGGAGACTATAAAAAGGCTGAGATAAAACTTGGCTGGAAGCCTAAGACAAAATTTAATGAACTAGTAGAGATTATGGTTAAAAAAGATTTAGAGAGAGTATCAACCGTGAATAGATGAAAACGGCTATTGTACATGATTGGATAATAAATCTTGGAGGTGCAGAGAGAGTTCTCAAAGAGATAGTTGAACTTTTCAGTGACGCGGATGTCTACACTCTTTTGTTCCATGAGGATTCATTAAAAAAAATCGGAATCTCCCCTGACAGGGTAAGAGCCTCTTTTTTGCAGAAAATTCCCTTTTCAAAAAAATGCTACCCTTATTTGCTTCCCCTGATGCCTAATGCTATAGAGAGTTTTGATTTGAAGCAGTATGATTTAGTTATATCCTCATCTCACTGTGTTGCAAAGGGAGTTCTTACAAACTCAAAACAATTCCATATTGCCTATGTGCATACTCCTATGCGATACGCCTGGGAGATGTATCACGGTTACCTCCAAGATTTGGCTTTAAATAGAGGCATTAGAGGCATTCTTGCAGGACATTTTTTCAAAAAATTAAGAATATGGGATTTGGCTACCGCAAATAGACCAGACTATTACATAGCAAATTCTAAATATGTTGCCAAGAGAATTAAGAAGATTTATGGTAAAGACTCCGTGGTAATTTATCCTCCTGTGGATGTTGAGAAATTTAGCCCTTCAGCAAAAAAGGAGAACTTTTACATTACCGCTGGCAGACTCGTTTCTTACAAGAGAGTGGATGTAATTGTAAAAGCTTTTTCAATGATTAGAGAAAAAAGACTTCTAATAATCGGCGATGGTCCTGAGCTTAAAAGACTTAAAAAAATTGCTCCATCAAATGTTGAGTTTCTTGGTTATTTGGAGAGAGAAAAACTTACTAACTATTTTTCAAGGGCAAGGGCTTTTATCTTCTCAGCTGAAGAATATTTTGGAATTGCTCCAGTTGAAGCACAGGCAAGTGGAATTCCTGTTATTTCATATAGGGGTGGAGGGGCAATAGAATCTGTAATTGATGGGGTAACGGGTATTTTTTTTAATGAGCAAACTCCTGAAGCCGTTGTGCAGGCAATAAATAAATTTGAAAGCATAGAAGATAGATTTGAATCTGAAAAAATTAGAAAAAATTCACTTAGATTTAGTAAAGAAAAATTCAAGCAAGAGTTTTTAGAATTTATCCATTCTAAAGTTCAATAGAAAAAATTTTCTAAATCGTGTATAATTTATTGATTTAAGGTTTAATCTCTCGCTATGGAAAAAGAACTTCTCAATGAGCAGGAAATAGAAAGAATCCTTACCAGGATTACCTACGAGATATTGGAAAAAAATAAAGGTGCTGAAAATATTTGCCTAATAGGAATTGTTACGGGTGGTGTATACCTTGCAGAAAGAATCAAGAAAAAGATAAAGGAAACAGAAGGTATGGATGTGCCAACAGGTGTACTTGATATCTCTTTTTATAGAGATGATATTAATCTTTCAAAGAAACGTAAAGCAATTAAGCCTACTAATATCCCCTTCAGCATTGATGAAAAGCGTGTAATACTTGTGGACGATGTTCTCTACACAGGAAGGTCTACCCGTGCTGCAATGGATGCATTAATGGATTTTGGTAGGCCCGAAGAGATTCAACTTGCGGTTTTAATTGATAGAGGACACAGAGAACTTCCAATAATGGCAAACTATAAGGGTAAGTATATCCCTACTTCAAGGAATGAGAAAATAAAGGTTTATCTTAAGGAATTTTCAGGGAAGGATTCAGTTGTACTGATAATACAATGAAAGACCTCGTAGGAATAAAAGAGCTTTCAAGGCACGATATTGAGGAAATCCTCAATACAGCTAAGGCTTTTAAAGAAGTTCTACAGAGGGATATTAAAAAAGTTCCCGCTCTCAGAGGTAAAACAGCTATTAATCTTTTCTTTGAGCCTTCTACAAGAACCCGCACATCCTTTGAGCTTGCTGAAAAGCGTCTTAGCCTTGATGTGTTAAATTTTTCCGTTAGTATGAGCAGTGTTGTAAAGGGTGAAACTCTTTATGACACCCTGAAGACAATTGAGGCATATAATGTGGATTATATTGTTATGAGGCATTCTTCTTCAGGTTCAGCAAGATTTGTAGCAGAACATACACCCGCTTCTGTTATAAATGCAGGAGATGGTACCAATGAGCATCCAACTCAAGCACTGCTTGATGCCTTCAGCATTATGGAAGTAAAGGGAAGGCTTGATGGACTTAAAATAGCTATAGTTGGAGATATTAATCATAGCAGGGTTGCCCGTTCAAATCTTTATCTTCTTAGTAAATTTGACACAGAGATAAGATTCGTAGGACCGCCTACTTTGCTTCCTCCTTCTGCACCTAAGAATGTAAGGATTTTTTATGACCTTAAGGAGGGACTAAAAGATGCAGATGTAGTTATGCTTCTTAGAATCCAGCTTGAAAGGCAAAAGGGGGCCTTTATTCCGTCTCTAAAAGAATATTTTCATAGGTGGGGATTAAAAAAAGAGGTGCTTTCCTATCTCAAAGAGGACACTATAATAATGCATCCAGGACCAATGAATAGAGGAGTAGAAATCTCCACTGAAGTGGCAGGTAGTTCCCGTTCTATTATTCTTAAGCAGGTAACAAATGGAATCGCCACAAGAATGGCTGTGATTTATCTGTTATCACCTAAGGAGGATTAATTGATTATTAAAATTTATAACGCATACATCATTGATCCCTTTACCAATAAAGAGGGTATAGGTGATATATTTATTGAAGACGGCATAGTTTCAAGGGTTAAGTTTAAGAGGAAAATCAAAACTATCACCTTAAGCCTTAAACCTTCCTCCTCTATTTTAGAGATAGATGCAGAAGGTCTTTATGTTTTTCCTGGACTAATAGACATGCATACCCATCTA
>CAZYLC010000050.1:8161-8988 GCA_964648755.1 uncultured Thermodesulfovibrio sp.
CCTTGCTGCTATAAGAGGAGGTTTTACTTCCGTGTGTTGCATGGCTAATACAAATCCTGTGAATGATAACCCAGAGGTTACTTATTATATACTTGCCAAGGCAAAGGAAGAAGGCAGTTGCGATGTATTTCCAATAGGCTCTGTGACCAAAGGGCTTAAAGGTGAGGAAATCTCTGAAATGGCAATGCTTAAGGAAGCAGGCTGTGTTGCTTTCTCTGACGATGGTGCGCCAGTTATGAACTCAATGATTATGAGAAGAGCCCTTGAGTACTCAAAGGCTGTAGGTGCACCAATAATTTCCCATTGCGAAGACATGAATCTAAGCGAAGATGGCGTAATGAATGAAGGGGAGTTATCCTTTTACTTAGGACTTAAGGGAATCACAAAAGCTTCAGAGGAAGTAATGGTAGCAAGGGATATCATTCTATGCAAATACGCTAGAGCACCTTTACATATTGCTCATGTCTCTACAAAGGGTTCTGTAGAGCTAATAAAATATGCAAAAGAACAGGGAATTCCTGTTACTGCTGAAACATGCCCCCATTACTTTACCCTAACTGAAGAAGCTGTTAGAGATTATAATACTAATGCAAAAATGAATCCTCCACTGCGTACAGAGGAAGATAGAGAGGCAATAAAGGAGGCACTTAGGGCTGGAATAATTGATATAATTGCCACAGATCATGCACCACATCACATTGATGAAAAAAAAGTGCCCTTTCAGGATGCTTTAAATGGTATTTCAGGTCTCGAGACAGCCTTTTCTCTAAGTCTTAAACTTTTGCACGATAGAGTATTAGGCCTTAGAGAACTTATTGAAAAGTTAA
>CAZYLC010000051.1:0-3220 GCA_964648755.1 uncultured Thermodesulfovibrio sp.
CTAACCACAGGTATTACCTTGCCTCTCAGATTAATAACTCCTTCCACATAATAGGGTGAATTAGGGACTCTTGTTATCTCCTTCATTCGGTTTATTTCTTGTACCTTCAGGATGTCAACAGCGTATTCCTCTCCATCTAAAGTGAATGTTACTAATTGAAGTATTTGAGTTGTTTCAGTTTGTTTTAAATCCTTTGTAACAAGTACTGTTTCCATTTTCAATGCTCCTTTCTTGTCTTAATTGTTTCAATTCGGCATTATTTCTTTAGAAAATTTTTAAACTTTCCACAATAAAAAACCCTGTTCTGCATAGGTAGTATGTAAGACATTCCCGTCGGGAAATTTCTCTTTAAGCATTATTTTAATTTTCTCTCGGTCGGGGGTAAATTCCTGCATTTCAATAAAAGCCGATATATCCTCTATAGCTTCCTCAATACTCCCTTGCCATTTCCATGAGGTTTCAAAAAATTCTATGTGACTTTCTCTGCCGAGTTGATTTAATATTTTTTGAATTAATAAAAGACCGCCGGGGGGTTTTAACTCCAATCCATGTGCTTTGAATATCTCGCTTTTAACTGTATTTTCTCTTTTTCTCCCCCAACCGATGTATATGCACCACTGTCTTGAACAGCTTTCCATTTTTATAAGGTCTTCCTCTGCCTTAATTGCAGGCGTCATGGCTGACATAACTATATCAAAATTTTTTCTGAAGCCTTTTTTGTCAATATCTATGTCTTGCCAGAAATTTTCAAATATTTCGATGTTCTTCGCATTATGAATTATCGTCTGTTCTTTTAAAATCTTTAGCATTTCATCAGAAGGGTCTATTGCCACAACTCTTTTTGCGACTTTAGATATGGGCAGTGTGTAAACTCCTGTACCAGAACCGATTTCAAGAACTTCCTTTCCTGAAAAGACACAGCCAAGACTTTCAATTCGTTCCAACACATAAAGGGTTCTTGAATAAACTGATTCATCATAGGGACGGGGATATTTTTTTGCTCTTTTGTTCCAGAAGGTTTTTATTTTTTCTACCTTTTGCATCATTATTATTGTCCTTCTAAATATTAAAAAAAATCAATGACCTATTAGTTCCCATCAATTTCATGAAATTTATCTGAATATTAATGACGGAGGACAAAATCAGTTATAATTAAAAAAATTAACTATTCGGAGGAAGGATATGGAATGCAAAATTGAAAGAAACAAAAAAATTTGCAACTGTACCTATGAACCCTGCGATAAAAAAGGAATCTGTTGTGAATGCCTTCACTATCACAGAAAAAGAGGAGAATTGCCAGCTTGCTATTTTACGCCTGAAGTTGAAGCTACCTATGACAGAAGTATAAGGCGATTTATTCAGATGCAGACAGGTAGGAAGTAATATCTTCCATTATGACACTATCTGCATTTTCTATTTTTTCAGAAAGATTTACCCTTTCAATTTTAATCCCTGCACGGGATACATAGGCTCTTGAGGTAAAGAGGGTAATGCATTTTTTTGAATAGATCATTTTTCCTGCTATGTATGGGTCATGTCCCCTTATGAAACAATAGGCATTATTAGCATGCAAAAAGGCTTTAAGTTGTTCTTCATTAAACTTCGGTATCCCATATCCTCTAAACATTGGTGAAACCTCAGCGTCTGCCCAAAGTATGTCTATTATTAAGTCCTCTCTTGATTTATCATTAACTACTTGCCCATGCATTGGGAATCCTGCATGAGAGGCAATGATACCCTTTTCTGTTTTTAAAATAAGAGGCATTTCTTTGAAAAGCTCAGTAGCAGAATTATGAATCTTATTTCCATAGCTTCCGAAAATATCAATAAGAATTCTGTCAAATTCGTAGGGATAACAAAAAACAGAATAGTGAGCCTCATGGTTACCTTTGAGCAGGAAGACTCTGTCAGGGAATGTAATCTTTAAAAGACAAAGATAGACAAGATTATATAGAGCGCCTTCAGGTTCGGGTTCTCTGTCAATATAATCTCCAAGGAATATTAAATAGGTGTCTGATTTAATGAGGAATTTTTTAGCAATATACTTTGTTGTTGAAAAATCCCCATGGGTATCACCAATGAAAACAGCTTCTCCTTTATTGGCTTTCAAAACTAAAAAGGGAGGTTCTTTTCTAAGAACCTCCTTACCTAAAATAAAGGTTTCAATGATTTTTTCAGGATCAAACTTTTTTACAAAATCGGGATTAGAGAGAACCTCCAAAGGCATCTTTTAACTCCCTGTGGTTTCCATCAGAGGCAATTTGTTTAATAAAAGTTTGAGCCTCAGGAGATGCTATAGATTTTAAGGCATGGATAATGGCAATTTTTACAGCCATACTCTTTTCTTTATTGAATGCTTCAGTTAAATATTGCACAGACTCGGGCATTTTAAGTCTACCTAAGGATTTTGCTGTTGCTTCTCTCACTAAAACTTCCGGGTCCTTCAGACCTTCTTTAAGAATTTCCATCAGTCTCTTACCAGGCTTGAAATCACCAAGTGATTCAGCCACATAGGATTTCAAAGAAGGGCATTCGTGGTGGAAGAAGTGGTCCTGAAACATTTGAAGAAGTGCTTCTTCAGCTTGAAGAGTTTTCATGTGACCAAGCATTCTTATAGCTCTTATTCTATATCGCCAATCATAGCCTCTTGCATCAGCTAAATCTACAACAACTCTAAATTTTTCAGTAGTTTTAAAGCTTTCTAAAAATAGGGGATTAGTAATTTTTTCTCTCCAGTCAGGCACATCAAGCTCTTTAAGAAGGTCATCAATGCTATAGGCATATAAACTGTCTACAAATAGAAAGGAAAGAGAGATAAAACATAGCATTATAAATTTTCTCAATTCACACCTCCGTGAGTATTTTTTTCTCCTATTGATTATAATAAAACTATGGAATGGAAAAAGGAAAGAAAAGAAGTCATCAGGTTTGCAAAAAAAATATACAGAAAAGGCTTGGTTACAGGAACAAGTGGTAATCTAAGCCTCAGAATTAAAGAAAATTCTTTTTTAATAACCCCTCGTGCTAAATGCTATGAAAAGTTGCAAGCTCAAGATATCCTATTAATAGATTTAGAGGGGAATATATTAGAGGGTCAAAGAGAACCCTCTTCTGAAAAAAATCTTCACATGGAGATATATAGAGCAAGACAGGATGTGAAAGCAATTATTCATACCCATTCTTCTTGTGCTTGCGTTCTTGCAGCGATGGAATTAACTTT
>CAZYLC010000051.1:3246-8971 GCA_964648755.1 uncultured Thermodesulfovibrio sp.
AATACTGGATGAACAGAAAGAGATTCTTGGAGGACAAATAGAGGTTGCTAAATACGCTCCTTCAGGTAGTGTAGAACTTGCCATTGAAACAATAAAAGCCTTAGGAAAAAATAAGGCAGTAATTCTTGCAAAACACGGAGCTGTTGTAGTAGGTGATTCTCTAAACGAAGCCTATAATATTTGTGAACTTATAGAGAGACTGAGTAAGATTTATCTATTTATGAAATTACTCGGTAAATAATTAGCCTTTCTCAAGATAATTAACCACATAATCTCTCACCGCGTCTTCAAGAGAGGTTATTATAAGAGAATAGCCAGCAGCTTTTATTTTATCCATTTCTGCTTTTGTATAGTATTGATACTTTCCTTTTAATTCCTCAGGCATATCAATATACTCAATATTTGGTTCCTTTCCTAAGGCAGAAAATACAGCCTTTGCAAGGTCATTCCATGAACGGGGGATACCAGTTCCCACATTAAAAATACCATTTATATGGGGATTATTGAGAAAGAAAATCGTCATATCAACAGCATCCTTTATGTATATGAAATCTCTTACTTGCTCACCGTCTTTATATTTAGGATGGTATGATTTAAACAGTTTTATCTTGCGGTCTTTTTTTATCTGTTCATAGGCTTTTAAAACCATGCTTCTCATATCTCCCTTGTGCCATTCCCTTGGACCATAAACATTGAAGTATTTTAAGCCTATAATTTTATCAAGAATCCCTTTCTTTAATGCCCAAAAATCAAATATCTGTTTTGAGTAACCATAGGCATTAAGAGGTCTTAATTGAGGAATAACAGAGTGGTCATCAGAAAATCCAAGGGTGCCATCACCATAGGTTGCTGCAGAGGAAGCATAAATAAATCTAACATTTTTCTCAATAGACCATAGAGCAAGCACTTTCGTAAATTCATAGTTATTTTCCATGAGAAAATCCACATCTTTTTCTGTGGTGCTACTTCTTGCGCCAAGATGAATAATAGAGGCTATCGATCCATTAAATTTACCTTTTTTTAGAAGTTCAATAAATTTATCCTTGTGAATATAATCTTCAAAGGAGAGGTCAACAAGGTTTTTCCATTTTTCAGAACAATTAAGATTATCTACGATGAGAATATTATCCTCACCAAGTTCATTTAGTCTTTTAACTACATTAGAACCTATAAATCCTGCACCACCAGTTACAATACTATATTTCATCTAAAGCCTCCTTATAATGTAATTTATCTTAACCCATTCTCCTTGCCAATTCAATCCAAGGAAAGTGTTGAAGAATTTTTACAAGGCTATTAAGCTTGCCTGAATTTATGAATTCAATTTTTTCCTCTTCATCAAATATCCCATAAAAGGGTGTAGTTTCATAGAGAGCTCTACCAAGATAATGTTCTGAGGGCTTAAGCACATCCACTGGTCTTGTATAGAAAGTGTCTTCCCCTTCTGCACAGGGTTTGCCGAATACATTAAATTGTCTGCAGGCAAGTGGTCTCATGGGATATATAGAGCAGGCTTTATTAATTAGAAAAGGGCATGGTTCTGCTTTTTTATGTTTTATGAGAGAACTTTTTATCTGGGAACGAAGGGGTTCTTTTATCTTTTCTATAACATACCAGTAAATTCCTACAATTTCTAAAGGATACACAGGTATATCTCTATGAGTTTCACAACAATTGCTACAACCTTGCCTGCATGCAAGCTTTTTCCCTATCTTTTCAGCTTTCTCAATATCCTTGAAAACACCTTCGTCCATAATTGTATAAGCATTTAAAAGAAGGGGGAGCCAACTATGAGCCTTTTCATCCTTGGGGAAGGAGAGCCTGAATTTATTCTTTTTCAATTCTTATTTTTTTTGCTCCTTTGAGACTTTTAAGTAGCATAGGATTGTCAAGAATTTTTCCCACAATGTTTACTTCACTTGCTGGTACAGGGTCTTCACCTTTACTTAGGGGTGTTTTACCAAAAAATATTGCCAGAGCTTCGCCAGGTGGCCAATAACCTATGTCACCAACCTTTACATTTTTTGTACCAGTGCTATCAAGAGGCATGCTTACTCCAATAGCGAAATAAAACTCATCACCCCATTCGTTTATGTTGCTTTCTATGGGAAGAGAATCATAAATCTTTTTTGCACAATCTGTATTAAAAAACTCAGCTTTTATTTCCCTTGTATTTATGATGATTTTTACTACGTTAGGCATTCTTTGCTTTTTCTTTTTGTTTGTAAATCAATAGGGGGATTGCCTTTTTATCTACTACCTCAGCATTAATTATGCATTCACTTATTCCTTTTTCAGAGGGAATAATATACATCACATCAAGCATTATTTCTTCAAGAATACTTCTTAATGCTCGAGCACCTGTTTTCCTCTCAATGGCTTTTTTTGCAATAGCTCTAAGAGCATCATCGGTAAAGGTAAGCTTTACTCCATCTATACTGAATAGTTTCTGATATTGTTTAACAAGAGCGTTTTTAGGTTTAGTTAGAATTTCTACAAGAGCATCTTCATTAAGTTCTGATAGGGTGGCAACTACGGGGAATCTTCCAACAAACTCTGGTATCATTCCATATTTTATTAAATCCTCGGGCTCTACATAGGAAAGCACATTTTCTTCGCTCATCTTTGCTGTTTCAGAGAGAAAACCAATTGTTCTTTTGCCAATTCTCTTTTTTATAATCTCTTCAAGACCAACAAAAGCGCCACCACATATAAAGAGTATATTTGTTGTGTCAATCTGAATATATTCCTGATGGGGATGCTTTCTTCCACCTTGAGGAGGTATGTTTGCCAGAGTGCTTTCAACTATCTTAAGCAGTGCTTGCTGAACTCCTTCTCCTGAGACATCTCTTGTGATTGATGGACTGTCTGCCTTCCTGCTTATTTTGTCAATCTCATCAATATAAATAATACCAATCTGTGCTCGCTGAATATCAAAGTTTGCATTCTGAAGAAGTTTTAGCAAAATATTTTCCACATCTTCACCTACATACCCCGCTTCTGTAAGAGTTGTAGCATCAGCTATGGCAAAGGGAACATCAAGAAATTTTGCAAGGGTCTGAGCCAAAAGGGTTTTACCCGTTCCAGTAGACCCTATGAGCATGATGTTACTTTTCTGTATCTCATCGGAGGTATTGCCTTTGAATATTCTTTTATAATGATTGTATACAGCAACAGAGAGTATTTTTTTTGCTCGTTCCTGCCCGATAACATAATCATTAAGGAATTTATGAATTTCTTGAGGTGTAGGAAGTTCTGTTTTCACTCCCTCAATAGAAGAAAGTCTTTCTTCTTCGAGTATTTCATTACAGAGAGATACGCATTCGTCACATATATAAACGCCATTTCCTGCAATTAGTTTTTTTACTTCCTTCTGGGATTTACCACAAAAGGAACACTTTAAATTTTCACCGTCTTTCTTTGCCATATTGCTCTCGTTCACTGTTTAATTGAGCTTATAACTTCGTCTACTATTCCATATTGTTTTGCTTCCTCAGCAGACATGAAAAAATCTCTCTCTGTATCTTTCTGAATCTTTTCAATGGGCTGGCCTGTGTGTTTTGATAAAATTCCATTTAGAATTTCCTTCATTTTGAGAATTTCTCTTGCATGGATTTCCACATCTGTTGCCTGTCCATAAAATCCGCCAATAGGCTGATGAATCATTACTCTTGAATGGGGAAGGGCAAACCTTTTTCCCTTTGTTCCTGCAGCAAGTAATACGCATGCCATAGAGGATGCCTGTCCGATACAATAGGTAGCAATATCGGGCTTTACGTACTGCATAGTATCATATATGGCAAGTCCACTTGATACCATTCCACCAGGAGAGTTTATGTAAACGTGTATGTCTTTACCAGGGTCTTCTGTTTGTAAGAAAAGAAGTTGTGCTATAACAACGTTGGCAATCTGATCGTTTATCTCTGTTCCAATAAAGATTATTCTATCCTTGAGAAGCCTTGAATATATATCATAGACTCTCTCTGTTCTTCCTGTTTGCTCTATTACAATGGGAACTATACTCACTGAGTTACCTCCTCTTTTTTAATTGGTTTTGCTTTTTGAATGAGTATATCAAAAACTTTTTTCTCAAATACACTATTGCGGAGTGCTTCCAGAGAACCGTCTTTTGACATATAATACTGCACAACTCCCTGAGGAGTGATGCTATATTTTCTTGCAATGTTCATAACTTCCTGTTTTAGGTCTTCCTCAGTTACAGTTACACCCTCTTTTTCTCCTATAATTTCAAGCAAAAGATAGGCTTTTATATTTCTTTTTGCTATTTCTGATATTTTATCCATCTGTTCTACCACATTAATTCCCATTTTCTCGTATTCCTCAGCGATTCTTCTAATTTCCATCTCTACAAGTCCTTCAGGAAGTTCAAAATCATAGGTTTCAAGAAGTTTTCTCAAAATATCTATTTTCTTTTTGTCTTCTGCTTGCTCTTTTTTAGCTTTTTCAAGACTTTCTCTTACATAATTTTTGAGCTTTTCCATGTCTTCAAAACCAAGTTCTCCAGGAAGTTCATCTAAGGGTATGTCTTTTCTTCTTTTTATCTCTTTGATAGTAATCTGGAAATTAACCTTTTTCCCTGCAAAATCGGCTATGGAATCTTCAGGGAAATTAATTTCTGTACTTAAGCTTTCTTCCTTTTTTCTTCCTTCAATGGCTTTTGAGAAAGCCTCGGGGAAAGGACCTGCACCGAGTTTATATACATAATCCTTTGCTTCCTTACCTATATCTGTTATGTAATCTATAACTACAAGGTCCTCATTTTGCGCGGGTTCTTCTGTAGGTTCATAAATTCCTCTTTCCTTAGATAGCCTCTGAAGAACATCATCAATATCTTTATCTGTAACCTCTATTGGTACATCTTCAATTTCAATTTCTTCATAATTTAGATTTTCTACTTCTGGTATGGTTTCAACAATTAATTCAAAATAAAGAGGTTCATTCCTTTTTATGTCAATAGCATCCTCAGCCATTGGTGGAAGCACAGGTTTTAGTTTTGCTTCTTTAATAGCATTGTCGTAATATTTGGAGACAAGCTTTTCAAGCACTTCATTTTCAGCATCTTTGCCAAATTTTTTTTCAATTATTGAGATAGGCGCCTTACCAGGTCTAAAACCTGGGATTTTAGCTTTTCCTTGAATTTCTTTGAGGGCTTTCTGAATTTCTCCTTCTACCACATCTGCTGGTATTTCAATTTTGAGCCTTTTTTTTGTTTTTGAAATTTCATCAATTCCCTTTAACACATTTCCTCCTTAAAAAATAAAAAATTTATCAACTTTAAGTTTAAAAGTCACAAAGGATTTTTGTCAATTAAACATGCTTTATACAGTATATTGAAAGCATATTTTTTATCTTTTACAATCTTGCTAAATCCCTTAAATCAGGGTGGATAATATGGAAAATTTAATAAGAGAAGCAAAAGAAAAACTCATTATTTCCCCTGAGGCAGTAAAGGATTATGAGACAAAAAGAGACCTTATGCTTGATTTTGTAAATCAGCAGATGTCCAAAAGAACGGATATTATTAAATTGATTGGTGGAAATCCTCTTCAGATGATGTATGCTTAACAAAGAAATCATGTAAATTTATGATTAATGTTTTTAAATATTCCCTCTTTGAAATTCTTCTAAGAATCATTCCTCGGGGTTAAAAATCCTATCATAATCATGATTTTTTCCTATGATTATTTCCCAATTGAGTTAGAAA
>CAZYLC010000052.1:0-8780 GCA_964648755.1 uncultured Thermodesulfovibrio sp.
CACTTTAAACCAGCATTCACCTGTTGCCATTGCTATAGCTGCATCTGTAGAACCAACTCCCGTTGCAAAGGCACCTAAGGCTCCATAGGTGCATGTATGACTGTCTGCTCCGATTACAAGGTCACCAGGAAGAACAATGCCTTCCTCTGGAAGAAGGGCGTGCTCAATTCCTACTCTGCCAATTTCATAATAATGCTTAATATTGTATTTTTGGGAGAAAACTTTAAGCATTTTGCATTGTTCAGCAGCTTTTATATCTTTTTGGGGAGTAAAATGATCCGGCACAAGGGCTATTTTTTCTCTGTCAAAAACATCCTTTACTCCGAGCTTTTCAAATTCTTTTATAGCAATAG
Source organism: uncultured Thermodesulfovibrio sp. (assembly GCA_964648755.1). GTDB lineage: Bacteria > Nitrospirota > Thermodesulfovibrionia > Thermodesulfovibrionales > Thermodesulfovibrionaceae > Thermodesulfovibrio. Next base: position 354 of record CAZYLC010000052.1, read on the forward strand.
GAGCAGTAATATCATTTGCTAAGACAATATCGACCTTAGCATTTATTATCTCTCCTGGAGAGACTTCGCTTTGCCCTGCATGTTCAGCAAGAATTTTCTCAGCAATTGTCATTCCCATAAAAACCTCCGAAATCTTTATTTATTTAAAGATTAAAATTTATTATTGCATAACGGTTTTAAAATAATCAAAAATATGAGATGAATAAAATAAGAGATAAGCTTGAAAGATTTTATAATTCTTTTGACTTTCAGTCTGCTGTAAAGAGAGACCCTATAAGATTTCCCAAGATATATAAAAAATCTTTGGATATAGAAATAGCAGGAATTATTGCATCTTCTTTTGCCTATGGAAGTATAAAATGTTTTTGCAATTTTCTTGAGGAACTTTTTAATATTATGGGTCAGCACCCTTCAGACTTTATATTAAATTTAAATCCCGCTTCTTTGCTGAAAAAGTTGTCTATTAAATACAGATTCAGTAGTGTTTATGATATTGTTGCCTTTCTTTTTATTCTTAAAGAGTTGATTCATCAGTCTCCTAAAAAATCTCTGGAATATTATTTTCAATCTGACAGTCAGATTCAGAAAATTTCCAGTTTTGTTCAATCAGCATTGAAAGTAGATTTGAAGCCTATATATGGAAAAAATATAAAAACTCGCGGCTTACTGCACTTCTTCCCAGATCCAATTAAAGGTAGCCCCTGTAAAAGAATTAATCTTTTTCTCCGATGGATGGTTAGAAAAAGGGATGTAGATTTTGGTTTATGGAATACAATTAAACCAAATGAGCTAATTATTCCCCTTGATGTGCATATATGGAGAGTTTCTAAAAAGTTAGGTCTTACTGAAAGAAAAGGTCAAAGTATCCGAACTGCCCAAGAAATCACTGATTATTTAAGAGAAATAGAGCCAGAAGACCCTCTAAAATATGACTTTGTCCTCTGTCACGGTGATATTAATTCGTTTATATAGGATTTTTAATTAAAGTTTAACATTCATTTAATCTTTTTTTAACATTTCCTTAACATATCGCTAAGTAAAATCAGAGTATACGAAAATCAAAATGATTGAAGTTAATTCAATTAAATACCCTGCTTTGCAGGAAATAAATTAAATCTTGAGAGGGAGGAATTATTATGTCTTCGAGGAAAGGTCTTTTTTTATCATTTTTGTTGATTTTCTAAGTTTTCTTGTTATTTGCCTGCGGTGGTAGTGATGGGGAAAAAGTTGTGTCAAAGATTGAGTTTGAAGAATTGTCTCTTCCGGCAAATTCCACGGAAGAGTCTCAAATGAGAGTTTCCCCTTATGTTACAGTTTATTACTCTAACGGAACAAGTGAGAGAATTCCTTTAAGCTATCACTTATTATTTAAATCGGGAGACACCGATTCCTATGGAAATGCAGCAGGCTTGCTTCTTGACAAAAATGGGAATCCGATAACCTATGCAGATGGTTCAAAAAGATTCAGCGTTCAGCAGGACTCGACAGCTTTCTTTAAAAGAGGTGACAACTATTATATGCTTCAGCATTTTAAATCATCACCGGGTGCAGTATATCTTGTAGACTTAAAACTCGGTTCAGATGGTAGACTTACTCCAACAAGATATAGAAGTGTTGATTTTTCAAAGGTAGGTGGAACAGTAATAAACTGTTCAGCTCAAAAATCTCCATGGGATACTTTTTTAAGTGCTGAAGAGGACTATTACTTTAGTGCTTATCATTTTGACCCCGAGGCAGCTAAGTACGATGCACAGCATATCAATTATTGTGAAAAGGATGCAAATGGTAAACTAACTGGAAAATACATAGCCCCATCATTTGCAACAGGTGCTGATTTTGGATGGTGGTGTAAGCAATTTGTAAAGCCTCTTCTTGATGACTACCTCAACCTTAGCAATTATAATGATTTTAGTCCTTATAACTATGGTTATATAGTGGAAATTGGAATTGATAATAGTGGTAATTCTTACATTCCAAATAATCTAAAACACTATGTAATGGGTAAGTTTACCCCTGAAGTTGCAGTCGTTGCTCCCGACAATAGGACCACCTATATGCTTGATGACGGTAGTTACACTGCGATGTTTATGTTTGTTGCAGATAAAGAGAAAGACCTTTCATCTGGATGTCTTTATATGGCTAAGGCAAAACAGCTTTCAGCTGATGACTCAGATGGTGGAGAGTTTGAGATTAATTGGGTAAAACTTGGATGTTCAAATGATGCAAAGCTTAAGTCTATAATTGATAGAAAAATTACTATGAGTGATATTTTTGATATTGCAGATCCAAAGTCCTGTCCTGCTGGATTCACTAAAATGTTTACCTATGATACAGCTGATGCAAAACAGCCTATGTGCATAAGATTAAGAGATGGTTCAAACGGAAGTACAATTTCATCAAAATTTACAAATGCTGATGAGGTAAGAACTGCTGCAGCATTTTTTCATCCAAGACAATATGGTGTTTTACTTGGAGGAACATCAGAATTTTCAAAAGGTGAAGGTGTTACATATAACTTTGACAAAAACGTTTTCTATTTCGCAATCAGCCGTATTGAAGAGTCTATGACAAAGGTAAAAGGAACTAAAGATGATCAAGATGATATAAGACTCAAGGAAAACAGATGTGGAGCTATTTACGAGGGTAGTTTTGGTGCGGCTATAGATATAAAAGGTGATAAGATAAACAGTAGTTACGTAGTCAGAAAGCTTGCTGCCCTTCTTATAGGAAAGAGACTTAATCCTGGAGAACCCGGTTCTGATAAAAACTATTGCGCTCTTGATAAAATCGCCAATCCAGACAATATTCTCTATGTTGGTAAGAATCTTCTATTAATTGCAGAAGATTCTGGATTCCACTATAATAACATGCTTTGGGCATACAATACAGAAACTAAGAAACTCACAAGAATTGGGACAGTTCCTCCCGGTGCTGAGGTAACTGGAGCCTTTGGACACATAAACATCAATGGAAAAAAGTACATAGCCTTTAATGCCCAGCATCCATACGGAGAGAGTAGAAGAAATGCAGAAGGAAGTACAATTTTCCCAAGCGTTGAAAGTATCGATGTTGAGAATTTGAAAGATGAAAAATACAAGGGAATTACTGGTTATATTTTTGGTTTGCCTGAGTGGTGAAGTATCCCGGTTAAATCAGAAAAAAGGGATGAACATGCTTGTTCATCCCTTTTGATTTAGGAGGAATCATATGAAGTTATTATTTATAATTTTTTACTTTATATTCATCATGTTTGCTTATGTTTCCTGCGGAGGTGGAGGCAGTGGAAGTGGGGGTACAGAGCCTGTCCAATCTTTGAGTACAGAGCAATATATCAATTTTATTTCAAAGGAAAATGGTATAGATTATGAAAAAGTAACGAATGCAGTGGCCTATATTCCTCCAATGTGCTGGGTTACTACCATTGCTGATCAGAGCAAGCCTTGTTATCAATGTCATCTTCAAAAGGGAAATCAGGCTCAAAATATTCCTGCCTACTATAATCCCTGCTATACAGTGGGTAAAGAGCCTAACTACCTTGACGACTCTCCTCTTCAGATGGGCTACGCCTTTCCTCATGGCTACTCGAAAAATCCCTGGACTAACGTGTTTAAGGACAGAACACAGGAGATAATGAAAATCTCCGAGGAGGAAGTTTTAAATTACATCAGAAAGGACAACTATTTCGATAGCGATGGAGAAATAATACTTAAGAGACAGCTTCCTTCAGACTGGCCTGGATACAGACCAGATTGCTATTTTAATTTTGACTCTGAAGGATTCGATATCAATCCAAAGACAAAGGAATACACAGGCTGGAGAGCCTTCAGATACTATCCCTTTCCAGGTGCCTTTTTCCCTACAAATGGTTCCTTTGATGATGTTTTAATTAGATTGCCCGAGGAGTTCAGAGTTGACAGAGATGGCAGATTCAACAAAGAGATTTATAAGGCGAATCTTGCAATCGTTGAGGTAATGACAAAGCAAAGAGATATTTTAATAGAGCCTATTGATGAGAAAGTAATAAACTATGACCTGGATAAGGATGGAAGTTTAGGGACTGCTACCAAGGTTAAGTACACATGGATAACTGATAAAAACTCCATTTACTATGTTGGTAAAGCTGGAGAATTATTAAAACAGGGAAAAATTAAACTCGCTGGAGGACTCTATCCAGTTGGCACGGAATTTATCCATTCAGTGAGATATGTTGACTGGGATGAGAGTAAAAACGAGCCAATTTTATCAAAGAGAATAAAAGAGCTCAGATATGGTAAAAAGATATGGTGGGCTGACTATAATTTCCTTGACTCATTTTTTGGCAAAAAAGGAAGAGAATTGGTTGAGTTTTTTGGAGAGATGTTGCCTGAATCTTTTGTGGGAAATTATAAAATAGGAATGGAGACAGGTAATGGTTGGGTTTTACAGGGATTCATTGAAGACAGAAACGGTAAGCTTAGACCTCAAACTAATGAAGAAACCCTTTTCTGCATGGGCTGCCACAGCTTTCTCGGAGCAACGACAGATGCTACGTTCGCATTTCCAAGAAAACTTGAAAGTTCTGATCCTAAGGATGTACACTTTGGGTGGGGTCACTGGAGTCAGAGAGGACTTAAAGGAATTAAGGAGCCTGTTGTTGAGTATAAGGCTAACTTTATGTCAGGAACACCTATAGGTAAACAGAATGAGTATGCATTCTACCTCAGATGGACTAAATCTGCCGATGACTTCAGAGCAAACGAAGAGGTAATTGAAAAATTTTTTGATAATCTTGGATTCCGCAAGCGTGATATGTTAGCCCAACTAAAGGATGATATATCCTTTCTACTTTATCCTTCAAGGACAAGAGCAATGAACTTAAACAAAGCATACTGGATTATTGTAAAGGAACAGTCATTTGTAAGGGGAAGAGAGGCAGTTATAAAGCCTGTTCCTGAGCTCAATCTTCACAGAAATGTAGAGGATGATGCAATAACGGGAATTCCCTATAGAACATACTAACGATATTAATTCCTCGGAGATTAAAAACTCCGAGGAATATCTATTTGTTACTTTTTGAAATGGCTATGAGTAAAGACACAGACCAAGAAATTTGCTTAATTAGTTCGTCTTCCTTCGGAAGTCTATTCTCTTTGACACACTGATTGGCAATCTTTAAAGCTGAATTTGCAATTTGGGCGATTTCATTTTTTAACTCATCCGTTGAGCTAATTTTTATATCTCTTGTAGAATTAATAACTTTTGTATCTATATCTGAATAGTTTTTAAGTAATTGGCTAAAAGCCTCATCAAATTTTAAATGATATTCTTTATTAAAATTTCCCTCTTTCGTATAGACTTTCCCATCACTTGCTGGTTTATCTCCGTAAGGGAAATTATGTAGAGGCTGAGAGATGTCTCCGATATAGTGGGCAATGTTAACAAGATAGTATTCATAGGCAAGAGCGTTATCTGGAATTGTTTTATCAAGGGATTTCATTTTTTCATAAAGCTCAATAATTTTCCAGTAGAGGACTCCAGCAGTATGGGGAACTTGTAATCGATAATTTTTCCCATCAATGATGACTTTTGTCTCTTTTATTTTGAATTTGTCAATGTATTCGGGTGTTACTACTGTATCTGGAGCTGCATCATGGTAGTGTAAGGGTTCAAAGAGGTCGTAAAGTTCATCCCTTATGATGTCAGGCATACAAGCTGCCTCAGGAATTCTCAAACCTGCCTTTTTGGCAATATAGGCATGGGTAAAGCAGTCCCAAGCAAGAGAGTTGGAAATTAAGAAAAGGATGAGAAGTATTTGAAAAATAAAGTATGCTATACCTCTCATCCTCGTATTAAACATTTTTATAATTTATAATTTATACTGAAGTTGCCATCTTATGAAAGTGGCTTCTTTGGTTTTATCTGAGTAAAAGTTACCAGGTTCAAAATACTCAATCTGGAGCATTCCATCAAGGTTTTTTGTAAATTTATAAGTTCCAATCAATGCCCAGAGGTCACCCCTGTTTTTGCCATCATTTGAAAACATGTCTTTATAGGTACCAGAGGTAATATTTGTTTTCTCATCTGCCCAGAAATGCTGGTAGGAGAGAATTATTCCAAGGTCTTTCATTGGATTTAACTTAAGCTTTGTAACCAGAGCTTTTATATTTGTCCAATAACCAGGAATTGGTCCACCTTTACCTGCTGTTTCAGGAATTAAAGTATAGATTAATAGCTCATTCCACTGTGGTGCCCTTGAAAAGAGAGGATTAAAGCCTTCATCTTTGATCGTATTTGTTTTATCTCCAGATAAATAAACATAACCAACTTCTAATGTAGGAGTTAGAGGACACTTTTTAGCTGTATAGCCTGCAAAAGCATATCCACCAAGTCCACTTATTTTATTGCCACTTACCTCATATTTTCCATTTTGTTTCGCAATCTCTCCTCTCAATGTAAAATCGTTTATTTTAAAAACAGCCCTTAAACCAAAGGTATTTATATATTTCTCTGCAATCCCAGTGTATTCCTTTTCCTTTTTATAAATGTAGTAAGGTTCAATGTTTAACCAGTCGGTTATTTTGTTTCTGCCATAAATCCAAAATCCTATTTCATTGGATGCGGTAAGACGTTTTTTATGGTTTATATATAAACGACCAGCAGTGCCACTGTCGTAGTATGCTGGATGAAGACTTGGCAGATACTGATCTGTTTTAGTATCTGATACATAAACTATGTCAATAGAATGTCCATCAGCAATTAAAGCCGTAGCCTTTAAGGCATTGAAATAAAAGGTTCTTGAGCCATCACCTGGTGTGCCATCAAGAATAAGAAATCCTTCACCGTACATATCTTTACCAAGAAAGTCTTGCCTTCCTAATCGGAAGTTTAATGGAATATCAAAGGGTTTTTTGATCTCAATATAGAGGTTATCAATCACCACCTCATCTTGATCAAAATTTTTAAAGTTTGTTCTATTGTCAAGGGGTAATTCATATGGACCTGTATAATACTTTGGTTCAGTAGCAATTCTTACATAGGCACTTAAATTATTATTGAACTTCACATTGTCCCAAAGCTGAATTCTTAATCTAAAGAAGTTTCTGTCAGGCTGAGCATCTCTTGCAGTTCCGAGAGACACTACATTATCCCAAATTTCCTGTCGTAGTCTCAGAGATGCTCCGAATTCATTTTCAATGGCATAACAGATAGATGAAAAATTGAAGATTAATAGTATAGATAATAAAATTTTAGAAACTTTTTTTCTCATCTTCACCCTCCCAAAAAATTAAGTTGCTAATTATAACATATTTATATTTGAATACCAAAAATTTTTTGTGTTATAATGAGTTCTGAAAATTGATAAAAATCTTACAGACTTGCTAAATGACCTATATGAGGGTGTCTATATTATTGACAAACACAGAAAAATAATTTTTTGGAACAAATCAGCAGAAGAAATAACTGGGTACAAATCACATGAGGTTTTAGGTAAAAGCTGTAAAGACAATATATTGATCCATGTTGATAAAGATGGCAAAGAGTTATGTATTAATGATTGTCCTTTGTTGTATGTTTTTAAAAAAAAGGTTGTAATATCAGATGAAGTATATCTTCATCATAAAAGTGGATATAGACTACTCGTTAAAATAAAAGGTATTCCAATTATAGAAAATGGAAAATATGTGAACGGTGTAGTAGAGTTATTTACTCCTGTGATTTCAAACTTTGAAAGTGATAATGACTTGCTTAATTTAGCTTTGAAAGATTCTCTTACAAAAGTTTATAACAGAAAAGGTTTTGATTTTATATATCCTATTAGACAAAGAGAAATGGATTTACTCAAATTATACACAGGGGTTTTATTTTTTGACATAGATAATTTTAAAAAAATAAACGATACTTATGGACATGAAGTAGGAGATAGAGTTTTATATGCTGTTTCTCAAATTTTTATTAAATCTCTTAGACATGAAGATATAATTGTTCGATGGGGTGGAGAGGAGTTTGTTTTAATAATTTTTTCAAAAGAATTAGAAAACATCAAAATAATAGGCAATAAATTAATAAAATTAGTTGAAAGTTCATTTATAGATTGCAATGGTAATATTATCAAATTTACCATATCAGGTGGCGGAACTTTTTTAAAGGAAAATGAGAATATTTTTCAAGCAATCAAAAGAGCAGACGAGCTGATGTATGAAGCTAAGAGCAAGGGTAAAAATAGATTCATATGTGATATAGACAGATTTTTATTTTAATCAAATAGTTTGGTTGACTTATTTTTTATAATTATGCTTTAATATCCTTACCCACGAAGGGTAAACTTGGTCATGAAGGCCGTGGAAGGGAAGAATCCCATCCACGGCTTTTTTTATGAATCTGACTCATGAAGAGTCTCAAACCTCTCTGAAGGGAGTAATAAAAATATTCATGGAGGTATTGAGATGG
>CAZYLC010000053.1:0-1188 GCA_964648755.1 uncultured Thermodesulfovibrio sp.
AAGTCTGTCAACTCCTTTTAGATGTGCTCTAATTCTTATCATTAATCGCTCATGATCTCCCTTGAAAATATCAAAAAGCATTTCTTTTGTTTTATTTGTTTTTACAACAGATGCTGTATGTCTCAAGTCTGAAGAAATATGGAGAATATCATAAGAATCCTTAACAATCTGCTCAGCAAACTTTTCTATTTCAGAAGCTATTTTTGCACTCTCTTCAATATTTCTTGTAACTTCCTCACTTGCTGCAGATTGTTCTTCAACTGCGGTTGCTATCTGTGTTATCTGGTCTTTAACCCTTACCACAGCAGTCACTATCTCTCCTAAAGCTCTTCCAATACTATTTACAGCTTCTGTAACCTCTTTGACTTCTGTTAATTCCTTATTCATAGATTGGGAAGTCTCTGTAGTTTCTTTTTGAATCACTCCTATTTTATTTGCAATTTCCTCTGTTGCCTTAATTGTTCTTTCTGCAAGTTTGCGTACTTCGTCTGCTACTACTGCGAAGCCTCTACCCTGCTCTCCTGCCCTTGCAGCCTCTATCGCAGCATTTAAAGCGAGTAGATTTGTCTGGTCTGCAATATCCTTTATTACTGTGACGATTTCACCAATCTCAGAGGCGCTTTTGTTTAATTTATCTATCATTTGTCCAAGTTCATTTGTAGTCTCATAAACAAGGTTGACTTTTTTTACAGCCATCTCGGTAGTATCTTTTCCCTTTTTAGCTATGTCCATTGCCTCTGTTGCTGTTTCCGATGCTTTAGATGCATTATTTGCAATGTCTGTTATTGTCTGAGTCATCTCTTCAGCCGCTGTTGCTATCTGATTTGCCTGTTGAGACTGCTTTTTAGCGCAATCAATTGTGTCGTTTATTACATGATTACACTTGTCAACAGAAGTTGTAAGCTTTTGAGAATACTCAAGAGATTTATCCGTTATAGTAATAAATGTACTTAAAACTCTATCTATACTTAAAGCAAGCCTTCCAATGACATCAACTCTATCTTTAAATCCTACGCTAACTGTTAAATCTCCTTCAGCAATTTGATGAAGTGTTTTATCGAGAATATTGATTGGTTTATGGGTAATCATATAGGTTATGTATACTATTGCAGAGGCTCCGATAATACCTAAAAGACCAAGGACAGCAAAGATTATTTGAAGATTTCTTACTCCTTTCATTATTTCTTG
>CAZYLC010000053.1:1212-5442 GCA_964648755.1 uncultured Thermodesulfovibrio sp.
CCAAAATGAACTGAGGCGTCATAGGCAATTTTGTAAGCACCATATCCCGTAACTATAACAGTCGCAATAACTCCAAAAGCAATTGCCACAGCAAGAGGTAAAATCATCTTCCAACGAAGTTTTACTTTTTTGTCTAATTCTTGTAAAAAACCCATAATTCCACCTCCCCATTATACTTTAAATCTAAATGTTATTATATCCCCGTCTTTTACTTCATATTCCTTTCCTTCAAGCCTAAATATACCTTTTTGTTTAGCAAGGTTCATATCACCATTGACCATTATAAAATCATCATATGATACAACCTCTGCTCTTATAAAACCTCTTTGAATATCCGAATGAATTTTTCCCGCAGCATCTACAGCTTTTGTCCCTTTATTAATGCTCCATGCCCTAACCTCCTGTGGTCCTGCTGTAAAAAAAGATATGTAATTAAGAATTTCATAGGCTTTGCGAATTATTTTTTTGTTTACCGGCTCATCTATATTCATAGCTTCTAAAAAGCTTGTAATCTCCTCTTCTGGTAATTGACCAATTTCACTCTCTAAAATCCCACATATTCTTATAAATTGATTTTCCTTGAATTTATCCTCATTAAAGGATTTTTCATCCAAATTAATAACAGCAAAGGCAGGTTTCATAGTAATAAAATTAAAATGTCTTATCTCTACTAATTGGTCATCCCCTAAGTTTGCCTCTCTCAAAGCATGTCCACCCTCAAGATGTTCTCTTAAGAATTCTAAAACTTCCCTTTCCCTTTCATTAATTTTTTGTCCTTTCTTTTTTTGTTCGTCTATTCTTTCAATTCGTTTAGTAACAAGGTCTAAATCAATCATTAAAAGTTCATATTCTAATTCATTAAAATCTCTAAATGGATCAATATTTTCAAATTGATAGACAACAGAAAGGTCATCAAAGCCTCTTAATACATATATAAGAGCATCAGCATCAATTATTTCTCTTATTATCTTAGAGTTATGGGCGGGATTATTTTTTAGAAATCCTGCTACATCTATGCATTCTACAGTAGCAAAGGTGGTTTTTTTAGGCTTAATTATTTCACTTATGATTTTTAGTCTTGGGTCTTCCACATGAAGAACTCCTTTGTGAGTTACATCAGGAGGTGTAATATAAGAGGATGTATCAATTTTTTGATGAGTCATAGCGTTGAAAATTGTGGTTTTACCGGAGTTGGAAAAACCTATGAGGGCTATTATCATATTCTTCCTTCCATAAAGTTTTTTATGATAACCATAGCCTGAGTTAGCCTCTGAAGTTTCATATTTCTCTGACGGATTTTTAAAGCATCATTAAAGGGAAAAGGCTCTGCTCTTATTTGTCTTTCTTTCTTTATCAATGCCTCATGAAGTTCTTTAAGTTCCTTTTCTTTAAATTTCTTAAGAAACAAAGGGTTAACGATTACAAAACCATCTGCTATATCGGTAGCAATGGCAAATAAAGATTTACTCCGTCCCTCCATTTTTATTTTCCCTCTTCTTATTTAGGATTATTGAAACCCATATTCCTACTTCATATAAAATTATCATCGGTATCGCCATAAGGGTCTGATTAAAAGCATCGGGTGTGGGAGTAATTATAGCAGCAACTACAAAAGCAAGAATTATAGCAAGTCGCCTATATTTCTTTAGTGTCTGAGGGGTAATGAAACCCATCCTTGTAGCAATAACAATAAGAACTGGTAGCTCAAAGACAAAACCAAAGGCAAGTAAAAATTTCAGCAGAAAATCAATATAAAGACCAACTGAAAGCATGGGCATTAGAAAATCTCCCACTTTATAATTAAGTAGAAAGCTCATGGCAAAGGGAAGAACAATTAAATAACAAAAAGTCACACCCATAAGAAAAAGCCCTGTTGCAGTGAGAACAAAGGGAAGAACGTATTTTTTCTCGTGGGAATAAAGTCCTGGAGATATGAATTTCCATAGCTGATAGAAAATTACGGGTATTGTAAGTATGAAGCCACATACAAGAGCAATCTTCATATTCATCCAGAAAGCCTCAGCAGGTCCTAAAAATACAAGCTTTGTATTTTGAAGTTTCTGATCTAAGACAAAAACAATTCCTTCTTTTATTGAAAATTGGGGTGTATAATTCAAAGGAAAAAGTAAAAGCTTGAAAATATGTTCAGAATAACTAAAGGTTAATAGAAAAGCTACTAAAAGAGCTACAAGGCATATTATTATTCTCTTTCTTAGTTCTGATAGATGTTCCATCAGTGGCATTTTTTGTTCTTCCATCCATCACTACTCCTTTTTTTCAATCTCTTTTCTTGCAATATTTTCAATATGCTTATCAATTCTTAAATCATCAAGGGAAGGTATATCCTTAAAAAGCTCATTTTTTAATTCGAGAGGGTCTTTTATATCCTTTTTTACATCTTCGACGGTTTCCTTTACTTCTTGTATTTCCTTTTCCATTTCAGCCTTTGCGCCTTGGAAAGCCTTTTTTATCTCGTTCATTGTTTTACCCAAGGTATAACCAAGTTCGGGGAGTCTTTTAGGTCCAAATACTAAGAGGGCAACTATAAAAATTACAATTAATTCTTGAATTCCTAAATCGAACATAGGTTTATTATAACATTAATACACCTGTTCCTCAATTTTTTTAATTTTTGTTTTTTCAGTGGGTAACAAAAAACTTATACTAAACATAAATCTCATATCAGGATTTCTATTTTTTATATCAAACCCAATACCAACTGTGGAATAAGAAAAATCAGTTATCTTTATCCTATAGCCAACTCTCCACTCAAGAAGATCTATTTTATTTTTATCTATTGCCTTTCTTCCAATTATTTCAAAAAGTAGTTTTGAGTTGTAGGAAATTAATAGCTCTGTTCCTAAATTCAGATTCCACGTATCTTTTAGTTTTTCTCTACTGGGTTTAAAATACAAAAGATTACCATGGGTTTTTAGGGGGCCTATCTTTTTTGAAACCACAATCCCTCCACCAAATCCTCCTTCGGAAGAAAACTGTTCCCTTCCTATGTCACCAGCTACATAGAGTAAATAAGCAAAGGCGGGCAAATAAGTAGTTTCATCAATAAATCTATGCTTGAAACCAAAGTTAATATCTTCAAAACCCTTTTCATCAAAAGAATTTGAATATTTAAAAACGTAAGGAATAGAAGTTATTATTTCAACTTTATCTGTAAGTCCATAGGATAGATTAAGATTTACTCTCTTTATATTCGGCTCTCTTGAAATATCAAGTCCTAAGTCAATAACAACTTGATTTTGTCTTGGCGATTCTGATGAAAAAGTTGAAAAAACAGAGAAAGGTGAAGTAGGTGAAAATCCTTTTCTATCAAAGGCATAACAGGGAGATAACAAGAGAATAAATAGGAGAATGAATATTCTCAGAGTAATCATTTAAAAAGCATAGCAAAAATATAAAAATCTGTCAAATTTCTATTGCATTACTTTATTATTTTTATATTATGTATTCGAATATTATGACGAATACTAAATTTAGAATCTATCTTCCAAGGGTCGACAAAGAGATTGAGCAAGAGAAAATTACCCCTTCTAAAAATCTTTTAAATAGGAAGTAGATAGTTCTTGTTGTTGATGATAATGAAAAGATGAGAATTGAAAGGCTAAAGAAATTAGGATATAAAACCTTAGAAGCTAAGGATTACAATACAGCTCTATTTTTAGCACAATTCTACAATAAAGATATTGACCTTGTCATAGCAGATGTTGTTATGCCCGGGATTAGCGGACTAAAATTATTTAACAGAATTAAAAATTTTAGACCAAAAATTAAAGTCCTATACATGTCTGAATACACAGATAATGTTATAGTCCATCACGGAATTCTTGAAAAGGGAATAAACTTTACGCAAAAACCTTTCACAATTGAAGAACTATCTGAAAAAATTAGAGAAGTTTTAGAGAGCAAATAAAATTAAAAGGGAGGGATAATATACCCTCCCATTTTGTTAAATTAGCAGCCTTCAACAGCTTTCTTTTTCTTAGGTGTTGCTGCTCCTTCTTTACCTTTTTCCTTACTCTTGTCAGCTGCTGGTTTAATTGTTATTTTGTCACCTACTTTGAGCTCAACAGTAACTTCCTTGCCATCAGCCTGCTTTACTGTTACCTTGTTGCCATCAATCTTTGTGATTGTTCCATTCACATTGGCAGCATAGGCTGAAAAGACAAAGCCAAGAACAAAAGTTAATACAACTGCTATTGCTAATACTCTCTT
>CAZYLC010000053.1:5452-8445 GCA_964648755.1 uncultured Thermodesulfovibrio sp.
AAGATTTTCACCTAATTATATCAATAAGGTGATAGCTTTGTTAACTGCCCTGCATAAACTATTGCTGCTCTGAGGATGAGAGTTCCAGCAAGAACAAGCACAGCTGCAAAATTCATTCTAAAAATCTGGGCTTTAGTGAACTCTCCATGAAATCCGTCTTCAAACTCTTTTAGTTCACCAAGTTTAATTCGCATGGCAAGTGGTAAGAGTAAAAATATGGCAATTAAAGCTATTGCAAATATAAAATGCTCATCGGTAAAAGAGAAAAAGGGTTCTATTGCCTTTTTATAGGGTGCTGTTGATGTGTAAAGACCATAAAAGAAAAGAAGTATAACTACAAGTTCTGCTAAAATTAACCATATGTCTATCTTTGTGAAGAGAAACTTAATCTCTGCCTTTTTTGCAATTATAACTATCATAGCAGCACCTGAAGAGAGAGCAGATACGAGAAATAGGATAGGCAGAGTTGCATTATTCCATAGTGGGATTGCTGCAAAGGAGCTTAAGAGAACACCTGTGTATATTCCTAAAAAAATTCCCATGGCAAAATTGAGTTTTGCAATAGGTCTCATCCAGGGGGCAAGTTTTTCAGAGAGATTTATCAGTATAGGAAATCTCAATTTGTGTCTGTCAGCTTTAGGAATTACGGCAAGTATGTATAAGGCATTAGCAAAAAGTACAGCAGGAACTCCCCAAGTACCCCAGGACATGAGAGAGAGAGGCTGAAAAGTTAAAAATCCCCATATAAGACTCTGAGGCTTTCCGAGGTCTAACATTATAAATTGAGCACCTATGGCAAGAGTTATAAAAGCAATAAATGGAGCTCTAACACATTGAGCAAGTTCCTCTACAGGTTGTTTAGGAATTCTCAAATTAGCTATTGAGCACATTACAAGCATTCCTGCAGATAATCCTCCAAGAAATAGGTATACTACTATTCTCCAATCCCAAACCTCTAAGTAGGGATGAGTTATAGCATTTAAGCCTGTTATTCCTATCTCAGTCATCACAGACCTCCTATAAATTTCTTTTTTATATAAAAAATCCGAGGCTTTGTTCCAGCAAATTCAAGCCTTACAGAGGAGTCGTATTTTCTTAGCAATTCTGCTACTTCACTTTTGGGGTCCTCAAGGTCTCCAAATATCCTTGATTTCCCAAGACAGGTTTCAACACAGGCTGGTTTTTTACCCTCCTTAACTCTATGGTCACAAAAAGTGCATTTATCTGCAAAACCCTTTGGATGAGAATACCTCGCATCATAGGGACATGCTAATATACAGGCTTTACAACCAATGCATTTTTTCCTGTCTATCTGCACTGTTCCGTCTTTTGCTCGATGGGATGCTCTTGTTGGGCAGGCATCAATACAGGGGGCATTTTCACAGTGATTGCAAAGTTCACTTCTTAATTCCATCCTCAGATTGGGAAATTCACCTCTTACTTCCTCTACTACTCGAGTTCTAAAATGCTCCTCTGGAACATTGTTTTCCTTTTTGCAAGCTATTACACAAGCCATACATCCAATGCATTTTTCCACATCTATTACCATTACATATTTCGGCATGCTATACCTCCTTGGTAATCTTCACAAAGTTCACTCTCATCCCTACGCTTCCAGAAATCGGGTCAATGTCATATTTTGTTATTAACTGCTGGTCATCAGCTCCTCTTAGATATGCCTTATGAAGAAGTTTCGATGTAGTTCCAAATCCATGGACAAGATAAATACAGTCTGGTCTAATTCTTTCGGTGACTTTTGCTCGTACTTTGTTACTTTTAACCCCGTCTTGATTTATCAAAATAATATATTCACCATTTTGAAGTCCCATTTTCCTTGCTACTTTAGCGTTAATCCAAGCTACGTTCTCCTCCATAAGTTCCCACAGAGAGGGGTTATTAGTTGTTCTTGAGAATGTATGAACCGGTGCTCTTCCATATATAAGTCTAAACCATCCTTCATAAGGCTGTGCATGTTTTGTATATTTTGGAACAGGATCAAAACCGTGTTCTTTAAGTTCTTTACTGTAAAGCTCTATCTTGCCTGAAGGGGTTTTAAATTTGAAATCCTCTCCTGAAGAAATGTAAGGTTTAGAACTCTCTGGAAAATCAATATATCCCTTTTTGGCAAGTTCAGCGTAATCAGTTCCCCAAGCCTGAGCTTTTGCTTTCAAAAAGTCCTCAAAGGTATTCCATGGAAAATATTCCTCGAGACCAAGCCTTTTACCCAGCTCTTTAGCAATCCACCACCCTGGTTTTGTATCATACATAGGTTGCACCACAGGTTGACGAATTGATATGCCAAAACTTCTCTCTTTCACAGTGAAAAAGTCATCATGACGCTCAAGATAGGTACTCTCAGGAAGTACTACATCAGCAAGCATTACTCCATCATAGGGCATCATGTCTACTGCCACAAGAAGGTCGAGTTTTTGAACAGCATTAAGGGTATCTCTCTGATTTGGCATTGCTTTCATTATGTTTGTTCCTGTGGTAAACCATGCTTTTATAGGATAGGGCTCGCCTGTAAGAGTTGCTCTTACAATCTCATGGGTTACCCCTTCTTCACCTGCGAAGGGATATTTGCCTTTATTTAAAGCTGGTTTATGTTCTGGATAATCCTTTTCTGCAAGAAATACAGGTTCAAGTTTTTTCTTGGGATTTATATATATGCCTCCAGGCCGTCCATAGGCTCCAAGAATTGCAGTAAGAATTGCAACGGCGCGTTGTCTCTGAACATTGTCTCCATACCAGGCTGTATGTCTACCTGGATGAATTAACACGGAGGGTTTGTTTTTGCCAAGCTCTCTTGCTGTCTGAACAATAAGGCTTGCTGGAATATCTGTCTCTTTCTCCGCCCACTCGGGTGTGTATTCTTTCACTCCCTGGGCAACTTCATTGAAACCTGATGTATATTTTGAAACGTAATCTCTATCGTATAATCCTTCATTGATTATCACATTTATCCATGCAAGTAAAAGTGCGAGGTCAGTGGC
>CAZYLC010000054.1:0-8136 GCA_964648755.1 uncultured Thermodesulfovibrio sp.
GGGTCTCCCCACTGGATTCTAAGTCCAGCGCGTCTGCCTTTCCGCCACTCTCGCAATATTTTATTTTAAAAAATTTTTATATATTTAAACCAATATCTTTTCTGTATTGCATTCCTTCAAAATTAATTAAGTCTATGGCATTATAAGCTTTTTGTCTTGCTTCTTTTATATCCATCCCTAAAGCGGTTAGGCCTAAAACTCTTCCACCGTTTGTTATAATCTTACCCTCTTCATTAAATTTAGTGCCTGCATGGAAAACCATAATATCCTTCAACTCTTTAACAAACTCAAGACCCTCGATAGGTATGCCCTTTTTGTATTTGCCTGGATATCCCTCAGAAGCTAAAATTACACAAAGAGAAGCACAGGTTTTCCATTTAACTTCTATTTTATTCAATTTTCCCTCTGCAATAGCCATAAATATATCCAATAAATCGGTTTCAAGGCGTGGTAAAATTACTTGAGTTTCAGGGTCTCCAAATCGACAATTAAATTCAAGCACATAGGGTTTATTGTTTGCAATCATAAGCCCTGCATAAAGAATCCCCTTGTAAACAATCCCTTCCAGTTTCAAGCCCTTAATAGTTGGTTTTATTACAGTTTCAAGGATATCCTTTTCAAGCTCGGGGGTAATAATTGGATTAGGACTAAATGTTCCCATACCACCTGTATTGGGCCCTTCATCTTTGTCAAGGAGTCTTTTATGATCTTTTGATGTAACCATGGGTACTATATGTTGACCATCAGTAAATACAAGATAGGAAACCTCCTTGCCCTTAAGACATTCTTCAATTACAACTCTATCACCTGCAGAGCCAAAAACTTTTTCCTTCATTATTAACTTTAAAGCGTCTATTGCCTCATCGTAGTTTTGACAGACGAAAACACCCTTCCCAGCTGCAAGACCATCAGCCTTTAAAACTATTGGAGTTCCTTTTAGCCTTATATACTCTTCTGCGTGGGTGTAAGAAGTAAAAACTTTGTAATCTGCCGTGGGTATTTTATGCCTTTTCATGAACTCTTTTGCAAAGACTTTACTACTTTCAAGCTGAGCAGCTGCTTTTGTTGGTCCGATAATCTTTCTTCCCTCTTTTTGAAAAATGTCCACTATTCCGTGGGCGAGTGGGTCCTCAGGTCCCACTACTGTAAGATCAATCCATTCATATTTGACAAAATCTAAGAGAGATGAAAGATTTTTACTCTCTACTTCAACGCATTCTGCAATCTCAGAGATTCCTGCATTTCCAGGAACGCAATAAATTTTATCTACTACTCTGGACTGGGCAAGTTTCCATGCTATCGCATGTTCTCTTCCACCAGAGCCTATTACAAGAACTTTCATCTTCTTTCCTCCTCTGTCTTTTTAACCAACCAGTATATAATTCCTATTACAAGCACTGAAGCCACAAGAGCACCAATAAACTCAATAGTATCATGCTTCAATGTAGATATCATAACCTCTCTTATTGTTGTTACAAGGGCAACACCAACAAAAACACTAATTTTAAACTTACCACCTCTCAAATGGGCTATTTCTGTATTTATTAGTTCAAGCATTACCCATAAAATTAAAACTGAACCGAGGGCAGTTACAATAGTCTGCTCGAGTTTACCAGTAAATATTTCATATATATCTCTACCACATAGATAAACTACAGCTCCTGTGAGGAATATTAATCCTAAAATAAGGGCAATACTTGTTAATTGAGCAAAAATTTCTCCAAATTTAACTACTCTACCTCTTACTCTATAGGCTGCTGAGTATCCCCTTACTTCCTCTTCAATATAGGCAGACATAATTATATCAAGGTTTATGTCGAGTATTTTATTTATAGATATTAGATAATTGTCCTTATCCTCTTCAAGATCAGGCTCTTCACATATTAGGTCAGCACAGGCATTTCTAATAATATTTATTGCTCTCGTCATAAAATGAGGATCAACCCCGACTTTTTCATGTTTTTGTCCTATTTTTATGAGACTATCATAAAAATAATTGTCATATTTACCTGAAAAGAGACTAATAAACCAAACTCTTATTAGTTTCATTACATGTCTAAGAAGAGAATCATTCCTAAATACTCTCCTTGCAGCGTCTGTAGTATTGATCCACTGATAAAGGGCTTCAATAACTCTATCAGCCCTCTTTTCCATAATGGCTTTTAAATCAAAAAGTCTTTTTTCATCCTCTCTTGTAAAATAGTAATTAGCCTTAATTTCCTTAAAAGGTCTCATATTAATGCCTAAAGTGTCTTATTCCTGTTAAAACCATCGCTATGCTGTACTGATCTGCTGCGTCAATCACCTCTTGATCCCGAACAGATCCTCCTGGTTGAATTATTGCAGTAACTCCGTTTTGTGCCATTACATCAATATTGTCTCTGAATGGGAAAAATCCATCAGAAGCAGCTACGGTTCCTTTAAGAGGACTTAAAGCATGCATAGCTCCGATTTTGGCTGAAAAAACTCTGCTTGTCTGTCCTATACCAAGCCCTACTGTACAATCCTCTCTTGCATAGACAATGGCATTAGATTTTACATGTTTACAAACCTTCCATGCAAATTTGAGCGCCCTCCATTCATCCTCTGAAGGTTGTCTTTTAGTTACAACTTTAGAATGGGCAAATTCATCATCAACCTTATCCCATCCTTGAACTATGAATCCACCGAGTATTCTTTTTAAGTCAAAGCCAGAGGGTGTAATTTTCTCTTTCAATTCTGGAAATTTAATAACTCTAAGATTTTTCTTCGCCCCAAAAACCTCTAATGCTTCAGATTCAAAGTCGGGAGCAATAATAACTTCATAGAAAGTCAAAATCAACTCTTCCGCAGTTTTTCTATCAACCCTTCTATTAAAAGCGATTATTCCACCAAAAGCACTTACTGGATCGCATTCAAAGGCTTTTTTATAGGCATCATAGAGATGGTCACCAGTAGCCACTCCGCAGGGATTATTATGTTTCACAATAACGCATATGGGCTCATTGAACTCTAAAGCTAAAAGCACGGCAGAATGAGTGTCAAGATAATTATTAAAAGACATCTCTTTACCCTGTAAAACTTCTGCATCTATGAGAGAGGGTTTTTCATTTAAAGAATAAAGAGAGGCTTTTTGATGGGGATTCTCTCCGTATCTGAGAGTTCGTACCATTTTTAATGGCAGTGTCCATTCCTCTCTGAAGGTTGAAGGTTCAGATAATTTAGTAAAATACTCTGCTATAAGGGCATCATATCTTGCAGTATGAGAAAAAACCTTCTTGGCAAGCTCAAATTTTCTCTCAATGGAAACCTCTCCTCTTTTAATATCTTCAATTATTGAAGAATAATCATCAGGGTCAACAATTACTATCACATCTTTGTAATTTTTTGCAGAAGCTCTAAGCATTGTAGGTCCACCAATATCAATGTTTTCAATAGCTTCCTCAAGAGTTATTCCTTCTTTTTTTATCGTTGCTTCAAAGGGATAGAGATTAACTACAACCATGTCAATAGGGTTGATGCCCAATCTATCCATTGCATCCATATCCTCTTTCTTGTCTCTCCTCGCAAGAATTCCTCCATGAACGAGAGGATGAAGAGTCTTTACCCTGCCATCCATTATTTCAGGAAATCCTGTATATTGAGAAACATCTATTACATTAATGCCTGAATCCCTTAAAAGTTTTGCCGTTCCTCCTGTTGAGAGAATTTCAACGCCAAGACTGTTTAATTCCTTTGCAAAATCTACAACGCCCCTTTTGTCCCATACACTTATTAATGCTCTTTTTATCAACCCTGCACCTCCCTATGGTATTCCTGAATAGATTTAATACTTACAGGATGTTCTTTAAGCCTGCGAATAGCTTTAACAATCGCACTTGCTCCTGAAATTGTTGTTGTATAAGGAATTTTATACTGCAGAGCTCCTCTTCTAATGTACATAGAGTCTCTCTGAGCCTGCTTTCCAAAAACAGTGTTTATTATAAAACTAATCTGCTTGTTCTTAATTAAATCAAGAACATGAGGTCTGCCTTCCTGGAGTTTATTTATTATTTCCACATTTAACCCCATATCCTTTAGGAACTTAGCTGTTCCTCGAGTAGCTATAACTGTAAATCCAAGTTCTAAAAACTCTTTTGCAATGGAGAAAACATGAGACTTGTCCCTATCCTTAACGCTAATAAATACCTTTCCATTTAAGGGAATTTTACCCATTGCACTCATCTGCGCCTTTGCATAGGCAAGTCCAAAGTCTTCATCAATCCCCATTACCTCTCCTGTTGACTTCATCTCAGGTCCAAGAATTATATCTACCTCTGGGAATTTATCAAAGGGAAAGATAGCCTCTTTTACTGTTACATAGGGAAGTTTTATATCATTGATTAGACCAAGTTCTTTTAATGTTTTCCCTACCATTATCTTTGATGCCATTGCTGCTAAAGGTACTCCTATGCTCTTACTCACATAGGGAATGGTTCTTGAAGCACGAGGATTTACCTCAAGAACATAGACATCAGAATCTTTGATAGCATACTGGACATTCATAAGTCCCTTTACTTCAAGCTCTTTTGCGATTGCTATAGTTTCTTCCTTAATCTTTTTAATTATTTCCTCTGTAAGTGAGTAAGGAGGAAGAGAACAGGCAGAATCACCCGAGTGAATACCTGCTTCCTCAATGTGTTGCATTATGCCTGCTACAACCACGTCCTCTCCATCAGAAATAGCATCTACATCAACCTCGATAGCATCTTCCAAGTATCTATCAATTAAAACAGGATGGTCTTCGGAGGCTTTAACCGCCTCTCTCATGTACCTTCTTAAAGATTCTTCATCATAAACAATTTCCATTGCTCTTCCACCAAGTACATAGGAAGGTCTTACAAGAATTGGATAACCAAGGGCATCTGCTATTTTTAATGCTTCCTCAAGCGATGTAGCTGTCCCGCTTGGTGGTTGTTTTAAAGCTAACTTGTCCACAAGTTCTTTAAAACGTTTTCTATCCTCTGCCCTATCAATAGCATCTGCCTTTGTGCCAAGGATATTCACTCCATAAGCCTCCAAAGCTTTTGCAAGTTTTAGGGGTGTTTGTCCTCCAAACTGTAGTATTACACCAAGAGGCTTTTCCCTCTCAACTATGTGTAAAACATCCTCAAGGGTTAAAGGTTCAAAATAAAGTCTATCAGATGTATCATAATCTGTACTTACTGTCTCTGGGTTACAGTTTATCATAATAGTTTCATAGCCAAGTTCTCTTAATCCAAAAACTGAATGAACACAGCAGTAGTCAAATTCAATCCCCTGTCCTATTCTATTTGGACCAGAACCAAGAATGATAACTTTATTTTTCTTATCTGTAGGAGGCGCATCAGAATCGTATAAAATTTGTGGCTGAATGTTTGAAGTTAAAGATTGAAGAGAATAAAAACCCCTTTCATAACAAGAATACATATAGGGAGTGTAGGCAACAAATTCAGCTGCACAGGTATCTACGAGTTTGTATTGAGGGATTACTCCGCAAGACTTTCTTAAATTTCTTATATCCACTTCTTTTTTACCCATCAAGTAGGCGATTCTTCTATCTGAAAGTCCGTTCTGCTTTGCATTTAATAGGAGTTCTTTTAGCTCATCCTCTTGCATCTTTGTATTCCTTGAAAACCTAATGGTTTCTTCAACATCAATTATTTCCTTTATATTATTTAAAAACCAAGGGTCAATTCCGCTTAATTCATATACTTCTTCTATGTTAAAACCTCTACGTATTGCTTCTGCTATATACCAAAGCCTCTCTGCATTAGGATTTTTAATTCTCCATCTTATTTCGTCATCGGAGGTGTTAATTTCCTCAAAGCCATAGGAACCAATCTCTAAGGAACGAATTGCTTTACCAAGTGACTCTTTAAAAGTTCTTCCAATTGCCATTACCTCTCCAACTGATTTCATCTGGGTAGTAAGAATAGGATTTGCCTCTGGAAATTTCTCAAAGGTAAATCTTGGTATTTTTATTACCACATAATCAAGAGTAGGCTCAAAACTTGCAGGAGTAACTTTAGTTATATCATTGGGAATTTCCTCAAGAGTGTATCCGATAGCAAGTTTCGCAGCAATTTTTGCTATAGGAAAGCCTGTAGCTTTACTTGCTAAAGCAGAACTACGAGATACTCTTGGATTCATCTCTATTACGACCATCCTGCCATTTTTAGGATTTACAGCAAATTGAATATTACTACCTCCCGTATCAACACCTATCTCTCTAATTGCCTTTATGGCACTGTCACGCATTATCTGATATTCTCTATCTGTAAGAGTCTGAGCGGGTGCAACCGTGATGGAATCTCCTGTATGCACACCCATGGGATCAAAATTTTCAATAGAGCAGATTATAACCACATTGTCTGCTCTATCCCTCATCACTTCAAGCTCGAACTCCTTCCATCCAATTAGGCTTTCTTCAACAAGAACCTGTCCCACAGGACTTAACTTCAATCCTCTATCAAGAAGTTCTTTGTACTCTTCAATATTGTATGCCACGCCGCCACCTGTTCCCCCTAAAGTAAAAGCAGGTCTTAGTATGGCGGGAAAGCCAATCCACTCTATCACATCAAGTCCTTCTTTGAGGCTGTTGACAGCTGCAGAACGAGGCAGGTCAAGGCCTATCTTTGCCATGGCATCTTTAAATAGTTGTCTATCCTCTGCCTTTTTAATAGCTTGCAAATTAGCTCCAATGAGCTCAACAGAGTATTTATCGAGCACACCCGCGTTACCAAGTTCTACAGCAAGATTAAGAGCTGTCTGCCCTCCGAGTGTAGGCAAAAGAGCATCAGGTCTTTCCTTTTTTATTATCAGTTCAAGAATTTCCCCTGTCAAAGGCTCAATATAAGTGGCATCTGCCATTGAAGGGTCAGTCATAATAGTGGCAGGATTTGAATTTACAAGGATTACTTGATAGCCTTCCTGCTTAAGTGCTTTACATGCCTGAGCTCCTGAATAATCAAACTCGCAGGCTTGACCAATTATTATAGGTCCTGAACCAATTATTAATATCTTCTTTATATCCGTTCTTTTTGGCATATTACTTTAAGAGTCCCTCCAATCCATTCAATCTTTCTTTCTCTCTTTCAAGGGCGAGTTTAGTCTCATAGAGTTTTTTTAATTTTTTGTCACCCATCATTTCTTCTGTAATTTCAAAGGCTTTTATGCTAAGGCTCTCTTCAAGACTCCGAATCTCTGTCTCATAAATTTTTATATAATCTTTGCAGATATTGATTTCTCTCATCGTAGAAATGTAAATCTCGTCATAATTTATCGTCATTCAACATCCTCCCTTCATTATTTTCATCTTCCTTCATAATCCCTTACAATCTCCCTAAATCTTTCAAAAACATCAAGAGAATCATTAGGTCCGGGACCTGCTTCAGGGTGATGCTGTACTGAAAAAATTGGATACTCCACATGTTCCATCCCCTCTTCTGTTCCATCATATAAGTTTTTATGGGTAAATCTTACCTGCCCTTTTAAACTGCTTATATCAACACAGTAATTGTGATTCTGTGCTGTAATTGCAATTCTCTCTGTTCTAAGATCCTTAACAGGATGATTCCCTCCGTGATGTCCAAATCTTAACTTATATGTTCTTCCTCCTAAGGCAAGTCCGATTAGCTGATGGCCAAGACATATACCAAAAAGAGGTTTTTTGCCAATTAGCTTCTTTATATTGTCCACCGCATAGGTAAGAATCTGAGGGTCACCAGGACCATTGCTTAACATTATGCATTGAGGGTTCATATCAAGCAGAGCTTCAGCAGGTGTTTTGCCAGGTACAACATAAACTGAAAAATCAACTCTCTTTAAATTCCTAAGTATGTTGAGCTTAACTCCATAGTCATAAACTATGCAGAGAGGAAGGTTGTCATCTTTATAAAACCAATAAGGCTCTTTACACATCATTGCAGTTACATGGTCAATTTCCGAAATATCAGGATGGGTGACAACTTTCTTATGAAGACTTGCAGGATCAAGGTCTTCTGTGGAGATAATACCCATCTGAGCACCTTTGTCTCTTAAATGTTTTGTAAGTGCCCGAGTGTCAATTCCTTGGATTCCTGTGATAGCATATCTTTTCATATAATCACCCAGACTTCCCTCTGCCCTCCAGTTGCT
>CAZYLC010000055.1:0-7753 GCA_964648755.1 uncultured Thermodesulfovibrio sp.
TCTGAATTGTATAATAATTATGTGCTAAAGTTTTAACGGTTTTTTTATGTTTTTTAGTTGATAAACTCTCTTCCTTTTTCGCTACTTCTTCAATTTTAGGAGACTCTTTCACAAGAGTCTGTTTGGTTTCTTCTTTCTTTGTTATTTGTATCTCTGACTCTTTGGCTTGTTTCTCTTCAATCTGAGATTGAGGTGTCTGCTCTTTTTTAGTTTCACTTTGCTGATTAGTTGGTTCCTGCTTTTTTGCCATAGCAGTTTCTACTGTGGATGGCAACACTGTTTTATCTAATTCTTCAGCTTTTTGAATTTTAACCTCTTTAACAGGAGCCGTGATATAACCAATAGAAAAACCTAATAAAATTCCAATTACCAAGAGTCCTGCTAAAATTAGAAAAAACATTTTCTTGCTCATAACTATTAACTCTTCTCCTTTTTGTTTCATATGATTAACATAGCATCGCCATAGGAAAAAAATCTATACTTTTCCTTTATGGCCTCCTCATAAGCTTTTTTTACCTTATCTTTATCACAAAAAGCATAAACAAGGGCAAGAGGTGTAGATTTAGGTAGATGAAAATTTGTAACTAAAACATCAACAATTTTAAATTGATATCCTGGATATATGAATATATCAGTAAAACCTCTGATTGTTTTATCATCAGAGCCTAATTCTCTAAAAACACCCGAGGCATATCCCTCAAGCGCCCTCGTAGTTGTTGTTCCTACAGCAAAGACTCTCTTACCTGATTTTTTTACATTATGAATTTCCTCTATAATTTCTCTTTTTATCTGAAAATATTCCGAATCCATTTTATGTTTCTCTAACTCCCTATCTCTAATCATTTTAAAAGTTCCAACACCCACATGTAGGGTAATCTCTCTTAATAGAACGCCTCTTTGAACAATCTTTTCGAAAAGTTTTTCAGTAAAATGTAACCCTGCAGTAGGAGCAGCTATTGAACCATTTTGTCTTGCATATACTGTTTGATAATCCTCTCTGTCTTCATGAACAGGCTTTCTTCTGATATAGGGAGGTAAAGGCATGAAGCCCCTCTCATTTATAAATTTTTTTACTAATTGGGAGTCCATATTGGGGAATATTATTTCCTTGCCATGGGCATTTTTTCTGATATAAAGTTCTACATCATCAATAAACACTTTACCATCGTAACTTCCCTTTGTCATTATCTCCCAGACAGAATTGTTATCCTCTTTTTGTTTTTCTTTTATGAGAAGTATTTCTATTTTACCTCCCGTTGGCTTTCTTCCAATGAGTCTTGCGGGGATAACTTTTGTGTTGTTTATTATCAAAATATCACCACTATTCAAATAATCTACTATTTCGCAAAATATTCTGTGTTCAATTAATCCACTACTTTTATGCAAAACAATTAGCCTTGCTTTATCTCTATCTTTAAGAGGTTGTTGAGCTATTAATTCAACTGGTAAAGTATATTCCAATTCAGTTATTTTCATTTATTTTAGATAATATAGTTCCAGGATAAAAATGCTGAAGAATGTCTCTATAATTCTTACCCTCTTGAGCCATTTGAAAGGCGCACCACTGACACATTCCAACTCCATGTCCATATCCTCTTCCTTCAAAAATAACCCCATCGTTTTCAACTCTCATATCTGTAATCATAGTACTTGGAAGAATAGTCCATTTAAGCAGTCTCCTTAAATCGTTTGCTTTTATTACCTTTGAGGTTTTCCCATTTGAGAACTTTAATTCTTTTATCCTACCAGTGTTTGTATAGCCTACAATTTCCACATCTTTTATCTTATCTATTTGTAAAACCTTTTCAAGTAGGTCAAAAGTAATTTTTCTCTCCCATATGTTATAAGGAGATGGAGTAAATGGAACTTCTACTGATTGCAAATAGGGATATTCTCTTCCAAAAACTTCCTTTGGATCCTCTGTTTTTTCCACACTACAAGCATGATAATAAGCCATAATGGGTTCTTTATTAAAGGTTAATATTTCTCCTTTGGTTTCCTTAACTGCTTTATCAACCTCTTCTGTTCCACCTTTTCCTTTATATACTTGATGAAAAACAGAAGACGTTACATCATAAAAATTTCTTGTCCTATTTCTTAAAATATGAGCAACTGCATAGGTTCTAGCTAAAACAGCCTGTGCTTTAAGTGCCTCAATAGGCCAATTAATTCCTACCTCAGATGCCACTACGCCTTTTACATACTCCTCAAGCTCAACAACGTTTATCAGAAAATATCCCTCTGAACCTTTCCATAACTCTATTGCACCCTGATAAGTTGATCCACTTAGAATTACCTTGGCAGAAACCTTTTTAATTTTTTCAAGCTCATTATTTGAGGGTCTTATGTCTCCTAAGAGAACTCTTATATAGGAATTCTCTATCTTATCCTGTGCATAAGATTGAGATAGGAAAGTTAAAATAATGAGAAATATTAATAAAGCTCTATTTAACATTATCTTTTACCCATTAAATAAAATATCAAACTTATTATGATACTCAGCAAAATTGAGGTACCAAGGGGAAAATAAAAAACAAAATTCCTTCTCTCAATAACTATATCACCTGGAAGTTTCCCAATCAAAGGAATTTTACCTATAAATGTTAATATAAGTCCGATAATAACAACTACCAACCCAAATATAATTAGAAATTTTCCTATTTCATTCATAATTTATTTCCTTTAAATACCTCTCTGCCTCTGAATAAATACAACCGCAGTATCTTTGTTTGTATAGTTCTAAGGCATTACCTATATTCATAGCTTTCTTAAAACCTTTTCTAAAATCTTCCTCAACAAAGTTAATGTTATATTTTCCTGCCAATTCATTCCCTATTTTTATTATATTATCAAAATTCTGATAGGGGCTTACTAACAAAGTTGTTGTAAAATAGTAAATTCCTAAATCTTTTGCCCTCTTAGCAGTATTTTCAAGCCTTAACCTGTAACAAATGTTACATCTCTCTTTTTCTTTCCCGGAGACCAATCTAATGAATCTATAAAATTCTCTGTAATCTTCATCATAAACTACTTTTAGTTTCCATAATTGTTGAAGTTTTTTTAAGGATTCTAATCTCAATTTATACTCAGTATAGGGATGAATATTAGGATTGTACCAATATAACGTGATGTCAAAACCTTTCTCTTTTAATACCTCTAATGGGTAAATAGCACAATTACTACAGCATGTATGTAACAATATATTCATATCAAAAAAGCCTTTCAGGGAGATTTCTTTTTAGTATTTCATAAGCAAGACGAGTAGCAACCCTTCCGCGTGAAGTTCTTTCAATAAATCCTTCTTGCATAAGATATGGTTCATAAACATCTTCAATTGTATCTTTATCTTCCCTTAAGGAAGCAGCAATAGACTCAATACCTGCTGGCCCTCCGTTGAATTTATCTATTATGGTGATAAGAATTTTTCTATCCATATCATCAAGTCCATAATCATCAACATCCATTGCAATTAGTGCTTCTTTAGCTATTTTTAGCTCTATAGTCTCTTTTTTGTTAACTTGCGCAAAATCTCTGATCCTTTTTAACAACCTGTTGGCTATTCTCGGAGTTCCCCTTGACCTCCTTGCAATCTCCATAGCTGCTTCTTCAGTAATAGATATACCTAATATGTTTGATGACCTTTTTACAATGTCCTTGAGTTCCTCAGGAGCATAAAATTCTAATCTAAACACGACGCCAAATCTATCCCTTAGAGGTGAAGTAATTAAGCCTGTTCGTGTTGTTGCCCCAATAAGTGTAAATCGTGGCAAATTTATTTTAATTGAACGAGCGGAAGGACCTTGCCCGACAATAATGTCAAGGGTAAAATCCTCCATTGCCGGATATAAAATCTCTTCCACCATTCTTGGAAGTCTGTGAATTTCGTCAATAAATAAAATATCTCTGTCAGATAAATTTGTAAGAATTGCTGCTACATCCCCTGCTCTCTCAAGCACAGGTCCTGAAGTGCTCTTTATATTAACTCCCAATTCATTAGCTATAACAGTTGCGAGAGTAGTTTTACCAAGTCCAGGTGGTCCACAAAATAGAACATGATCAAGAGGTTCTCCTCTCAAATTTGCTGCTTTAATGAAAACTTCAATATTCTCTTTAATTTTCTTTTGTCCAATAAAATCTTTTAGAGTTCTTGGTCGAAGAGTTATATCTAGTAATTCGTTATTCTGCATATCTGCCTACTAAAATATTAAGACACTCTTTGATAATAGAAGCCTCGTCTTTATCTTTACTATATACTTTATCCAGAACTTCCTTTGCATCTGTTTTCTTGTATCCCAGATTTATAAGAGCTATGAGGATATCATCATATTGCCTGTCATACTCATACTTTAAAGAAGGCAAAACTCCTTTTAGTTCAAGAAGAATTCTTTGTGCAGTTTTTTTACCGATGCCTGGTACTCGACTTAATAATTTAAGGTCTTCCTTCTCAATTATATTTTGTAGAGTAGTTAAATCATAGGTAGAAATAATGTTCATTGCTGTTCTTGGCCCAATTCCTGATATTTTTATTAACTGATCGAATAATTCTTTTTCATAGGGCTCCAGAAAACCGTAAATCTCCATAGATTCTTCTTTTAAAGCAACAGTTGTGTAAATTTGAATTTCCTGCCCCTCTTTAATAAACTGAGATATTTTTAAGGGAACTTTAACTCCGAAACCAATTGAACCAACTTGAATTATCAGCCTATCTGGTTTTAAAGAAATAACCTTACCTATCAAAAATTCAAACATTTTTTATACTTTATTTTAACACAAGCTAAAATCTTAAAATACTTCTACTTACATTTCTCACATTTTCAACACCAGTAAGAAGCATTGCCTGTTTTAACTCATTCTTTATATTTTCAAAATATATTTTTAAGCCCTCTCTACCTCCTCCCCAAATAGCTATAACCACAGGTCTTCCAATTAACACTGCATCAGCACCCAAAGCTAAAAGTTTAAGCACATCAACTCCAGATCTAACTCCTCCGTCAGCTATAATTTTTATCTTACCTTTAAGCTTATCTGATATCTCAGGCAACACCTCCGCAACCCCAGGTGTATGATCAAGAATTCTTCCACCATGGTTTGAAACTACAATAGCTGAAACGCCAATATTATAGGCAATTTCAGCTTCTCTTAGAGTCATTATACCCTTCAGGATAAAAGGAAGTTTTGTAGAGTTAACAAGTTCTTCTATTTCTTTTTGAGATTTTGGACTAACTGGTTGACCCTTTAATGCCATAGTTATTAAACCAGCTCCGTCTATATCAATTCCAACAGCTATTGCTCCAGCTTCTTCTGCAAGATGGATTCTCTTTATTATCTCATCCTGTTGCCTTGGTTTTATTATTGGGATACCTTTTCCACCATTTTTCTTTACAGCTTCTATTCCGCTGCTAAACATCAACGGGTCAGCTCCGTCACCAGTCCATCCTATTGTTCCTGCCATTAGGGAACCTGCTATTACCTCATCACAATATACATCTTCAGTTATTGCTCCTCCCATATTGTATGTAGTTCCTGTTATAGGAGCAGCCATTACAGGCAGTGAGATTTTTTCACCGAAAAGTTCTAAAGATGTATCGGGGTTTCTAACATCATGTATTGTTGAAAGATTGAGTTTGTACTTATTCAGGGCTTCAAGATTTGCCTTAAATGATGACCCAGTACCAACACCCCCCATTCCTGGAACTTCTCCAGCGCATGCAACTCCATTACAAATTGGGCATACTCGACAGTAGGGCTTTAATTTATCTCGAGCAATTTTTCTTACTTCTTGCCAATTCATAGGTCCCCCTCCATTTAAATTTTCTAAATATGATATTATAAAACAAATTGGGGCTGTAGCTCAGCTGGGAGAGCGCCAGAATCGCACTCTGGAGGTCGGGGGTTCAAATCCCCTCAGCTCCATATAATATATAATAAAATTAAACTTTAATTTATAAGAAGTCTGCAATATTAAAAATCATAATGTATACTTTAAAAAGTATATAAAAATTTAAATCAAAAGTTATCTCCCTCTGGTCTATTTTTAACTTCCATTTCCTTTTGATACTTAAGTGTAAAACTTATATTTTTATATTCACATTTAATCTGATGTCCGATTGCAAAATTCTGCCCTTTATTACCATTAGGCCATAATTTAAGTCCATTAAGTGTATCATTTGTAATTTGCTTATAGAAATAGCTGCCTAAGCCAAAAATCCAATTGTCAAATTTTTTGCCAAATGTATAACCAAAATGAAATTCTTGACCAGACAAATAATCAGTATCTCTATTCTAAGTGTTAAAATCACACATAAATTTAAACGCATCTTCCAGAATCAAATACCCATCTAATGCTTATCAGATAACGATTTGAGGGCTGTTTTTCATTTGAGGTGGAGCTATAATACTGCTAATTAATGTTTGGCAAATACACAAATGATAATTTATCATAGTAGCCATGAAGACAAAAAAACAACCTCGCCTACACCTTGAAATACAAAAACACGGTCAGAATTACTATGGAGTAATCCGCACAACCTTCCGTTAAAAGGGCAAGATTAAACATACCACACATGGCACAATCAAAAATAAAACCTATGAAGAACTAAAGTTATTGCAAGCTGCCTTCAGAGGCGATGTTGTTGAAAGGGGATCATCTGATGGAATAAGGATTACTGAATCAAAGGAATATGGCGCATCATATGCTGCCTTGCAATTGGCAAAAGAACTTGAATTAGACAAAGCAATATATTCAAGGACATCAGAGCAATGGGTACTGGAGTTACTTAAGGTCAAAATGTAGGCATATTCTTGAAACCTCAAGTTGCCTTTAAAGTATTACTTGATGTTTTTATTTGGTTCTTATAAAAGAAAATGCGTCATAAGGTACTGCGTAGCATCTCTATGCAGTTGATCCTTTCTTAATTGACTTAATTCTTTAGTTTTTAACTATTTCTTCTGTCATCCGTTTTGTTTCAGTAATTAGCTTGCCCAAATCTATTATGTAATTATCAGATCTGTCTTCTTTAATTGGCAAATGAAATGTAACTACAGCTTTTGTTCCATTTCTGTAAGGATAAACTTCAACAAATAATTCTGCTTCTAATTTTGGAATAATAAATGATTCTGTATATATCTTTCCTGTTACATCATCTTTATAACCTTTTTTGCTAATTTTGAGTAATCGCTTAAAATTTGCATAGGTTGATTCTGGATTATATGGTGAATCAAACTCCGATGTAAATTTAATAACAGGGGTCTTTAAAAAAGTATAGAGTTTACTTTCATCAAAGTATGGCATTTCATATGCTCTTCCGATAGGTGAGCGGCCTTCTCCAATTTCCTTTTCTTTGGGACGAAATGTCAAGACAAAAAAGTTTTCCCTTTCTTCAAGTTGAACATCAATATAATACCTTATGTACGAGGTATACATACTTCCTGGCATAGAGCCGGTTCCTGGATAATACTCACCGTTATGATTTGTAATCACTAACAATTTTTCATTAGGCCTTTGTTCAACCTCTATTCCCTTAACTTTTTGTATTGAGGTGCCAGCAAGAGGGTAGTATTGTATAAGAGTATTCTTGTATGTTAAACCTTTTAAAAAAGTATTTTGTCCAATGATATTTTCATTTTTGGGAATCAAAAATTGTATGTTCTTTTCAGTTAACAAAGGAGCTTTTGACACAGTCACACCAGCGTGGCAACCACTCAGTGCTAAAATTAATATGAAACTAAAAAAATATAAAATGGTTTGAAAAGA
>CAZYLC010000056.1:0-6152 GCA_964648755.1 uncultured Thermodesulfovibrio sp.
AAGTCTCTCTTGATTTTATCTCTTAAATCCATCACTTAAGGAAAGAAATGGCTAACCTGTCAAGAAATGGCTTTAGCAAATAGCTTAAAAATGTTCTACTTCCTGTTTTGACTACAACCTGAACAGGCATGCCAGGTGTAATTTCTTTATTTAATTTCTTCAATTGTTCCAATGAATCTTCTTTTATCTTTATTTTTATAAGATAAAAGTTAGCTTTATTTGCTTCATCATACATAACATCAGGAGAAAGATAAATTAACTCTCCATTTAACACTGGTGTCTTTTTTGGGTCTAAAGTAATAAATCTCAAGTCAGCCATTTGACCTTTCTTTACATCCTCCACATTAGTAGGTGCAAGCTTTGCTTCCACAATCAACTCTGAATTTCTTGGAACAATCTCCATAATTACCTGCCCTGCTTGTATAACTCCACCAATTGTGTGAACTCTTAGAGCCATAGCTATACCATCATCGGGGGATCTTATTTCTGTCTTTTCAAGCATATCCCGAACAGCAGCAAAACTATCTCTTAATGCAGGAAGCTTCTTTTCCACCTCTGCTAATTCTGACTCCACCTCTTTAATATAATCCCTTTCTAAGGCATTTGCCCGAAGAGTAAACTCATTTACCGATGCCTCTGCTCTTAATTGATTTGCGGTTATTTCAGCTATCTTGCCCCTTAACTCTTCTGATGTCCTCTCAAGCTCAAGGAATCTATTTCTTGGGAAGTATCCCTCCTCTGAAAGGTCTCTTAACTTTTCTATCTGCCTTTCTACTATTCTTAATTGATTTTCGTAGAAGCTTTTCTGTTTTTGAAGATTAAAGGAATAATCTTTTAAGCCCCTCGCTGATTCAAAGACAACTCTTTTTTCTGTATCAAGTTTCATTTTTCTTGCTCTAAAAAGCTGTTCCTGAACATCAATAACTTTTTTAATCTCTGGGTCATCTTTCATCTGAATAACTTCCTGGGGATAAACTATTTTTGCCATGAAAGCTCGCTCAGCCTGCAGTCTTGAATAGATTATTAGTGCAGAGATATATTCTGCTCTCACGTTTGCATACTTCGCTTTAATTTCTGAATCTTCAAGTTTTATGAGAATCTGCCCTTTCTTAACCTCGTCGCCTTCCTTAACAAGAATCTCCTTTACAGTTCCACCATACTGATGCTGAACAACCTTTTTATAGTTTGCCACTGCCACATAACCTGCTGCAGGTGCTCCTTGATTAAGGGGTGCAAAAGCTGCCCATATAAGAAAAACTCCCAATGTACAGGCGAGCACAATCAATGTTATCTTTATTATTCTTTTAACTCCAAATTTTTCCTTAATCTCTTCTTTTGTAACCGCTTCATTTTGTTCCATTTTGTTCACCCTCTGGATTATCATCTCTTATTCTTTCCCTTGCTGCGAGTTCAGCCCTTCTGCGTAATACCTCTAAAATCTCCTCTCTTTGTCCGAAAAGCTGAATGTTTCCTTTGTCAATTAGCATGATCTTATCAACAATAGAGAGTATGTTTACCTTATGGGATATGACAAATACAGTCTTATTCATCTTTTTCAATATCATCAAAGCTCTCATAAGTGCCATTTCACCTTGCTCATCAAGGTTGGAATTAGGTTCATCAAGAACAATAAGAACAGGTTCACCATATATTGCCCTTGCAAGGGCAATCCTTTGCCTCTGTCCACCTGAAAGAAAGCTTCCACCCTCACCTACATCTGTTTCATATCCATTTGGAAAAGACAAAATCATCTCATGAATACCAGCTATCATAGCAGATTTTATAACAAGTTCCATATTAATCTCGCCAAACCTTGCAATGTTTTCAGCAACACTACCAGATAAAATCTCTATATCCTGTGGCATATACCCTATATATCTACCAAGCTGTTCTTTATTGTATAAATTCAAATCAGCTCCATCAAGCCTAATTGAGCCTATTACAGGCTTCCAAACGCCAACAATAGTTTTTGCAAGACTGCTCTTACCAGAAGCTGTTGGTCCAATTATAGCTATTATATCACCTGGAGTTGCCTCAAAATCTAAACTCCTTAGAATTTCCTTATTAGAGCCAGGTGGCACTACTACAGCATTTTCCACCTTTAACTTGCCAGAAGGGATTGGAAGGGGCAGCTTTTTTTCAGGTTGAGGATAGGATACAAAGAGCTCCTCAAGCCTTCTATAAGACTGTCTCACTGAGATAAACTGTTTCCATGTGCTAACAGCCATGTCAACAGGAGAAAGGGCTCTTCCCATCAAAATAGAAGCCATAATCATCATTCCGGGAGTTATGATGTTATCTATTGCAAGATAAGCACCTAATCCAAGTATTATTGATTGTGCTGAAATTCTGATAAATTTATTAACCCCTTGGACTCTTCCAGCCTTTTCACTTGCATCAGTCTGAAAAGACATGACTTTATCATATTTTTCTCTCCATTTTTTTCTAATATTCTCATGCATACCCATTGCTTCAATAACTTCACCATTCCTGAAACTTGTCTGAAGAAAAACATTTGCTGACTGATATGCTTTATTTGCTTCTTGAATGGGTTTTTTTGTTAAATATTCAGACCAAAAAGCTGTTGAAAAAATCACAATCAGTGCAATCAAAGAAAATATCCCTAAAATTGGATGAATCATGAAAATAATAATAAGATAAATAAAAGACCAAGGAGCATCAAAAAAGGCAAAAACTCCTACTCCTGTCAAAAACTGCCTTAAAGTTGTAAGGTCATTAAAATGCTGTGCAGGTGCTGTTGAACCTGAGTTTATAATTGCAGAGAAGGAAGACTGAAAAGTTCTGTGACTTAATCGGTCATCGAAATCATTACTAAGCCTTACAAGAATCTGAGACCTTGACCACTCAAGGAAACCCATAACAAGGTAAAAGAAAACAGCAATAAAAGTTAAAACCAAGAGAGTTTCAACACTTCTGCTTGAAAGAACACTATCATAGATCTGAAACATATAAAGTGCAGGAATAATCAATATAAAATTTACAAGGGCAGAAAAAAACAAAAGCCAGTAAAATATCTTTTTATAAGAAAAAAGTGTATCGAGAAGCTCATTTTTTTCAGGTCTTTTAAAAAATTTTTTAACTAAAGCAGGGTTAAATTGCATTTTATCTCCTTACGAGCCACTGATTGATTTTATTGACATCTTCTTCATTTAAAACTCCACCATAGTATTTAAGGGCAACTAAATATTTTATATAATCATATTTTGCTTTTACAAGGTCTAACTTTGACCTGTAAAAGTTACTCTCTGCATTAAGAACATCAACAATTGTTCTTACTCCTGCTTGATAACCTTTTTTTGATGAGTCAAGGGCTATTTGTGAGGCTCTTAATGCAGATTCTGCTGAATAAATCTGAGCAACTGCTGTCTTTACGCCAAAAAAGTTATTAAATATCTCCTGCATAACATCTGATACAGCTGCCTCATAATCTTTCTTTGCCTTTTCAAAAAGTTCCTTAGCTTCCCTTTCTTTGGCTGTAACATAGCCACCACTAAAAATAGGTAGTCTTATCTGAAATCCAAAGGAGTAATAGCTTAATGGGTCAGTTTTAAGATAGTCTCTTGTATTAGTTCTTGTGTATCCCGCGATAAAATTGACTTTTGGCAGCCTCTCTGAAGTCTGTTTATCAATTTCATAATGTGCTACATCCTTTGAAAGAGAATAATATTTAATCAGATTATTATTTTCCTTGGCTATTTGAATCCACTCCTCAATCTTCATGGGTTCAGGTTCTTTAAAATGGGTTTTATCCTCTAATCTTGATAGCAGATTTGGCTCCTCTCCTATAATTCTCCTTAAATTATTCTTTGCTGTATGAAAATTTTTCTCAGCCTCAATTAGCCTAAATTGAGCATTGCTGTATTTTGCCTCTGCATCGTGAAGGTCTGTAAGAGTTGCCTCACCTGCATCTAAAAGCCTCTTAATCATCTTTACCTGTTCAAATAAGGCTTTCTTTTCCTCTTCTAAAACTCTAAGGCTTTCCTCATAATAAAGGGTTTCAAAGTATGCAGCAGATACCCTTTTAATTAACTCTTGCTCTACATACCTGAATTTCTTCTCTCCCATGAGGCTTTTCAAGCTACTCTGCTTATATTCAAAGATTAGGGGAAGTTGAAACACTGCTTGCTGAAGAGAGATGTTTCTTGAATCAGCCTTGTAGTCAATGTAATATGCAGGACCTGATTCAAAATCATACTTCATTCTTGTATAGCTTGCCTCAATCTGTGGCAATAATCTTGACAATGATTGCATAGGAAGAGTTTGATTAGCTTTGTATTCATGATAAACAGAAAGATAGTAAGGGTCATGCTGCTTAGCTTTACTGTAACATTCAAGAAAGTCTAATGCATTTGCATTATGATCAGTAAAAAAAACAAATACCAACAAGGCAAAAGCAATAAAAGCTATTTCCCCACTCTTTATTTTTAATCTCATTTTCTATAATTGCCTAACCTAATTTTTAATGTTCTGGAAACTTAAGATTTTTAAAAAGCTCTTCCACATCAACTTCATCTACAGAAGAAACCATACCTTGTGTTTTAAGTTTAGGCTCTTCAGTCTTTTGAGCCTGGGGCATACCGTATTTAATCTGTGCAAGTCTTCCAAGAATATGTAGATTACCCATTGAAAATAGCTGACCATAAGCAAGCTGGAGAGCTCCTGTTTTTCTCAAACTTAGGAAATCTTCATCAGAAAGAGATGCCATTTTTTGCTCATTTATTTTGAAAAGACCCTCTACCTTTTTATCTCCATCCTTGGTCTTTATGATGAGATTCCACGGCTCAATAAGTTCAAGCTCAGCAAGTCTTTTAAGGGCATTGACTGTTAAAGCCCTGCCTTTCTCAACTTCTATAAGGAACTTTAAAATCTCCTCTGTCTGCTTTGAAAGATTATCACCTTCAAAAAAGGGCACATCTTCCTTTCTCTCAGTAATGAAATCCTCGTCAATAGCCAAAGCCATGTTTTCATCTTTACCCTTCATAAGTCTAAAGGGATAGGTTCTTATCAAAGCAGGAATGTAATTACCCATCCATTTTCCATCATTTGAAAGAAGAAGATTATCTCCTGGTGCTAAACCTAAAACTGAAACAAATATATAATTGTCCTCCTGCTTTATGAAAGCAAGGGGGAAAGAATTAACAGCCCTTCCCAATTCTGTTATAAGAATAGGGAAAACAGTCTGCTTCTCTAAATGTTTTAAATTCTCAAGTCTTCTCCAAAATTTTTCTTTGTGAGTATCCTTAGAAATCAAGACAAAATTTCCCATCCTAAATCATCCTCCCTCTGATTGTTTTAGTTTTTTAAGCCAGTGTTCTATTTCTTTTTCATACTGCTCTACAATGTCTGCAATATCCTCATAAAGAGGCATCAAATACTTCTCATACTTTCTCCAACGGTTTATGGAGGAAGTATATATAGGTTTTCTTACTTGCGTAATGCTTGCTGTTTTTACAGCTCTTTCAACCTTATAAAACTCTTTACAAGATTCACTCCATTCAAGTCCAAGATACTCTATAAGTCTTTTAGATTCTTCATCAAAATTCATGACAAAATCCTCGTATCTTACCTCAAGCATAGCCTCGGGAAACTCTCTTCTCCAGTGCTCCATTATATCCCAGTAGCTACGGTAATACCTTGCCATCTCTTTAAGATTATAGCTCCACATGTGTCCTTCCTGAAAGTGGATTCTATAGCAAGAAAGACACACCTCCATAGGATGTCTTCTTGTATGAATTATTCTTGCCTTAGGAAGTATTGCCTTAATTAATCCTACTGTCATAAAATTTCCCGGCATTTTGTCAACTATTCTTTTATAGGGTTTTCCTGCAAGCTTTTCAACCAAGTCAACATATCTTTGACCTCTTATTTCCCATGAGGCATTCTGTTCATAGGGAAAAACTTCTTCAGTATCACTTAACAGGAGTCTATTTGGTCCAAATTGAATATTGTTAAGTATTCCAGTAAGATATTTAAGCTCACCAGCCCCGTATATTTCAGGATGGGCTGCAAAAACCTGCTCAAGCAAAGATGTTCCAGACCTTGGCATACCGAGAACAAATACGGGCACTTCAGATTCACATCCCTTTTGAGGTGCATAGTCATAGTTTTTCTTTGTAACAATTTGTTTCATT
>CAZYLC010000056.1:6162-7644 GCA_964648755.1 uncultured Thermodesulfovibrio sp.
ATCTGAAACATCTTCAATGCCTTTGCCTCATCATAGGTCTCTATCTTTCTCTTTTTCTCACCTGCAGTTCCATAGTGTCTAAAAGCTGTATCATACTCCTTTACATCTTCAAAGGCTTTTGCTAAGGCATAATGCATATTTACCTGATCAAGAGGCTGCATATCTGTAAGTCTTACAGAGGCAAAATGAAGCTTCTTCCAGAAATCATCTCCATACTGACATTTATATTCAGAACCATATATTCTTATCAAGGCAGGCTGGTCGGGATTAAGCTCAAGGGACTTCATAATAAGTTTTTGAGAGTCCTCTACCTTTCCTATAAATCTTATAGCCATTGCCCAATCTGAAAGGATTCGCCAGTTGTTTGGACTTATTTTTACAGACCTTTCAAAATACTCACTTGCTCTTTTATGCTCATCTCTTTTTAGATATAAAACTCCAAGACCATAAATAAACTCTACTTTCTTAGGAAATCTTTTTGATAGTTCCTCAAGTTTTTCTATGGCATAGAGTTCTCTTCCCTGTTTTTTTAGTATCTCAAGCCAAAGGTCAAGGCTATCTCCATAGAGGTCTTCTCTGAAGATGTTTTTCTCAAGGGTTTTAAGGGCAAGCTCTTCCTCTTTGTTTGCATTCTGTATTTCAGCAAGTTCATGTATAGCAGGCATGTAGCTTCTGTCTATCTCCAAAGCCTGCTTTACAAACTTTTCTGCCTCACCTAAAAGCCCTCTCTGTCTTCTACATGTAGCAAGTCCTGTTAAAACATCGGCATTATTAGGAAGTTTTGAGTAAAGCTCATTAAAAAGTTTTTCAGCCTGCTCATACTGTCCTGTTTTAAGAATGCTTCTTGCAAGACCTATTGCAACCTCAGGTTCTTTTGTATCCTGTGAAGTAATAAGAAGCTGTTTATAAAGAGTTATAGCAAGGGGAAACTGCTTTGTTTTCTCAAGAAGTTGGGCATGCCTTATGGCAAAGGCTCTTTCTTGGGGATATCTTTTTCTTGCCTCAAGCACCAAAGACATTGCATCGGCAAACTTCTGAGTTTTCTCAAGATAGTTAATTTTTTCAATAATCTCTCTTTTTTGTCTTTCCACTAAAGGACACCTCTTAAAAAATTTATGACTTTATATTATAACAAAAAAGGCAAAAAAAAAGGCTGCCCAGCTGGGCAGCCTTTTTGTATGTTTTTGTTTTACTTATATAGGGACAATGTCTCCAAGGAAGTTTCCTGTTACTCCAACTACTTCAATTACATAGTCAAGTACTTTATCATCATTATAGTCAACAGCAATGTAAGAGTTTGAACCAACATTACCAAGGTAGATATCATCTCCACCTACTATAGTTGCATTTGCATTTAATAAGAACTGAGCGTAGTGCGAAAGAACCGCCAAACGTCACTACAGCAGCATCAGTATCAATTTGAATTAAATCAAGTCCTTTTTCAAACCAGTAGAGTTTGTTAAGCGTACCTAAATTTATTCC
>CAZYLC010000057.1:0-2874 GCA_964648755.1 uncultured Thermodesulfovibrio sp.
AAGCTCTGACATTAGGGCATATTTGCCTTTTACTCCTCCTACCACACCGGGTCTTAATTTCTTGGAGTCATGAACCATAAAGCAAGTTCCATTAGGGATAAATCCAATTACCATGTTTGGTCCGTCAATACACAGGGGTCTAAGAGATTGTTTTATCAAAGCTAAGGCTTCTTTGTCAGGTCTCTTTTCAATCTCTCCCCATTTAAGAGGTGTAATTACATCTTTATAATAAATGAGCGGAAATCCAAGTCTCTTATTTGTGTAATGAAGTATATGGCAAAAAACTTCACTGTCTGAATTGTACCCCATATAGCCTGGGAAACCTCTACTCATGAGAAATTCTCTTATTGGAACGAAGGCTGTATTTTCACCATTAGTCATTGTGCAGTATCCTTGAAGGAAAAAGGGATGACAAGCATAGAGATAAATTTGATAATTGGTATTCTGTCGGCCTTGAGCAAAAATAACTTTTGCCTTGAGAATATCTTTGTCAAGACCAAAAAATTCACCAATTTCAAGAGGGTCTCCCACTTCTTTTAGAGTGATAACGTCAGGATAAAAAGAGAAAACAAAAATAGATTCGTCAGCTTCGCCCATTTTCCTCAGAGTTAATCTTGTATTCATAAGAAGTTGCTCTTTTTCCTCAAAAGGTTTGTCTTTCCATTCATCAGGATAATCATATACACCAGCAAAATAAAAATCTCTTGCCACAATTCCCTTTACAGGCTTTATCTTAGGTCTCCATCTGTATAAAAGCTTAAATCCCATTTCATCCATGTAAGAATCAAGCACTTCTCTTCCCTTTCTGGAACAAATACCTGAAAGGATTGGATATTCTTTTAGGTCCTTGAAATCTCCTCCCAGGTCTTTAAGTGTAAGACCCAGCCCGGAGCCATCATGCCCTTCTTTCATTGTTTCAAGGGCAAGAATGTTTTCCATTGGTGAAAAATATTTTGACGATGTTATAGCTGCCAATCTACACATTAATAATCTCCCTTCGGCAAATGGTTACCATATCTTTAGCATATTATTAAGTTAACAATTTTGTCAACGTATTTTAAATGTAATAATTATTTTATATGAAATTCTTTAAAATTATAAAGATAATACCTAAAAATATACTAATTGTTTTGTATTAGTATAGAATTAATATAGAACAAAAATGAAATGTTTGACAAAAATGTATTAAATTTGTAACTGTTAATTATAGTTTTTAAGTTGTAGTGAACTGAAAATCTTAGTTTTATATTTGGGCATGAATATTGAATGTATTAAAATGTGGAGATTAAAAATTAAATTAATTACAAAATTGTTGACAAAAATTTTATTTAATGATAGTATATACGAATGGCAACCGTTAGCCGTTAAATTTATTTGAGAGGCTTTGCCTCAAAGAAAATAAAACAGAGGAGGATTTTATGGCGTACACAAAACCAAGAGATGAAAAGGATGTGATGAAACTGGTCAAAGAGATGAATATTAAATTTGTCAGACTTTGGTTTACCGATATTCTTGGCCAGCTTAAGAGTTTTGCAGTTCCTGTAGAGGAATTGGAGGTAGCTTTTTCTGAAGGAATGGGATTTGACGGTTCTTCAATTCATGGTTTTGCAAGAATTGATGAGTCTGATATGATTGCAAGACCTGATCCAACAACTTTTGCAATTCTTCCATGGAGACCAAAGGAAAGCCCTGTTGCAAGAATGTTCTGTGACATTTATGAGCCTGATGGCACACCTTACAAGGGAGACCCGAGATATATTCTCAAGACAAATCTTGAAAAGGCTTCAAAGAAAGGATTTACTTTCTATCTTGGACCAGAGTTGGAATTTTTCTATTTTAAATCTGACAAAGGCACAGAAATTCTTGATGAGGGTGGTTATTTTGATTATCCCCTTGATGCCGCAGAAGACCTTCGTAGAGATACAATTTTAGCCCTTGAGCAAATGGGTATAAAGGTAGAATACTCACATCATGAAGTTGCTCCCTCTCAGCATGAGATCGACCTAAGATATTCAGAGGCTCTCCAAATGGCAGATATTGTCATGACATATAGAGTTGTTGTTAAAGAAATAGCAAAAAAACATGGAGTTTATGCCACATTCATGCCAAAGCCACTTTTTGGTGAAAATGGTAGTGGAATGCATACTCATCAGTCCCTATTCAAGGGTGATAAGAATGCCTTTTTTAATCCAAAAGACCCCTATTATCTCTCTGACATAGCAAAAAGTTATATAGCTGGCATTCTACAGCACATAAAAGAGTTAACTCTTGTACTCAATCAGTGGGTTAATTCCTACAAGAGACTTGTTCCAGGCTATGAAGCTCCTGTATATATGCTGGGCAAGAAGAAATAGGTCAGCCCTTATAAGAGTTCCTCTTTACAAGCCTGGCAAAGAGAAGGCAACAAGAATTGAGTTAAGAAGCCCTGACCCTGCATGTAATCCTTATCTTGCTTTTGCTTGCATGTTAAACGCCGGATTAACTGGAGTAGAGAAGAAATATAAATTGCTAGAACCAGTCGAGAAAGATGTGTATCATCTCGCACCAGAAGAAAGAAAGGCTCTTGGTATTGATAGTTTACCTGGTAGCTTGATTGAAGCTATTGAGTATGCAGAGAAGAGCGAAATTCTTAAAGAAACATTGGGAGAACATATTTTCACAAATTTAATTGAGAGCAAAAAGAAAGAGTGGGATGATTATCGTATCAAAGTTTTCCCCTATGAGATAGACAGATACCTCCCCATCCTATAATAAAAACCTCTCGGGAGCGGTTAAATCCGCTCCCTTTTTATTTACCATCTCCCCCAGGCACAGTAGTGGTCAAATTGGTCATCGTATATGCGAAGTCTTTTCTTTATAACAAAAATTCTATGA
>CAZYLC010000057.1:2885-4500 GCA_964648755.1 uncultured Thermodesulfovibrio sp.
TAAATCCTCCTACATGTGCCCACCAAGCAACTCCTCCTACATCTTGCGGAGAGAGGAGTGTTCCAATTCCTGAGAAAAGCTGAATGAAAAACCACATGAGTATGTAAAAAATTGCTGGAAGAGCAAAGAAGAAGGGGAAGAATAGTATGGGGAAAAGAGTGATTACTTTCGCATGAGGAAACATTAGCATATAGGCACCTAAAACTCCGGAGATTGCACCTGAAGCACCAACTGTTGGAATCGTTGAAGTGGGATTAGTTAGGCAGTGAATCCAGCCTGCACCAAATCCACAGAGTAGATAAAAAATCAAAAATCTGAATGAACCCATTTTATCTTCTATGTTGTCTGCAAAAATCCACATAATCCACATGTTGCTTATAAGATGAAACCAGCCTCCATGAAGAAACATGCTTGTTAGAAAAGGTAGATAATAGAGAGGATCAAGAGGAAAACTTCCTACAAGCATGTATCTTGCCGGGATTATTCCAAATATATGGAAGAGATAATCTAAATCTTCTTTCGTAAACATGAGTTCAAAAAAGAAAATAAGACAGTTCAGCGCAATAATAAACCATGTCATGTAGGGCGTATATCTTCGTGGAAGGCAATCTCTTAGGGGTATCATTTTGTCTCATCCCTTCTGATTTTAAGGGCGTTCCAAATGCTTGGAATAACTGAAAGTATGATTATACCCAAGATAAACGCTGAAAAATTCTGTTTTACAAAAGGGAGGTTTCCGAAAAAATATCCTACCGTAATGAATGAGCCACTCCATAAGATGCTACTCAAAATATTATAAGCTTGAAATTTCGGATATTTCATTTTGCCAATTCCTGCTACAAAGGGAGCGAAAGTTCTTATTATTGGAAGAAATCGAGCAATTATTATTGTTTTAGCTCCATGTTTTTCATAGAATTGGGCGGTTGTATGAAGATGTTTTTTATTAAAAAAAAGAGAATTCTCTTTGTGAAATATCTTAGGTCCCATAAATTTACCAATATGATAATTAAGGGTATTACCTAAGGTAGCTGCAATACTAATAAGTATGAAGGAACTCCAAGGACATATGAACTCTTTGGAGGAAAGAGCTCCTACTGCAAATAAAAGAGAATCTCCTGGAAGAAAGGGTGTTACCACAAATCCTGTTTCAGAGAAAATAATTAGGAAGAGAACTACATATATCCATATGCCAATCTGAGAAAAGAGGTTTTCCAGATAAATATCAATATGAAAGAGAATATCTATTAATTCAGACATTGTCTTTGAGGAAAAAATCCATTAGTCTGTAACCATCTTCAATCTCTAAATCTGGAGAATTTAAGATTGCCTCCGAGAAGCCTCTTTTTCTATTAATATCCCTTTTTTGCTCATCATAAATAACAAATGGAACAGGGTCTGATGTGTGTGTTTTTACCCTTATTGGTGTAGGATGGTCAGGGAGTAGAAGTATTTTGAATTTTTTAAAT
Organism: uncultured Thermodesulfovibrio sp.; assembly: GCA_964648755.1. GTDB lineage: Bacteria > Nitrospirota > Thermodesulfovibrionia > Thermodesulfovibrionales > Thermodesulfovibrionaceae > Thermodesulfovibrio. The sequence goes on from CAZYLC010000057.1 coordinate 4,352, forward strand.
CTTTGGGGTGCTTCTTTAAGAATTTTCCCTACTACAATCTTATCAATATCTTCAAGTGCTTTGATCTTTAACTTATACTCACCCTGATGTCCTGCTTCGTCAGGTGCTTCAATGTGAAGATAAACAAAATCAACTCGCTCAAGGGCATT
>CAZYLC010000057.1:4608-7599 GCA_964648755.1 uncultured Thermodesulfovibrio sp.
TTGGTAATTTTGGGGTTCTTCCCTGTCCCCATAACCATATGCTGTTTGCAGGTTTTTTACCCTCAGCGATTCTTTTTTTATTTACAGGGTGGTCTTTTAATATTTCTGCTGATTTTAAAATTAACTCTTTGAGGAAGTTAGCCTTTTTACCTATGGGGAGATATCTTGAAATCTCTTTGCCAGTGATGTCATGGGGCGGAGTACATTCTATATCTTCTGTGCCTCCTTTCCAAACCATAATATGCCTGTAGCTAACTCCTGAATAAAATTTTAATGCCTCATTTCCCAGTTTTTTATCAATTTCATCAATAAGGATTTTTGCCTCTTCACTTGTTATATGACCTGCAGAGTAATCATCCATCAAAATCTGATTTTTATCTAAAAAATTAAGTGTTACAAGATTGCATCTGTATGCTATATCATCTTTAGAAAGGGCAAGTCCCATGCTTATAGCCTCAAGAGGTGCTCTTCCTGTGTAGTAAACTCTCGGATCATAACCGAGGATACTTAAGTTCGCCACATCACTGCCTGGAGAGAAACCACGGGGTATATTTCTGACCGAACCTGCTAATCCATTTGATGCAAGAAAATCCATATTAGGTATGTGGGCAACTTGAAGAGGAGTTTTGCCATCGAGCTCCTCAAGAGGATAATCTGCTGCTCCGTCTGGGACTATGACAATATATTTCATATAATTTTCTCCACAAAGGCTTTAACACTGTTTAGTTCAGCAGGTAATAGGAGAGGTTCATCAGCAATTTTAAAAACAATGTCCGGGTCTTTAAGCCCATTACCTGTTAGAGTACAAACAACGGTGCTCTCTTCTTTGAAATATCCCTGTTTATAGAGTTTAATAACTCCTGCAACTGATGCAGCAGATGCAGGTTCACAGAAAATTCCCTCATAGGAGGCTATCATTTTTTGAGCTTGAAGAATTTCTTCATCGGTAACGATGTCTATTATTCCCCCTGATTCATCCCTTGCCTGAACAGCTGTTTTCCAGCTTGCTGGATTCCCGATTCTTATAGCTGTTGCCACTGTCTCAGGCTTTTCAACTGGATGCCCTAACACAATTGGAGCCGCACCAGCTGCCTGGAATCCAAGCATTTTGGGTAAGCTATTTATTTTTCCCATTTCTTTGTATTCTTTATAACCTTTCCAGTATGCCGAAATATTCCCTGCATTACCAACAGGAAGGGCATGATAGTCGGGGACTTTTCCTATTTGGTCACATACCTCAAAGGCAGCGGATTTCTGACCTTCAATTCTGTATGGATTAATTGAGTTAACAAGTGTGATTGGATATTCGCTAACTATTGATCTAACTATGTTTAAGGCTTGATCAAAATTACCCTTTATTTGTATAACTAGCGCACCATGAATCATTGCCTGAACAAGTTTTCCTGTGGCAATTTTCCCCTCTGGAATAAGAACAATAGCTCTAATTCCTGCTCTTGCTGCATAGGCAGCAGCAGAGGCAGAAGTGTTTCCCGTGGAAGCACATATTACAGCCTTAGAGCCTTCTTCCAATGCCTTTGAGATGGCTAAAGTCATGCCTCGGTCTTTAAAAGAGCCTGTTGGGTTAGCACCGTCAAATTTAAGGTATAAATCAAGATTAATATTAAGATGTTTTGTCAGATTATTTACCTTTACCAGAGGGGTGTTTCCCTCTAAAAGAGTAACGATAGGTGTTTTCTCATTAACTGGAAAATGTTCAAAATACTCCCTAATTATTCCTTTCCAAGGTGATTTGGTATTCATGGCTATTCAATAATATCTCCTTCTATTAATTCAACAACAACTCCCTGCTCCCTGAGGGAGTTAATTCCCTGCTGAAGATTTTCCTTTATTCCTTCGAGTTCAAGAATCATCTCTCCAAATGTATCTGTTACCCTTGCTCTGCGAATATTGGGCATAACATCATATTTTTTTGCCATTTTGAAAAGCACAGGCTCTTTGATTAATTCCTGAGGGAATGTTAGCCTTACTCTTATTTTTTTGACTTCAGACATTTTGTCCTCCTTTAAAGTCTACCTCCTGCTATTGCAGGAACAATTGATACTTCATCGCCGTCTTTAACTATAGTTTCTTCCCCTTGAAGAAATCTTATATCTTCCTCATTTACGTAAACATTGATAAACCTTCTTATCTTACCATCCTGACAGAGCCGTTCTGCAAGACCAGGGAAAGTTTTATCAAGGGCATTGATTATATCTATAATCTTACCAGCTTCTGCTTCAACCACATCTTTTCCATTGGTGAGCTTTTGAAGTGGGGTTGGTATTAAAACTTTTACTGCCATTTTATTTTCCTCCCTTTTGTTTTATCATATTTAGAGCTTCTTCAAAAGAAGCAAGATTTGGTTTAATATGGTAGACTTCTGCTGTTCTGCCGTCTAAAACCTCTGCTGTTTTTAACCCATTACCAGTAATACATAGTACTGTGCAGTCTTTTTTATCAATCTTCCCTTCCTTAAGAAGTTTAATATAAGTAGCAAGGGTTACTCCTCCAGCTGTTTCAGCAAAGATACCTTCTGTTTTTGCAAGCAACTTTATTGCATCAATTATTTCTTCATCTGAGACATCTTCCATTGCTCCTCCACTTTCTCTGACAGCCTGAAGTGAGTAAAAACCATCGGCGGGATTCCCAATAGCAAGAGACTTAGCTACAGTATTGGGTTTTACAGGTCTGATTACATCTGTTCCTTGTTTGAAGGCTGTAGATATAGGTGAACACCCTGTTGCTTGAGCACCGTATATTTTTGTTTCCACCTCTTTTAGTATGCCAATTTCTTTGAACTCCTTTAATGCTTTCCATACTTTTGTAAGCAATGAACCACTGGCACAAGGCACAACAATGCTATCAGGTGTATCCCATCCAAGCTGTTCAACTATTTCAAAACCTATTGTTTTTGAACCTTCAGCATAAAAGGGACGAATATTTATATTTACAAATGCCCATCTGTATTTGTTTGCAATTTCACTGCAAAGT
>CAZYLC010000058.1:0-7262 GCA_964648755.1 uncultured Thermodesulfovibrio sp.
CAAACATTTCAGGCAGAGGTGCCTTCAGCAGATTAAAATATGAAAGCGGTGTTCATAGAGTTCAGAGAATTCCCTTAACAGAAACTTCCGGGCGAATCCACACTTCCACAGCCACCGTTGCTGTATTACCTGAAGCAGAAGATGTAGATATTAAGATTGATGAAAAAGATTTACGAATTGACACTTTCTGTTCGTCAGGCCCAGGGGGGCAGTCAGTCAATACTGCCTACTCTGCAGTAAGAATTGTCCACATTCCAACTGGAATAATTGTTCAATGCCAAGACGAAAGGTCTCAGATTAAAAACAGAGAAAAGGCCATGAAGGTTTTAAGGGCTCGATTACATGAAATTGAAAGGCAAAAAAAAGAGGCGGAGAGAGCATCAGAAAGAAAACAACAGGTAGGTACAGGTGAAAGGAGTGAAAGGATCAGAACTTATAATTTCCCACAGAATAGAATTACTGACCACAGAGTAGGTCTAACATTATATAAATTAGATCAGATTTTAAATGGCAATCTCGATGAAATAATTGATGCTCTAATCTCTCATTATCATACAGAAAAACTCAAAGAAATGTGAGAGCCTTAAAAAAAATACAGGAAATTTCAAAAAAATTAAAGGGAAATAATCTTGATTTTCCAGAAAAAGAAGCACAAGACATTGTTTGTCATGTGTTACAAATTGACAAGGTAAAACTCTATTCCCTCAACCCCGAGATAGATAAAAAAAATTCAGAAAAGATTGCAAAACTTGTTCAAAGAAGAATTAAAAGAGAACCTCTCCAGTATATTCTCGGTCAATGTGATTTTTTTAATATCCAAATTAAAGTTGGCAAGGGTGTTCTTATTCCAAGACCTGAAACGGAAATTTTAGTTGAGGAATTCATAAAAACTGTTAAAAAAAAGGATAAAGATAAGGATTTTCTCCTTGATCTTTGCACAGGTTCAGGATGTATTGCTCTTACAATTGCTAAAAACCTACCCTATCTTAAAGTTTTTGGAGTAGACATCTCAGAAAAAGCTATAAAATATGCGAAAGAAAATAAAAAAATAAATAATGTTTCAAATGCCTTTTTTATAGTTGGAGACCTATTTTCTCCCTTTAGGGGTAACTCTTTCTCATATATAACTGCCAATCCACCTTATGTTGAAACTGAAGAAATTGAAAATCTTCAGGCTGAAATAAAAGAATACGAACCAAAAGAAGCCTTAGACGGTGGGCCAACAGGATTACTTTACTATGAAAGAATTCTTAAAGAAGCTTATCTTTATCTTTCAAATGAAGGATTTATTTTCCTTGAAATAGGTATAAATCAATCTAACTTGATAAGAGAAATAGCTAACAATAATGGTTTTGAAATCATAAAAATAGTCAAGGATCTTGCAGGAATTGAAAGAGTTATGATATTAAAAAGAAGTTAATATGAAAAATCCTTTTTTTAAAATAATACCTTTTTTACTTCTATTTTTATTTTCCCTTGCTGATGCCTCAGAATTTATCATACCTAATGTCCCCTTCTATCCCTCAGAGGATAATCAATGTGGTCCAACCTCATTGGCTATGGTTTTAAATTTCTTGGGCATAAAGGTTACCCCCTCTGAAATTTCAAAGGAAATATATAGTAAAGGAGCTGGTGGTACCTCTGATTTTGATATGATAATCTATGTAAAAAAGTTAGGATTAAAAGGAGACAGTTATAGAGGTTCTTTTTCTGATCTTAAATCAAAAATTACAAAAGGAAATCCTTTAATCGTTATGATAGATGAGGGTTTTTGGTTTTATAAAAAGTATCATTACATGGTGGTAGTAGGTTTCAGAGAAGATGGAGTTATTGTAAATTCAGGAAATAAAGAAAAGGAACATATTGGATTGGAAACCTTTTTGAAAAAATGGGAAAAAGCAAATTTCTGGACATTTTTTATATATAGGGAGGAAAAAAATGGCGCTTCCTAAAGTTTTAGCAATAGTTCTTGCAGGAGGTAAAGGTGAAAGACTTTTCCCACTTACATCTTTCAGGTCAAAACCCTCTGTTCCCTTTGGTGGCAAATATAGAATTGTAGATTTTGTTTTAAGCAATTTAGTTAACTCTCAGATTTATTCCATATATCTTCTTGTACAGTATAAATCCCAATCACTTATTGAACATATTAGACAGAATTGGGGCTTCTCATCTGTAGGAAGAGACCACTTTGTAACAGTAGTTCCTCCACAAATGAGAATGGGACCTGAGTGGTTTCAAGGCACAGCAGATGCTGTGTTCCAAAATTCCGCATTAATAAAGGAACACAAACCAGATTATGTTCTAATTTTTGGTGCAGACCACATATACAGGATGGACATAAGACAGATGATAGAGTTTCATATAGAAAAAAATGCTGAAGTTACCGTAGCTGCCAGACCAGTCTCAATAAAGGAAGCCTCTTCCTTTGGTGTTATAATTACACAAGCTGACAACAAAATAGCAGGATTTCAGGAAAAACCAAGAGATCCTATACCAATGCCAGACAACCCTGAAATGGCATTTGTATCTATGGGTAATTACATATTTAATTCAGAAGTTCTAATAGATGCCTTGATAAGAGCTGAAAAGAAAAAACAACACGACTTCGGAGCTCACGTAATACCTGAGCTTGTTGAAAGAGGATGTAGAGTTTATTCTTATGACTTTGCTAAGAATAAAGTGCCAGGAATAAGAGATTATGAAGAAAGGGGATATTGGAGAGATGTAGGTACTATAAGAGCTTATTTTGAAGCTCATATGGATATGCTTGGAGAAAAACCCATCTTTGAAATATTTAATACTATATGGCCTATATACCCATCTAAAAATGATACACCTCCAGCAAAAATATTTGATGGAGAGATAAAGAATTGCATTATATCTGACGGAACAATAGTAAATGGCGGAAAAATAGAAAATTCCATAATAAGAAATGGAGTTATAATCGAAAAAGGTGTTGAAATAAGAGACTGCCTAATAATGGATAATGTAGTAATTAAAAAAAATAGTAAACTTTACAGAGTCGTTGTTGACAAACAAAATATTATCTATGAAGGAGAGGAAATAGGATTTAATCAAGAAAAAGATAGATTTAAATGTCATATTGACTCATCAGGAATAAGAATTATCCCAAGAGCTGCAAGGCATAAGGATTGGCTCAAAGAAATAGAGCATGTATAAAAAAATTATTTTCCTGTTATTAGTATTTTCCCTTTCTTTTTCTTCCCTATGTTACGCTCAGTCAGAAAAAAAGCAAATATTAATCCTTAATTCCTACCATCACGGCTTAAGCTGGACTGACAATATTGTTAAAGGTATAAAAGAAGCACTAAAACCCTTTGAAAAAGATATTGAATACTATATTGAATATATGGATACTAAAAGATTTTCTGCTCCCCAATATGAGGACAGAATTTTAAGTTTATTGAAAAATAAATACAGAAATTTTAAATTCCATGTTATTTTTGTTTCAGACAACGATGCCCTTAACTTTACATTAAAACATTATGAAGAATTGTTCAAAAATATCCCTGTTGTTTTCTGCGGTATAAATAATTTTAACGAAGAATCCCTATTGAGATATCGGAAATGGTTCACAGGAGTAGCAGAGGAAACAGATATTCTGGGAACAATTGAAATAGCTCTGAAACTTCATCCATCTGCAGATAAAATATATGTAATAAATGATGTGACTACTACTGGATTGGCAATAAAAAAGGAATTTCTCAAAATAGCACCCTATTTTGAAAAAAGAGCAAAATTTATAATGATTGAAAACCCTAACATGAAAGAATTGATAAAGGAAGTGGAAAATATTCCGAACAAAAGTATTGTTCTATTATTACTTGTCAATAGAGATAAAACAGGAAATTTCTTTGCCTATGAAGAAAGTCTTGATTTACTATATCCCCATATTAAAACGCCAATTTATAGCGTTTGGGATTTTTATTTAGGAAGAGGTATTGTAGGAGGAAAATTGACCAGTGCTTTTTTGCAAGGCAAAAAAGCTGGAGAGATAGGGCTTGAAATTCTCAAGGGTAAAAAACCCTCTGAAATATCCATAATAAAAGAAAGTCCCAATGAATATATGTTTGATTACAAAGAACTAAAAAGATTTAATCTATCCTTCGGTAAACTCCCTAAGGAAAGTAAAATAATTAATTTACCAGAAAGCTTTTTTTCAAAATATAAGAAAACTATTTTTACTTTAATTTTAATTTTTATTTTATCCTTAGGAGTAATCATAATTCTTGCAATCAATATTTCAAAAAGAAAAAGAATTGAAAAGCAATTAAGATTATCAGAGGAAAAATACAGAGACCTCTATGATAATGCTCCTGATATGTATCACTCTGTTGATAAAAATGGAATAATAATTGAATGTAATGAAACAGAAGCAAAGATGCTTGGTTACAGAAAAGAAGAAATCATTGGTAAGCCCATAAGTCATTTCATGACAGAAGAATCAAAAAAAGCACAAGCAGAGTTTTTTCCAAATATTGATAAATACAGCTTTGTTCAAATCGAAAGAGATTTTATAAGAAAAGATGGGTCTGTTTTTACTGCAGCCCTCAATGTTTTCGTTGAGGTGGACGAGAGAGGGAACTTTGTAAGAACAAAAACTATCGGCAGAGATATAACTTATAGAAAAAAAATTGAAGAGGAACTAAGAAAATCAAAAGAAGCATTAAGAAAGCTCTCCGTTTATTTACAAAATATAAGAGAAAACGAGAGAAAAGAAATCTCGAAGGAGATACATGATGAATTAGGGCAATCTCTCACTGCCCTTAAACTAAATCTATCATGGATAAGAAAGAGAATAAAGGATCCTACAATTATAGAAAAGTTCGATGAAGCTATCAGTATTATAAATGACCTTATAAAGCATGTTCAAAACATATCAAATAAACTCCGTCCCTCTTTAATAGACCATTTAACATTACAAGATGCGGTAAAGTGGCAAACAAAAGAATTTGAAAAAAATACACATATAAATTGTAAACTTGAAATAACAGAGGATAACATTCATATATCAAAAGAATTATCATTAGCTATTTTCAGAATATTTCAAGAAGCTCTAACAAATATAGCAAGGCATGCAAATGCTACAGAAGTTTATGTAAAACTTTTCAGAGTTGATGGAAGCCTTCTTCTTATAGTAAAAGATAATGGTATTGGTATAGATGACATGAAAATAAAAAATCCCGAATCTTTCGGGCTTATGGCAATGAAAGAAAGAGCTTACGCTATAAATGCTACAATTGATATAAGAAGAGCAGAGGAAAGAGGAACAGAAATAATTTTATCCGTTCCTTTCAAAAAAAATGAATAAGATAAAAGTCCTAATTGTGGATGATCACACTCTTTTTAGGAAGGGATTAAAAGAAATTCTTCTTGACTTGCCATTAATCGATGAGTGCAAAGAGGCTAAAGACGGATTTGAAGCAATCAGCCTTGTAGAAAAGGAAAATTTTGATTTGATTTTTCTCGATATTGCCATGCCCCAGATTGATGGGTTAGAAACATTAAGAAGGCTAAAGGCAATAAATAGAAACGTTAAAATCCTACTCATCAGCATGTATCCAGAAGAACAATATGCCACAAGAGCTTTAAAAATGGGCGCCAATGGCTACATGACAAAATCAGCTGATCCTGAAGAATTAACAAAGGCAGTTGATAAAATATTAAAAGGAAGTAAATACATCCCAGATAGTTTCTCTGATAAACTCATCTCTTACATAGAGAAACCTGAGGATGTTAAAACACATGCAAGGCTTTCAGAAAGAGAATTTCAAGTATTTTTAATGATTGCCAAAGGAAAAAGTTTAATAGACATATCAAAAGAGTTATCAATAAGCATAAAAACCGTGAGCACATATAGAGCGAGAATACTTGAAAAACTTGATCTTAAAAATAATGCAGAAATAGTTAACTATGCTATAAAACATAATCTAATATAAAAACTGCTAAGATATTATCTATATGAATTTCAAAATTTTAAGCACAGACAAGTTCTCAAGAAATGGTTTAATCTCAACAGAAAGAGGCATGGTGCATACTCCCTGTTTTATGCCTGTTGGTACTAATGGAACAGTAAAAGCCATGACACCTGAAGAATTATCAAATATTGGCTACGAGATGATTCTTTCCAATACCTACCATCTTTATCTGAGGCCAGGGCATGAAATAATAAAAAAGATTGGTGGAATTCATAAATTTATTAACTGGCCCAATCCTATTCTCACAGATAGTGGAGGATTTCAGATTTACAGTCTTGCATCTCTAAGACAAATCTCCAAAGAGGGGGTAGAATTTCGTTCCCATATTGATGGTTCTTCTCATTTTCTCACACCTGAAAAGGCAATAGAAATTCAATTCGCCCTTGGTTCAGATATAATTATGGTACTTGACGAGTGTGTTCCCTATCCTTCTGATAGAGAGTATGTGGGAAAATCACTTTTGCTCACAACAGATTGGGCAAAAAGATGTAAGGAGTACTTCGAAAAAGAAAAAAATAATCAAGCTCTCTTTGGTATAATTCAAGGGGGAACTTATACTGATTTAAGATATGAAGCCTTAAGCCAACTTGTAAAGATAGATTTCGATGGATATGCCTTAGGTGGATTAAGTGTTGGAGAACCGAAGGAAGAGATGTATAAAATTTTGAGGGAAATTTCTCCTTATATGCCTTTTGAAAAACCGCGGTACTTGATGGGGGTTGGTGATCTCATAGATGTTATTCATGCTGTAGAATATGGAATAGACATGTTTGACTGTGTTATGCCTACAAGAAATGCAAGAAATGGTACATTGTTCACTTCGCAAGGCAGAATCAGCATTAAAAGAAGTGAATATAAAGATGACTCTTCTCCTCTTGATCCAGAATGCAACTGCTATACCTGTAAAAATTATACAAAAGCATATCTCAGGCATCTTTACATGTGCAGAGAAATTCTTTCAATGAGATTGAACACTATACATAATCTATATTTTTATGCTCAATTTTTTAAAAAAATGCGAGAAGCAATAGCGGAAAATAGATTCCTTGAATTTAAATTAAGGTGGTTACCTATTCTTGAAAAAAATTCCTGCTCCCAAGAATAAATTCTCAGGAGCAGATGTAAACTTTTATCCTAAAATATCTTTTAAATCTTCCTCTGCAGTCTTTATTGGTTTAATTCCGAAATTATCAATAAGCACTTTAAGCACATTGGGACTTACAAAGGCAGGCAAAGATGGACCAAGACGAATATTTTTTATAC
>CAZYLC010000059.1:0-3969 GCA_964648755.1 uncultured Thermodesulfovibrio sp.
TTACTGATAGAGAAGCCTCGGCATCAAGTACAGCATTAATATTTCCTACTGTTATGTTGCCAACTACTGCATCATCAGTAGGCAGATAGTTGTAAGCTGAATTCCTTATGTCAAAAACACCAAAAGCATCATATCCGAGATTAAGGGATATATTGCCAACTGTTATATTACCTGCCTGATTATATCCTGAATTCCAAATAGATACTTCGAAAGATCCATTTGGATCAAGAGAAATAAGTACATTGCCAACTGTTATGTTTGATGGGTCTGAGAGTGGACCATGGTAAGCATTCCAGATATATATATCTACATCATCAAATCCTGAAACTGTTACATCACCAACTGTTATGTCTCCTGCAAAATACTGTGAGTTATAGATTTCTATGTCAGCATAATCTGCCAATGCTCCTAACATGGTGATATTTCCGAGTGTAATAGGTGTGAAATCAGCTGTGGCAGAGGCATACATACTTACATCTTTGCCTGACTGTGCATAGGCATTGATATTTCCGTCAACATAGGAAATGTTTGCTCCCTTATCAGAGTAAATCTTTAAATATACACTATTTGTGTAATAGGCACCAAGAGCACCAGCAACAAGATTACCTACTTTAAGGTCTGTTCCAACCTCAAGCTGTCCAAATACTGCATTAAGACCATCTAAACCTGCATTAAGATTAATTTCTCCAATGTCTGTCCACTGAGAAGCATCAAAATACATGGTCCCAGAGCCACCTGAGATAAGGTTAACTTTGGCAATGTTGCTTACCTTTGCAGGCCCTTCTGGTGAATAGACAAAAAATCTCTGAAGATTAAGATTTAAAATAGTGTTACCATTACCCTGAATTACATCAAATGAGTTGTATGTGTTTGTCATCGGAAGCGGACTTCCTGCTACACCATATATATTGTCAACTGTACCTGGGGTAGAAATAAGAATGTTGTCTGGTCCTGTTGTAAGGTTTATGTTCTGCCCTGTTCCATAAAGGGGGTCACCAGGGTCTGCTATGTTAAGCTGTATGTATGCTTTTGCAGCGTCTGTTGTCTTTATTGTTGTTGGATCTGATGTAACCCCTGCAAGAAATGCTCTACCTGCTGCTGCATCTGCAGACCCTGAATAGGTTGCCTGATAAGGTGGTAGATAATCTCCATCAGGGTCAAGAGCGTTTGTAAAGTTCATTGCTGATTCAATTTTGTTTTGAAGGGTTATTAAATCCTCATTTCTTGCACCATTAATAATCTCCCATACAATTGTTCCCAATGTTGCCCACCCATTGTTGTAAACATTTGTCCAATAAGTGACTCCATCGGGCTCTGGTGCTCTGTTAAATGCAGACTGGTAAACTGCATTAATTACTGCAGTAATATCACCCGAGTAAAGTGCTGTTGCCTCTGGTGAGCTAACAAATCCGTTAACTGCTGCTTGAATTCCAACAGAATCAATAACCTGTGCCCAATAACGAAGTCCTGCGGGATCTGCTGGTCTCTGATAGTAGGCTACATAAAGCTTCTGGACTGTCTCAATGTAGTCTGTCCATGCCATACTTTTACCTCCTTTTGATTTTAATTGTTTTTAATTTAACTACAGTTACAATAAAAGAATCAAGAGAAATATGAAAAAATCTATCTATACTCACCTCCTCTGCCTTTAAATATAGTTTTTGCAAATATTTTAGCATCTTAATATTAGATTGTCAATAATTTTCTTATCAAAGAGCATCTTTACAAAACAAAAACATTTAAAACAATATTAACAGAAAGAATTCACTTTGTCAAGGTTTTTCTTTAAATTTTTATAAAAATTTTTTTAACTTTTTTTATAGCCATATTTTTTTTATTTATCCTTCATATTAACTCTCTTTTTTCAAGAAGATTTAGGACTGCTTTAACTGAATCAGATATAGATAATTTATCTGTTTCAATTACAAGATCAGGGGAAAGGGGCTCTTCATATGAACCATCTACCCCCGTAAAATTTTTTATAATTCCGAGCTTAGCCTTTTCATAATGACCTTTGGGGTCTCTTTGGGCACACTTCTCAGGTGGACACTTTACATATATTTCTATGTATTCATCTTTTTCAAGTATACTTTTTACATATTCCCTGTACTTTCTTAGAGGGCTTACAAAAGCTGTGAGAACAACTATGCCTGCATCAATAAAAAGTTTCACTACCTCTGCAATTCGGCGAATATTTTCTTCCCTGTCTGCTTCACTAAAACCAAGGTCTTTGTTAAGTCCGGTGCGAATATTGTCACCATCAAAAACATATGTTTTTATTCCTCTTTTGTATAAGGCAAGCTCAACTTTATGGGCAATCGTTGATTTTCCTGAGGATGGAAGACCTGTAAACCATAGTACAAATGATTTATGACCATTAAGAGCTTGTCTGTCTGATTTCCTTATATGTCCATTAAAGGGAACTATAAAATTTTCATTCATAGTGCAATTATAACATTATTTTGCAAAATACTGATGATACGCTCTAATAACCTTGTCGGGAGTATCTATCATTTCTATTTTATGGTTGTTTAGCCATAAAACTCTATCACAAATTCTTCTAACTGCATCCATGTTATGTGATACGAACACAATTGTAACTCCTTTGTCTCTAAATTCCATCATTTTTTCCATACATTTAATCTGAAAACGCAGGTCACCAACCGCAAGTATTTCATCTATTAGAAGTATCTCTGGTTCACCTGAAGAAATTATTGAAAAACCAAGCCTTGCAAGCATGCCTGATGAATATGTCCTTACTGGTTCATCTATAAAATCCCCAAGTTCAGAAAAGCTTATAATTTTATCTAATTTTGCCATGATTTCTGCCTTTGTAAATCCTAAGAGTATCCCGTTAAGTGTAATATTTTCTCTTCCGCTTAGCTCAGGATGAAAACCTGCACCGAGCTCAAGAAGAGGAAATACTTTTCCATTAACCAGCACTTGACCTGAATTGGGTTTAATAACTCCTGCTATAAGACCAAGGAGTGTGCTCTTACCCTCTCCATTTCTCCCTATAATTCCAAAACTCTCTCCCCTTTTTATATCAAAGGATATATTTTTTATCGCTTCAAATTTTGAATTTTTTGTTTCTCTAAAGGCTTTTGGAAGGTTGAGAATAAAACTTTTAATTCCTCTTTTTATATGGCTATACAGTGGATAGGTTTTGCTCACCTTTTCAAAAAGTATAGTAGACTCTGACACTAAAGGACCTCTGCAAATCGCAAAGAAAGTTTTTTATATATTAGATAGCCTGTTATGAATATAACCACTGAGTAGGCAACGCTAAGATATAAATATATTAAATCAATATTGCCATTAAGAAAAAGCATTCTCCAATTTATTACTAAACAGGCAACAGGATTAAGCTTTAGTAGCGGTTGATAGGCTTGAGGCACCATTTTTTCTGGATAGAAAATTGGCGTAAAGTAGAAAAGTAAAGTTGTTAAGATTAGAATTATTCTCTCCATGTCTCTAAAAAAAAGATTTATTGAAGAAATTATAAGACTTAATCCATAAATAAATATCAGTTGAATAATAAGCAATAATGGAATACCATAGACCCAAGAAATTCTGATAGGTATGTTATATATGTATATGAACAAAGCTATAACTGGTATAGCAAGGACAAAATGAACGGTATCATTAAGAAGAGTTGATAGAGGAAGCACTGATTTAGGAAAATTCAACTTTTTTATTAATGAAGCATTACCAATAAATATTCCTGCAGAAGAATTAACGGAGTTTGAAAACCATTGCCAAGGGAAAAGTCCTGCTATCAAGAAAACTGTATAATTTTCCACATCTATTTTCATTACAACCTTGAAAGCAATATAGAAAACTATTGCAAAAGCAAGAGGATGAGCTATTGACCAAAGATAACCAAGTATGCTGTTGCGATATCTTATTTTGATTTCCTTTTTTGTCAAAATAACTATTAAATCTATGTAGTATCTTAAGGTACGTGAC
>CAZYLC010000059.1:4022-7105 GCA_964648755.1 uncultured Thermodesulfovibrio sp.
AATTACCAATAAACAAACCTTTTTTTAATATGGACAAATTCTACCACCAAATGTGATATTATATTAATTTAAAATTTTCATAGAGGGAGCTTAAAATACTAGAGTACTATTTTAAAGAAAGTTTATTAGCAAGAGAGAACGTCACCATAAAAGTTAAACCTTTTAAAGTTAAAGGCAAGAGAATTTTTGACATTCTTTTTACTTCATTTTTATTGCCCTTTTTACTAATTCTTTTTATACTTATTTCTTTTTTAGTTAAAATTTCATCCCGGGGACCTGTAATTTTTAAACAAAAAAGAGTAGGGAAGAATGGAAAGCTTTTTTATATCTATAAATTTAGGACTATGCACTGTGACGCAGAAAAAAGACTAAAAGAAATTCTTAAAAATGATCCTAAAGCAAAAAAAGAATGGCAAGAAAGAAGAAAATTAAAGAACGACCCGAGAATAACCAGAATAGGAAGATTTTTGAGAAAAACTTCCTTAGATGAACTGCCTCAATTTATAAATGTTATCAGAGGTGATATGAGTATTGTTGGTCCGAGACCCTATCTTCCCAAAGAAATTAAAGATATTGAGTATTGTGCAAAGATAATCCATTCTGTTTCACCTGGCATTACTGGTCTTTGGCAAGTAAATGGAAGAAGCAACACTACCTTTAAAGAAAGAGTGCTCATTGATTGCCAGTATGTAAATCACCTTAGTCTCCCCCTTGATCTTAAAATTATATTTAAAACGATAAAAGTTGTAATCAGAAGGGAAGGAGCCTACTAAAAAATTTTTGATTTTACTAAAAAAACACTTGACATTATCTAAAAAATTTGGTATTGTTTACAACAAATCCTTAATTTATAAACCTAAAAGGAGGGGAGTAGCATGACAAAGGCAGATTTAATTGGAAAGGTTGCCAGTAAGGCAGGATTAACAAAAGCTGAAGCAGCAAAAGCTCTTGATTCAACGATTGAAGCTATTAAGGAATCTCTTAAAAAAGGTGAGAAAGTAACTCTCGTAGGCTTTGGAAGTTTTTATGTTACAAAGAGGAAAGCAAGAAAGGGAAGAAATCCAAGAACTGGACAGGAGATTAAAATTCCAGCAACAAAGATACCTAAATTTTCCGCTGGAAAATCCTTAAAAGACGCTGTAAAATAATATTTTATAATTAACTTAGGGGGGATATGTTCCCCCTAAAATACTATAGCTGAAGACAAGGTGATATTAGAGGATTCTTTTTTTATTAATTTAGCCTTCCCAGATAAAAAACCCACGAA
Source organism: uncultured Thermodesulfovibrio sp. (assembly GCA_964648755.1). Classification (GTDB taxonomy): domain Bacteria; phylum Nitrospirota; class Thermodesulfovibrionia; order Thermodesulfovibrionales; family Thermodesulfovibrionaceae; genus Thermodesulfovibrio. Next base: position 5,290 of record CAZYLC010000059.1, read on the forward strand.
AGAACAAATAAAAAATATTGTTTTAAAAACCTCAGACCTTTTTACCTTTAAAGCTAATATAAGAACATCAGATTATATGAATAAGGAAGATTTATTAAGAGGTTATATACTCTATTTTGTTCCCCTAACAATTTCAAAACACTACAGTGTATTCAAAGAACTGTTTCGCCATCCTATTTTCAGAGAAATTAAAGATTTAACAGTTCTTGATATTGGATGTGGTCCATCCCCTGCCCTATTGTCCCTATTTCAACTTTTAAAAGAAGAGATAATTAATTTAGAGTTCATAAGATATTTAGGTGTTGAATCAGAGGAAAAAGCCATTAATTATGCTGAAAAATTAATACTTCAGTCTAAACCAAAAGGATTAAACACTAAATATGATTTCATTAATGCCGATGCTACAGATTTGAAAAATTATCAAAGTTTAAAAAAAATAAAACCAGACATAGTAATTTTCTCCAATTCTCTCGTTGAAATCTTTGATAAAGGACAAATAGGACTGGAAGATTTTGTATCCCTCATAAAATCCTTCACCTATAAAAATCCTAATTTTACCCTAATATTAATTGAACCAGGGACGAAAAAATCCTCAATGAGACTTCATAATTTGAGGGATGCTCTTATAAAAGAGGTTAATCTTTACCCCTATAGTCCTTGTCTTAATAACCTTCCCTGTTCTGCGCTAAAGGTAAATAACTGGTGTTATGAGGAAAGAAGATGGACACCACCAGAATATCTAAAGTTTTTAAGCTCCTTAGGGCTACAGATAAATTATCTCAAATTTAGCTATATTATTCTTAGAAAAGACAGCATAAATATCAAAGAGACCTTTGAGACAGAAGGAGAAATAATAAAAAATACAAGTCATTTACTCAATGAAAAGGGAAAAAGTAGGCTCTGGGCTTGTTGGAAAGGGGATTTGATTGATATGGAAAAATTAAAAAGAGATTTCAGTGAAGAAGAAACTTGGCTTAAAATAAGGAAAGGCAGTTACTTTTCTATTAATAAATACATTAGTATTACAGAGAAAAAAGTAAGAATTCCCAAAGATTGTAAAATTAATATCTTGTATTCTCCTTAAGTAAAAAACTGACTATATTTCTCTCTAAAAAGCTTCGCACCTTCTTTGCTACTGGTAACAACATCATCAATGCCTGAAAATTTAAATAGGAGTTTGCTCTGTTGAATTCTGTTTATCCTATATATTTTTGTAATATTTATAAGATAAGACTTGTGAACTCTGAAAAAATCTAAGTTTTTAAGCTTTTCTTCAAATTTAGATATGGAAAGAGGATAATAAATGTAATCATTTTTTGTTCTAATAATGGATTCTTTAAGTTCTGCCTTTATATAGAAGATATCCTCAAGGGAAATTATCTTATATTCACCTCCAAGAGTTTTTACCATAAATTTAGTTTCCCTTTTTGATTCTCTGAATTTATCGATTCTGTTTAATACTTTTTTAATATCATCGATGGTATAGGGCTTAATAAGATAGTCTATTGCTCCTATCTTAAAAGCCTCTAAAGCATATTCTTCGTAAGCAGTTTGAAAAACTATGAAAAGATTTTCATTCTTAGTTAAAAATTTATATGCAAGCTCTATTCCAGACATATCCGGCATTTTAATATCAATAAAGGCAACCTCAATATCAGGATTTTTATCTACTAGTGAAATTGCCTCTAAGGGAGAATCAGCTGAAATTATATTAGGACTTCCAGCCTCAATGAGAAGTCTTTTTAGCCTCATAAGAGATAATTTTTCATCATCTACAATTAAAATTTTCATGCAGTAGTTTTATTATAAATTCATT
>CAZYLC010000060.1:0-2701 GCA_964648755.1 uncultured Thermodesulfovibrio sp.
ATGGTGTTTTTTTAATTAGTTAACTTAGGTTATTGATGTTTATTACGGATAAACTATTTAAAATTTAGATCGAACTCTCATAATAGGTCAAAAATTTCGGAATAATTCCTCTTTAGTGGGTGGAGAGAAGCCTTGTAATCTCAAGTAGCTGAGTAAAATATCTTTTAATTTCATAATAGAGTTTACCGCTATTAGCAATTTTAGGGTATTATAGAAATTAAAGGTTTTTGAAAAAAGTATTTTTCGGAGGGTTCATGTCAAAGCTTGAAAAATGGAATGAAAAAATATGGAATTTTTTTGCTTCTGTCGATCTTGCAGTGGCTTTATTTATTGTGATATCCATAGGTGCTGCAATAGGTACTATTATCCCTCAACAGATAGAACCAGAAGCTACTATCAGATTTTTCTCAAAATTTCTATCAATGAATAACGCTACAAAAGCCTATGAAATAGTGAGCCTCTTAGATTTAAACAATCTTTATCACAGTTGGTGGTTTACTTTTCTGCTTTTTATGTTTGCTCTTAATCTGATAGTTTGCTCAATTGATAGGCTTCCCAATCTATTAAAGTCCTATAAAACTGCTCCTCAACCTCTCTCTCACCAAATATTAGAAAGAATGCCAGTAAAAAGAGATTTAGAATTATCCAATAAATCAAACATAGTTGATAAAGTTTTAGATATTTTAAAAAAGAAAGGTTTTTCGAGCAATATTTTTCAAACTCCTGAAGGTGTTCAATTAGAGGCAAAAAAATGGAAGAAAACAAGACTTGCTGTTTATCTTACGCATTTAAGTATTCTTATTATTCTTGCAGGGGCACTCTTAGGGACCTTTTTCGGCTTCAGAGGACATATGAATATAGTAGAAGGCACGGGTCTTGACTTTGCAATTTCTGATGAAGGTAAGGCAATTCCTCTTAATTTTCAGATTGTATGTGACAGGTTTGAAGTAGATTATTATGAAAACTCAGCAGTTCCAAAAGCTTACAGAAGTTATTTAAGAGTCTTAGAAAATGGACAGACAATAAAGTTTAATAGCAAAGACAATGTAGTAGTAGAGGTCAATCAACCTTTTTCATATAAGGGAATAACTTTTTATCAGGCAAGCTATGGTTTTCAGCCAGCAGAACACTCAGAGTTTAGATTCACTTACTCTGATGAAGGTGGAAAAGAGATTCCAATTAAAGTAAAGTTTGAGGAGAAATTTAAAATCCCAGGCAAGTCATTTACCCTTTCAGTTGTAGATTTCTCTCCAGCCTTAGGCATAGATGAACAGGGGAGGCTATTCAATATGACTACAGATATGATAAATCCTGCTGTATTGTTGGAGTTTGAAGATGGTGGGAAAAAGACTCACCACTGGATACTTAAAAAGATACCAGAAACTTGGGAAACTCCCTATGGAAAAATAAGATTTGATGAACTATGGGGAGCTCAGTTTACAGGACTACAAGTGAGGAAAGATCCAGGCGTTCCCTTAATCTACATAGGTTCTATATTACTCTGCATAGGACTTTTTATATCTCTATTTCTTCGCCCAATTAATTATTTTGTTACAATAAATAAAGATAAAGTAGTCTTTTATTCTCCCTCTTCTAAGGGTAAGGTTATGATTGAAAAACAGCTTGATGAATTAATTAACAAACTGAAAGGAGATAAAGAATGAGTTATCAGATAATATCGATTGCTGGTTTACTTTACATTCTTGCTATGCCTTTATACATTGTCTATTTACTTACAAAAAACAATAAGATAGGCTATTTGGCAACAGGAGCACTTTCCTTTGGAGTCTTAGCACATATTTTTGGTTTTATTCAGAGAGTTAAGGAAATGTATGCTATTAATCACTCATTTATGAGAAGTATTCCTATCACAAATCTCTATGAAAGTTTAGTTTTTTTTGTTTTATGTCTTGTTATAGGGTATCTTTTTATTGAGTGGAAATATAGGAAGAAAAGCCTTGGTGTTTTTGTTTCAATTATTGCTGGTATATCAATTGGACTTACAGAATTGCTTGGAATAACAAAGGAAGTTCAACCCCTTGTTCCTGCCCTTAAAAGCAATTGGTTACTTGCTCATGTCACCTTAAGTTTCATATCCTATGCAGCCTTTGCTATAAGTTTTATCACAGGGTTACTTCATATTATCATTAGTTCAGATAACAAAAAATCCTTTAAGTATATTTTTTCTACCACTCTCTTAGGTTTGATGGTTTTTGTACTACTTTCTATGGTAATTGATATTGCATCAGCAGGAAATCCAAAGGCTGTTAGGATATTCCATTCTACCTTAGGAAACGCTTCAGCTTTTATTTCAACTTTAAGCTGGATAACAATGTTTGTTTTCATTATAATTTTTTGGAAATTAGGTGACCTTATAGTAAAAATTCTAAAAGAGCTTAAAATTGATGCAAACTTTCTTGAAGAAATAACCTATAAAGGGATAGCTTTCGGATTTCCCATATTTACAATAGGTGGACTTGTCTTCGGTGCAATCTGGGCAGATCAGGCTTGGGGGAGATACTGGGGCTGGGATCCTAAGGAGACTTGGTCACTAATTACTTGGTTTGTATATGCTTTTTATCTTCATGCTAAATTTATTAGAGGCTGGAGCGGAAGTAAAACTTCAATGGTTGCAGTATTTGGTTTTATTGTCACCATCTTTACCTATCTTGGAGTGAACCTATTTTTAAGCGGATTACAC
>CAZYLC010000060.1:2711-6996 GCA_964648755.1 uncultured Thermodesulfovibrio sp.
CACTCTTACGGAAGCATGTAATAGATGTTAATACTTGGAATTGATACTTCCTGCGATGATACCTCAGCTGCTGTTATAGAGGACAGAAAAATACTTAGCAATATTGTATCATCGCAGATAAAATTTCACAGCAAATACGGTGGAATTGTTCCTGAAATTGCTTCCCGCAAACACTTGGAATGGATTTGGGATGTAACAGAAAAAGCTCTAAGTATAGCTAATGTTGAGTTAAAGGAAATTGACTTAATAAGCGTATGCCATGGACCAGGATTAATTGGTTCTCTTCTTGTAGGATTATGTTTTGCAAAGTCCATAAGCTTTTCAGCCCAAAAGCCTATTATTGGAGTTAATCATCTGGACGCTCACATTCAAGCCGTTTTTTTAGAAGAAAAATATCCAGAGTTTCCTTTTTTAAGCCTCATTGTTTCAGGAGGGCACACAAGTCTTTATAGGGTTGATGATTTTGGTAAATATAGGGAACTTGGTAGAACACGGGATGATGCTGCTGGTGAAGCCTATGATAAAGTTGCAAAAATGCTTGGATTAAGCTATCCTGGTGGTCCTATTATAGATGCTTTAGCGCAAGAGGGAAATCCTAACAAATATAAATTACCAAAACCTTTTTTACATGGAAGTTTAGATTTCAGTTTTAGTGGCTTAAAGACAGCGATAAAAGTACTGCTTAAAAGTTTAAACATTCAGGAAGGCAATCCACCTGAAGATTTTAAGAAAGACTTTTCTGCATGCTTTCAAGCTGTTGTGGTAGAGGTACTAATAGAAAAAATAAAAAAAGCATTGAAAGGAGAGGCGCTTAATAGAGTAGTTATAACAGGTGGCGTTGCCGCTAATAGTGAATTAAGGAAGAGAGCAATGGAGCTTGAAGGGGATGGAATAGAAGTTTATCTTCCATCGAAAGCTCTGTGTACAGACAATGCAGCGATGATAGCAATAGCTGGCTTTCATAAATTTCAAACAGGTGAGAGGTCTGATCTTTTTCTTAATGCTCGTGCCTATTTGCCCTTATAATCTTTTTAAGGCATGCTCTAATGCTTCAATCTCTTCTGCTTTATGGGCAGCTGATACAGTTAGTCTTATTCGAGGTATTTTAACTGTAGGCGGTCTTATTACAGGTGCGTAAATATTAGAATCTTCTAATAGACTTGAAGCATGCATAGCATCTTTGATATCTTCAAAAATTATTGGAATAATAGGAGTCTGAGTGTTGGTTGTTTTTAAACCGAGACTTTTTATTATTCCTATAACTTTATAAGTATTTTCCCAAAGTTTTTGGACAAAATTACTGTCTTCTATTACAATCTTTAGAGAAGCGTAGGCAGATGCTGCTATACTTGCAGGTAGAGCAGTTGAAAAGATGAAACCCCTTGAAGAATTGGTAAACCAGTCTATTAAAGTTGATGAACCGCATACAAAAGCTCCAAAGGAACCTAATGCTTTTGAAAAAGTTCCCATTTGAATTATAAAACTATCCGAATCTAACTTAAAATGTTTAAGTGCTCCAAAACCCTGTCCTAAAACGCCAGTTCCGTGAGCATCGTCCAGATAAAGCAAGGCTTCTTCATTTTTGCATAGTTCATAAATGTCACTAATAGGAGCTATATCTCCGTCCATACTAAATACTGTATCGGTTATGACTATTTTTTTACCCCTACAAGATGACTTTTTTATTAGCCTATTTAAATCATCCATGTCACCATGTTTATAGATAACTTTCTCTGCTCTGCTTAACCTACAACCATCTATTATACTTGCATGATTTAATTCGTCTGTGAAAATGATGTCATTTTCCTGAGCAATAGAAGGTATTATAGATGTATTAGCCGTATAGCCCGAATTTAATATGAGGGATGCTTGAGAATTTTTAAATTTGCATAATAATTCTTCTAACTTTTTATGAATTACCGTACCTCCGCTGAGTAATCTTGAAGCTCCGCTTCCTGTCCCAAATAATTTTATTGCCTCTATCGCTGCCTCTTTAACAGCTGGATGTTGACTCAATCCAAGATAGTCATTGGAAGCAAAATTTATAAATTTTCTCCCATTTAAAGTAATTTCCATTCCAATCTTTGATTCCATATCTTTGATTGAACGATAAAGGTATTTTTCTCTAAACATTTCCAGTTTTTTTTCAAAGAATTCAAAAATTTTTTCTGACATTTAAATTACCTCTTGACAAAATTTTCACTTTCCTATATTATTGGTGGTAAATAGTGGTGGAAAGTGGAGCATGATATCTTTCATAGGAAAATATTACCATAATTTAGACCAAAAGGGAAGAGTTATAATGCCAGCTTCTCTTAGAGAGGTTTTGGCAAGCAAATACTCCTCGGGAAAACTCTACTTAACAAATGCTCCCTTTGATAAAGCATTGCATCTATATCCTCTGGAAGAGTGGCTAAAAATGGAAGAGAAAATAAGGGAACTACCAAGGTCTGATGAAGCAGTAATGTATTTTTTAAGAAGAGTTATAGCTTCAGCAGTTCCTTGCGAACTTGATAAGCAGGGAAGGTTACTTGTTCCCTATGAACACAGACAGGATGCGGGTATTAATTCTGAAGTAGTTATTGTAGGACAGATTGAAAGAATAGAAATTTGGGATAAGCCAACATGGGATAACATTACAGACCCAACAAAAGTAGATATTAAGAGGATACAGGATGCCCTTGCTAAGTATGGAATATAAAAGTATTCATACTCCAGTAATGGTTGAAGAAGTTGTTCAACTGCTAAACATTAAAAAAGACGGGATATACGTAGATGCTACTTTAGGGTGTGGTGGGCATTCATTAGAGATTCTTAATAGACTTAGCCCTAATGGAATATTGATAGGACTTGATAGGGATGAAAGGGCAATAGAATGTGCTAAAGAATTTATCAATGATAGGAGAGCAATTCTAAAAAAAGCTAATTTTTCTCAGCTTAAAGAAGCACTTTATGATATTGGAGTAGAAAAGGTTGACGGAATCCTTTTTGATCTTGGCATTTCTATGCTTCAAATTAAAGATTTATCAAGAGGATTTAGCTTTTATTCAGATGAAATTCTTGATATGAGAATGGATCAATCAACTTCGCTTACAGCTTGGAACGTGGTAAACAAATATCCTGAATATAAATTGATTCAAATATTTAAAGATTATGGTGATGAACCCTTTGCAAGGAAAATAGCAAGAGAAATTATTAGACAACGAGAAAAAAAAACTATTGATACATGCAAAGAATTAGCTGACTTGGTAAAGAGAATCATCCCTAAAAAAGGTAAGACCCACCCTGCAACACAAATTTTTCAAGCAATAAGAATGGAGGTTAATAAAGAAAGAGAGGAACTTAGAGACGGTCTAAAGGTAGCTGTTGAATTACTCAAAAAAGGTGGGAGGATAGTCCTCATATCTTATCATTCTGGTGAGGATAGAATAGTAAAGAATTTTCTTAAAGAGGAAGAGAAAAAAGGCAATCTTTTAATAATAACAAAGAAATCGATAGTTCCCTCATTAGAAGAAATAACAAAAAATCCCTCATCAAGGAGTGCAAGATTAAGAGGAGGTGAAAAATTATGAATAGACTCATCTGTAAAAGCAGAGGGTTTGGTTTTATGAGTTGTATGTTTGTTTTTTTTATTGTTTTAGCCCTGTTTGGTATTTTATGGATAAGGTCAAATGTTATAGCTATTGAATATAAGTTAAGTCAATTGGAAGAAAAAAAGAAAAGCCTTTTAAGAGAACAAAAAATGTTATTGGCACAAAGGTCTTCTTTAACAAGTATAGCAAGACTTGAGAAGGGAGAAGTCATTTCTCTCAATTTCCCTGATAGGAAAAAAGTAGTATATATAACAGATAAATCCGTATCAGTTAGTAAGATTAGCTATAATCATCGAGACTAAAAGATGAATCTAAGGATTAATATCCTTAAATATCTTACATTTTTATTCTTTGGAATAATAATTTTTCGACTTTTTCTCATAATGTTTGTTGAACATGAAGTCTATCTTCAAAAAGCTAATATGCAACATGTAAAAAAAGAAGAGATATTTCCTAAGAGAGGCAATATCTATGATAGGTCAGGAAGAGATTTAGCAATTTCTTTAGAGAAGGATTCTCTTTTTATAGATCCCATCTTAATAAGAGGTAATGAAACAATCAACTTATTAAACAATTATATTAAAGTTGATCACAAAGAAATAATAAACAGTGCAGAGAATAATAAAAGATTTGTGTGGATAAAAAGGAAGCTTGATGATGAGATAGCTAAAAAAATTAAGGAATTAAATATT
>CAZYLC010000061.1:0-1463 GCA_964648755.1 uncultured Thermodesulfovibrio sp.
CTCTTTCAAGCCTTATCATATATTTTCTTCCTACTTCATAATTTTCTGAAGTAATATCAACCTTTCTTATTTTTACCTTTCCTGTTCTGTAGTCAATAATTTCTACAAAGGGAATTGGACGGAGGTGTCCCTCTTCAAAGGTTATCATTGCACCGGTTCCGCCTCTGAGTAGGTAACGTACTGCACCATAACCGAGATTTCTTGTATACTCAATATCATAGGGTATAGGATCAGCAGATCTAAGTTCATAACCGATATTTTTATCGACAATTGTTAATTTTATGCCCCTGTCTTCAAGAGTTTTCTTAACAAAGTTTTTCATTATTCTACCAAGCTGAATTTCACTTAACCGGACTCTACCAGTTTCATCTCTTTCAAGCTGCTCGTATTCGCTTAATTCCTCTGGATCAAACTTTTCTGAAAGACCTTCTGCCATGATGGCAACTCCGTGGTCTCTTCCCATGCTCAATCTTTTAATGATAGCACCTGTCAGAATATCAGCAACTTTTTTAAAAGAGATTTTTTCTTCGGAAAACTCCTCAGGAATGATGGTAAGAGTAGCACCTGCTGCTTTTCCTACACCTAAGGCCAGATGCCCTGTATGTCTTCCCATTATGGTTAAAAAATACCATCTTGCTGTTACTCTTGCATCTTCCATAATGTTTTTTACTATCTCCACACCCCAGTGTCTTGCTGTTTCGTACCCAAAGGTAGAGGCACCCCCGGGAAGAGGAATGTCATTGTCAATTGTTTTAGGTACATGAACAACGTTTATATCTCCCCTCGCCTCTCTTTCTATCCAGTTTGCCATGAAAAGTGTGCCGTCTCCACCTATCGTAAGAAGATAATTTATTCCTAAATTTTTTAGAGTTTCCATTAAAATAGGAAATCTCTCCTTTACTCTTTCTGCATGTTCGCGGGAAGTTCTTAAAATTGAACCACCCTTTGTATGTATTCTTGACACATCATCAACTGTAAGAGGCATGGCACAAGATAGATTGCCGTCAAAAAGAGGCTTAAATCCACCTCTTATTCCTACAACTTTTTTCCCTTGATTTACTGCCTCAATTGTTGCTGCGCTTATTGTTCCATTTATACCAGGAGCAGGTCCTCCGCCAACTATAATTCCAACCGTTTCCATAAATGCCTCCTTATGACATTTCTTGAATCAACTTAAGAATAACCTTTCCAATTCAAAAATTTTTTATCTCATAAATAAAAAACTATGGGGAATTAAACTCAACATATTCATTTAATAATATGTCTTTAACCAACTATTCCCCATATAATTAAAAATTAATATCTACTGAAACCTTAACAGGTTTCACAGTTTTATTAACTATTTCAGAAGTATTGAATACTTTTAATTTCCCAAATAAAAGCTCAAACTTCTCCTCGAGCTCTTCCATTATTTTCTCTTTTACTTCCTTTGAAAGACTCCACCATTCTTTTTTAAACGGGCC
>CAZYLC010000061.1:1473-2956 GCA_964648755.1 uncultured Thermodesulfovibrio sp.
GGGTACTGTAGATGAACTGTTCCTCTGTCTGTCCCTCCTTCCATTCAGAGGCAAATTGCTTTTTTAGAAATTCATAAATCATCTTTCTAAAATCCTCAGGTAAATGTTTGCTATCATAAACTATATTTTGAAAACCTGTAGCAAGGTGTATTTCCGAAGTGCCAGTTTCTGGAAATTTATCAAAAGCCTCCTCAGGAAGAGTGCTTGCTCCATGTTGAACACATCCACTTAATCCGTATTCTTTACGTACAAAGTCCGAAAGTATACGCAGGGTCTCGAAGTCAATTTTAACCTGCGCAATGCTTCCATCAGGGAGAACTACTCCACCATGTTTTGTTCCTGTTTGCACACTGAGTTTACTCAATCCCTTATTACCTTTATATACATCCTTAAATCCATCGAGGTAGGCTTTTGCTTCTTCAGGTGTGCTATTTTTACCTCCGATTTCGCCGATTTCACCACCAATTGATACAGTAATACCTTCTGGCTCCAGACTTCTCACATGTTCAGCTAAACGGGCTGTATTTTCAAAATTAGGCCTTTGTTGTTCATAAATGGTCTCTTTGCTAAGGTCAACTAAAGTAGACGTATCAATATCAATGTTGTAAAACTCAGCATCGATAGCTTCTTTTATAAGTCCCTTTACATAATTCGTCTCCAACAAGGGGTCTTTTTCAAAGTATCTTCTTACAATCTGAAAATGATCGCCCTGAAGAAAAACAGGTCCTACAAAACCTTCTTTAATTGCCGCAGCTAACACACAAGCTGAATATTCAAGAGGTCTCTGTTTTGTGTAGCCTATTTCAGAACGGGCAATTTCAAAAATAAAAGCACCCGCATCTTTCTCTTTTGCTTTTCTAAAAATTGCTCTTGCCACATCAAAGGTTAATCCTCGTATATTTATTGCAGGGACAGTGAAACCAGGAAAAACTCTTCCCATTTCTTCATAAAGTCCTTGAATTGAAGCTGGAATTGCTCCCATTTCCTTTGCAATTTCTTTTATTAATAAAAATTTTTTTACTCTTATTTCGTCATTTTCCTCAAACACAGCATCGAATATTAAATCATCAATCTTTTCTCTCACTTTTTCTTTATGTTTCAGGATAACCTTACCATTTTTTAATTCCACTAATTCAGAAAATTTTTCAAATCCCATAGAACACCTCCTGAAAAATTTTTTATATTATAATCGATTTTTAAGTTATAAAATCTATACTTTTACTTTTATAAATTTTTAAGTTTAAACAAAAAGTTATCTTCCCTTGCCTACTTAAACCGACCATATTTGTTAATAAGAAAGTTTTAATTTCTTAAAAAGTTGATTACTATTTAATTTATGAAGTAAAATTATAAATTATTTTAATAATAAGGAGAAGGTAATGAAAATTAAAGGGAAAGTTTGGAAATTTGGCGATAATATTGACACAGACGCTATTATTCCTGCCAGATATCTTAATACATCAGACCCTAAAGAACTCGCTAA
>CAZYLC010000061.1:2966-6921 GCA_964648755.1 uncultured Thermodesulfovibrio sp.
CGCTAAGCATGTAATGGAGGATGCAGACAAAAATTTCCCAACTAAAGTAAAGCCTGGTGACATAATAGTTGCAGGAAGAAACTTTGGATGTGGTTCATCTCGTGAGCATGCTCCAATTGCCATAAAAGCTGCTGGTATTCAGGCAGTTATAGCAAAAAGTTATGCAAGAATATTTTTCCGAAATGCATTCAATATTGGATTGCCAATTTTTGAAGTTCCAGAACTTATTGATGAAACTGTTGAGGGTGATTTAGTTGAAATCGATATGGATTCAGGTGAAATAGTAAATCTAACTAAAAATAAAAAATATACTACCAAGCCAATTCCTGGATTCATGCAAGAATTAATAAAAGCAGGTGGCCTTGTAGAATGGACAAAAAAGAGATTAAGCATGGAGGGCATAAAATGAGTAAAAGAGTTTGCAAAACAAAAAAAGTTAGTTTAAAGTGTAAAAATTACAAAATCGCTGTAATTCCAGGAGATGGCACAGGTCCCGAAGTAATCAGAGAAGGAATTAAGGTCCTGGATGCTGTAAGCAAAAGAATTGGCATTAAGCTTGATTACACCTACTATGATTTTGGTGGAGAGAGATACATTCGCACTGGAGAAACTCTTCCAGACAGTGCAGTTGAAGAACTTAAAAAATTTGATGCCATATATCTTGGTGCTATCGGACATCCTGATGTGAAACCTGGAATACTTGAGAAAGGCATTTTATTGAGACTTCGTTTTGAACTTGACCAGTATGTTAATCTTCGCCCAGTGAAACTTTATCCGGGAGTTGACTGTCCCCTTAAAGATAAAAAACCTGAAGACATAGATTTTGTTGTAGTAAGGGAAAACACTGAGGGCCTATATACAGGTTCAGGAGGATTTCTTAAAAAAGGAACACCTGATGAAGTAGCAATACAGGTCTCAATTAACACTCGTAAAGGTGTTGAAAGATGCATTAGGTACGCCTTTGAATACTGCAAAAAACGTAACAAAAAGAAAAAGCTAACTTTATGTGGAAAAACAAATGTTCTTACCTTTGCTTTTGACTTATGGGAGAGAACATTTTATGAAGTTGCAAAGGAATATCCTGATATAACAACTGATTATGCTCACGTTGACGCAACTACTATGTGGTTTGTAAAAAATCCTGAATGGTTCGATGTCATTGTGACAGATAATATGTTCGGAGATATAATCACTGACTTAGGAGCAATGATTCAGGGTGGAATGGGCATAGCTGCCGGGGGAAACATAAATCCTGAAGGAGTTTCCATGTTTGAGCCTATTGGAGGCTCTGCCCCAAAATACACAGGCAAAAATATTATAAATCCTCTTGCTGCTATATGTGCGGGTGGTATGATGCTTGAAAATCTCGGCGAGGAAATAGCTGGCAAACTTATTGAAAGAGCTGTGATAGAAGTTACAGGAAAGCATCTCAAGAGTCTTGCTGCTGGTAAAATGGGATACTCAACGACAGAAGTGGGTGATTTAGTTTCTAAATATGCTACAGAACTACCTTTGGAGGGATAAAAATGCTTAAAAAGAAAGAAAAATATGTCGTTGCTGTTGTGGGTGCAACAGGAGCAGTGGGTAATGAAATGATCGCTGTTCTTGAGGAAAGAGATTTTCCTATTGAAAATATAAGACTTTTTGCTTCAGAAAGAAGCGAGGGTATATTATTAAAATTTAAAGGTCAAGATATTCCAGTTGAAACTCTCAAAGAGGACTCTTTTAATGGCATAGATATAGCCCTTTTTTCAGCAGGTGCTGAAAGGTCTAAAATATGGGCACCAATAGCTGCAAAGTCTGGGTGTGTTGTGATTGACAACTCAAGCCAGTGGAGAATGGACCCCGAAGTTCCTCTTGTAGTACCTGAAGTGAATTCCTATGATCTTAAATGGCATAAGGGAATTATTGCAAATCCAAATTGCTCTACTATTCAAATGGTTGTTGCACTTAAACCTATACATGATATAGCAAAGATAAAAAGAGTGGTTGTTACCACTTTTCAGGCAGTATCAGGAACAGGTAAAAAAGCAATGGATGAATTACTCCAGCAAACAGTAGCACTGCTTAATTTCAAAGATATTGAGATAAAAGTCTATCCCCATCAGATTGCCTTTAATGTCTTGCCACATATAGACAAATTTCTTGAGAATGCTTACACAAAAGAAGAGATGAAGATGGTAAATGAAACAAAAAAGATTATGGGAGACCCTTCAATAAGGGTTACTGCTACAACAGTAAGAGTGCCGGTATTCAGGGGACATTCAGAAAGTGTTAATATTGAAACAGAAAAGAAAATTACTGCCCAGGAAGCGAGAGAGCTTTTAAGTAAAGCTCCAGGGGTGGTTGTTATAGATAATCCTGAGAAAAATGAATATCCCCTTCCTATATATGCATCTGGTAGAGACGAAGTTTTTGTAGGAAGAATAAGAGAGGATGAATCCATAGAAAATGGAATAAATATGTGGGTAGTATCTGACAACCTTCGCAAAGGTGCTGCATTGAATGCAGTTCAGATAGCAGAAGAGCTTGTAAAAATGACAGCTTAAGCTGTCTCCAGACTAAATCATAGGAGGCAATAATGTTAGGAGATAGAAAGGACTATATATTTACCTCTGAGTCTGTCACAGAAGGCCATCCAGATAAAGTAGCTGATCAGATTTCCGATGCTATTTTAGATGCCATAATAGCAAAAGACCCCTATTCCCGAGTTGCCTGTGAAACACTTGTAACTACAGGACTTGTTATGGTCGCAGGAGAGATTACAACAAGTTGTTACGTAGACATCCCTACAGTTATAAGAGAAACAGTTAAAGAAATTGGTTATACGAGAGCAAAATATGGTTTTGATTATGAAACTTGTGCGGTGATTACCTCAATCCATGAACAATCTCCAGATATTGCCATGGGAGTTGACCCAGGTGGTGCAGGAGACCAAGGGCTTATGTTTGGTTTTGCCTGCAATGAAACAGAGGAACTTATGCCCATGCCCATAATGCTTGCCCATAAGCTTGCTATGAAACTTGCAGAAATTAGAAAAAAGGATATACTTAACTATTTAAGACCAGATGGTAAAACTCAGGTTACCATAGAATATAAAGATGGAAGACCCTATCAAGTTAGAAGTATAGTTGTCTCAGCACAACATGCTCCGGACATAACTCTTAGAGAAATGAGAGAGGATATTGTTGAAAAAGTAATTAAACCTGTTATTCCAAAAGAGCTTCTTGATGAAGAAAGTGTTCAATACTTCATCAATCCCACAGGCAGATTTGTCACTGGTGGTCCTATGGGAGATACAGGCCTTACAGGAAGAAAAATTATTGTTGATACCTATGGCGGTGTAGCAAGACATGGTGGTGGATGTTTCTCAGGGAAGGATGCTACAAAAGTAGACCGCTCAGGCTCATACATGGCACGATATATTGCTAAAAATCTCGTTGCAGCAGGACTGTGCGACAGAGTAGAGCTTCAAATTGCATATGTAATCGGAGTTCCAGAGCCAGTGTCTGTCTATATTAATAGCTTTGGTACAGGTAAGATTGAAGACAGAAAAATGGAAGAAATTGTTACAAAAGTATTCGACCTAACACCCAAAGGTATCATAGAGAAACTTCAGCTTCGCAGGCCAATATTTAAAAAAACTGCTACATACGGACATTTTGGAAGACCAGACCCAGACTTTACATGGGAAAAAACAGACATGGCAGAGACATTAAAAAAGGAGGCGGAGATTTGATGAAATTCGACGTTAAAGATATTAAATTAGCAGAAAAAGGTAAACTTCGTATTGAATGGGCTGAAATGGATATGCCTGTCTTAAGGATGATTAGGGAAAGGTTTAAAAAAGAAAAGCCTCTTGAAGGAGTAAAACTTTCTGCCTGCCTTCATGTTACTACCGAAACAGCAAATTTAATGATAACCCTCAAAGAAGGGGGAGCAGAACTGGCACTCT
>CAZYLC010000062.1:0-6824 GCA_964648755.1 uncultured Thermodesulfovibrio sp.
TACCAGTTATATCATCGCTTTTTACTGTTAAAAATTCTTGTAAAGTATGGGCGGCTCCATAAGCCTCAAGTGCCCACACTTCCATTTCACCCAATCTCTGTCCTCCAAACTGCGCCTTACCACCGAGGGGTTGTTGTGTAACAAGTGAATATGGGCCTATGGAACGAGCATGTATTTTGTCAGCCACAAGATGATGTAGCTTAAGCATGTACATATAACCAACTGTGACAGGTCTTTCAAAAGGTTCACCCGTTTTTCCATCATAAAGAGTTACCTGCCCAGTCGTTGAAAATCCATTCTTCTTGAGAAGTTCTTTTATCTCTTCCTCTTTAGCTCCTTCAAAAACTGGACTGGCTACATGAAATCCTAATGCCTTAGCAGCTAAACCAAGATGCGTTTCTAAAATCTGTCCTACATTCATTCTCGAAGGAACACCTAAAGGATTCAGCACTATATCAACTGGAGTTCCATCTTCAAGATAGGGCATATCTTCTTCTGGTAGAATCATTGATACTACACCTTTATTTCCATGTCTACCAGCCATCTTATCACCAACTTGAATCTTTCTTTTCATGGCAATGTAAACTTTCACAAGCTGATTTACACCTGGGGGAAGTTCATCTCCCTTTTTTATCCTCTCAATCCTCTCATGATATCTGGCAAAAATTTGTTTTATACTTTGCTCCACTTCCCTGTTGACTCTGTTAATCTCCGCTTTCACATCAGGATCATCTACTTTTATTTTCATCAATTGATTTACATCAAGCAGGTTAACAATCTTTTCTGAAAGTTTGTCTCCCTTTTTGCATAAGATTTTGCCATCCTTAGAATTTTTTATATCCTCTAAAACAACTCGACCTTTTAAAATCTTTCTAATTCTGCTGCCTTTACTTTCTTTAAGTATTCTGATCTCATCATCTCTGTCTCTTTCTAATAATCTGATCTCTTCTTCTTCTATTATTCTTGCACGATTATTTTTTTCTTTACCCTTTCTTGTCAATATCTTTACATCTATCACAACTCCTTCTATTCCTGGGGGAACATATAGACAGCTCTCCTTTACATCCTCTGCTTTCTCACCAAAAATAGCATAAAGAAGCTTTTCTTCAGGAGTTAATACTCTTTCACCCCTTGGAGTAACCTTACCAACCAAAATATCTCCAGCTTTAACTTTAGCGCCAATTCTTATTATGCCATCCTCGTCTAAATTTCTTAGGAGTTCTTCGTTTACATTTGGTATTTCTCTTGTTATTTCTTCTGGCCCTAATTTAGTATCTCTGCATTCGACTTCGAATTCATCAATATGAATAGAAGTATATACATCCTCCTTAACCAATCTTTCGCTGACTAAAATAGCATCTTCAAAGTTATAGCCACCCCAAGGCATAAAAGCAACAAATACATTTCTGCCTAATGCAAGTTCACCTTTATCCATAGAAGGACCATCAGCGAGAATAGTACCTCTCTCTACAATTTGACCTACTTTTACTATAGGCTTTTGAGTCATGCAGGTTCCTTGATTGGATTTGTGATATTTAATCAATTTATAAATATCAACTCCTCCTCCTTCTTCTGTGACTCTCACTACTATTCTCTTTGCGTCTACGCTCTCTACAACTCCACTCCTTTTAGCTGCAACTAACCATCCCGAATCCCTGGCTGCATATAGTTCCATTCCTGTTCCAACAACAGGTGCTTCTGTTTGAACAAGAGGCACTGCCTGTCTTTGCATGTTTGATCCCATCAAAGCTCTGTTAGCATCGTCATTTTCTAAGAAGGGAATTAAAGAAGCAGAGACACTGACAATTTGTTTTGGAGAAACATCCATATACTGTACTTCCTGGGGAGATACCATTTTAAAGTCTCCCTTTACCCTTGCAGAGACTGTATCTCCTAAAATATTCCCATTTTTATCTAAGGGAGTTGTTGCTTCTGCTATAATGTAATTTTCACTTTCCAGTGCACTGAGGAATAATACTTCATCAGTGACTCTTCCATCAATAACTTTTCTGTAAGGTGATTCAATAAAACCATAATCATTTATTCTCGCATAGGTGGCAAGCGATGTTATCAGTCCTATATTGGGACCTTCAGGAGTCTCGATTGGGCAGATTCTACCATAGTGAGTTGGATGAACGTCTCTAACTTCAAAGCCTGCCCTTTCTCTTGTCAAACCTCCAGGTCCTAAGGCACTTAATCTTCTTTTGTGTGTTATTTCACTTAGAGGATTTGTCTGATCCATAAATTGACTTAACTGGCTTGAGCTGAAAAACTCCTTTACAGCTGCCATTACTGGCTTTGTATTGATAAGGTCGTGGGGCATAGCATTTTCTATTTCCGTAATAGTCATCTTTTCCCTTATTGCCCTTTCCATTCTTACAAGCCCAATTCTAAATTGGTTTTCTAAGAGCTCTCCAACGCCTCTAACCCTTCTATTACCAAGGTGGTCTATGTCATCCACTTCACCCTTACCTGTTCTTAAAAGTAGTAAGTATTTAACAATTTCTATGATATCTCTATCTGTAAGAACTCTCACGTCGAGAGGGATATCAAGACCAAGTTTCTGATTTAGCTTCAATCTTCCAACAACTGAAAGATCATATCTTTTAGGGTCAAAAAATAGTCCATAAAATAGTTCTTCTGCTGCTTCCTCTGTAGATGGTTCTCCAGGCCTTAACTTTTTATAAATTTCTCTTAACGCATGAACCTTGCTCTCCACTCTATCAGTCAAAAGAGTTTCTCTAAGGGAGGGAAGATAGTTGACATTATCAATAAAAAGAAGATTTAGTTTATCTATTTTTGCAGCCAGTATTCTATGGAAGGCTTCCTCTGTTATTTCTTTATTACTATCGATAATAACTTCTCCTGTTTCAGGATCAACTATATCTGAAAGAGTTATACGTCCGAGGATTTCGCTTTTGAAAATAGGAATTTCTTTTATGCCAAGCTCTTTCATTTTCTTAAGAGCATATTTACTTATTTTACTTCCTTCCTTAACTATCAAGTCCTTCCCATCAGGGCTATAGATATCTGTTTTTGTTCTTATACCTGCGAGAATATCACTTACAACCCTCGTATAGGTATTTTCATCTTTAATTTTTATCTCTTCTATTGGATAGAAAGTCTTAAGGAGGTCTTCATTATTATAACCAAGAGCTTTTAACACAATTGTAGCTGGAAGTTTTTTCCTTTTATCAATTCTTACATACAAAAGATCATTAGAGTCAAATTCAAAATCAAGCCATGAGCCTCTTACTGGGATAACTCTTGCAGCATATAGAAATCTACCACTAATTCTGCTTTTTCCTTTATCAGGAGCAAAATAAACACCGGGTGATCTATGCAGCTGACTTACTATGACTCTTTCAACTCCATTTATAATAAAACTTCCCGTTTCTGTCATCATAGGAAGATCTCCAAGAAATACTTCCTGTTCTCTTGATTCCTTAAGAAATTTTTTCCCCTCTTCGTCTTTATCCCAAATATTAAGCCTTACCTTCATTTTTATCGGAACTGAATAAGTAAGACCTTTTATCATGCACTCATAGGGAGTTAATTTAGGTTCACCTACAGTGTAGTAGAGAAATTCTATAGTAGTTGTTCCATTATAGTCACTTATTGGGAAAACACTTTTAAGCGCTGCTTGCAGTCCATCTTCTACCCTATCATAAGGATGAACATCTCTTTGAAGAAAATTTTCAAAAGATTTCTTTTGAAATTCAAGAAGATAAGGCACCTCCACAAGTGGAGGCACCTTTCCGAAGTTTATTCTCTCTCTTAAGGGCTTTATCATGGTTCTCCTTCTCTCTAAAATTATTGATTAAAATTACTGCAATTCTACAGTTGCACCTTCAGCTTCGAGTTTTGATTTAATTGTCTCTGCTTCCTCTTTAGATACACCAGTCTTTACTGGTTTTGGAGCACCATCTACTAAATCTTTTGCCTCTTTAAGACCAAGACCTGTTAATTCTCTTACTACTTTAATTACCTGAATTTTCTTATCGCCTGCTGCCTTTAAGATTACATCAAAACTTGTTTTCTCCTCAGCTGCTGGTGCTGCTGCAGCTGCTGGCGCACCTGGTGCTGCTGCTACTGCTACTGGCGCAGCTGCTGTAACTCCATATCTTTCTTCAAATTCTTTAATAAATTGACTGAGTTCTAAAATAGTAAGATTGTCAAAAAATTGAAAAACCTCTTCTTTTGTAATTGCCATAATTTTCCTCCTTTTTTATTGAGCTTTTTTATTTTTTAATGCTTCTAATGCGTAAAGAAGTTTGCTATTGACTGCCTGCATAGCATATGCCATTTTTGTAAGAGGAGAACTCATTCCACCAAGCAGCATTCCAAGTAAAACATTTTTAGACGGAAGTTTTGCAATCTCTTTAAGTTCGGCTGGGGAGTATACTTTTCCTTCTACAACTCCATGCTTAAGTTTGAACTTTTCGTTTTTTTCTACATACTCAATTGTTCTTTTGACAGCAACAACAGGATCATCATAACCAAAAACAACACCTGTGCAACCTTTTAAGGCATCAGTTAATTGTTCCTTAAGGGCTGCATCACCTAAGGCTATCCTTAAAAGAGTATTTTTACATACTTTGTATTCCGAGCCAGAGTCTTTCATATTTTGCCTTAATTCTGATATTTCAGCAACTGTTAGTCCCTGAAAATCAGTAAGGATGAAAGATTTAGCCCTGGATAGCCTTTCTGCAAGTTCATCCACTTTCTTTTTCTTGGTTTCTTTTGTGGTACTCAGAATAAACCTCCTTTCTTGGACAGCGGCGGTGCATATGAAGGTTTCATAATCTTTAATCTCCATAATCTCGGCAGGCGGATAAGCCCTTTAAGCCAGTAGACACCTGCTGTCTCAGATTATTAAAAACAGGCAAAGCCTGTTTATAGTTTCAATTTTGATATATCAATCTTCAATCCAGGTCCCATAGTTGAGGACATAACAACCTTTTTAATGTACTTTCCTTTGGATGTTGGTGGTTTTGCTCTTACTACAGACTTTAGTACAGCCACAGCATTATCTAAAAGTTTTTCTTTGTCAAAGGAAAGTTTCCCGATTGGAACATGAACTACGCCACCTTTATCATTTCTATATTCAATTTTTCCAGCCTTTGCTTCTTTAACAGCTTTACCCACATCGAAAGTAACTGTTCCAAGTTTTGGATTAGGCATAAGTCCTCTTGGACCAAGTATTTTACCCAGTTTACCAACCTGTCCCATCATATCGGGGGTAGCGATAGTTCTATCAAATTCAAGCCAACCTTGTTGAATTTTTTCAACCAAATCTTCAGCTCCCACATAATCAGCACCAGCTTCTCTTGCTTCCTTTTCCTTTTCACCTTTTGCAAAGACAAGCACTTTTACTTCCTTACCTGTTCCATGCGGTAGAACAACTGTATTTCTTACAACCTGATCTGACTTTCTTGGATCAATTCCTAAGTTTAAGGAAAGTTCCACAGTCTCATCAAATTTTGCAAAACTGTTTTCTTTCAAAATGTCAACAGCCTCTTCTAAGTTATATTCTCTCTGTAAATCAAGTTTTTCTTTGACAGCGGCTAATTTTTTACCCATTTATACTTACCCCCTTATCTCAACGCCCATGCTTTTTGCTGTACCTATTATCATCTTCATTGCTGCTTCCAAAGTTTTAGTATTTAAATCTGGTAATTTTGTCTTAGCAATTTCTTCTACTTGCTTCATAGTCAAAGAACCAACCTTTTCCTTACCTGTTGTACCAGAACCCTTTATTATACCAGCAGCTTTCTTTATTAACTCTGAAGCAGGAGGGGTTTTAAGTATGAAAGTAAAGGATCTGTCTTTGTAAATGGTCAAAACAACTGGAATAAGAGTGTCCCCCAATGCCTGAGTCTGGGCATTGAATTGCTTACAAAATTCCATAATATTAATTCCATGGGGTCCTAATGCAGGACCTACAGGTGGTGCAGGATTCGCTTTGCCTGCAGGGATTACAAGTTTTACCTGAGCGGTAACTTCTTTTTTTGCCATATTATATTCCTCCTTTAAACCTTTTCAACCTGTGAGAAGGCAAGTTCTACAGGTGTTTGTCTCCCGAATATGCTTACCATGACTTTAACTCTCTCATGCTCTGAATCAACATCATCTATAACTCCTGTGAAATTAACAAAAGGACCGTCGGTAATCTTCACAGTTTCTCCTTTTTCAAAGTGAGCTTTTACTTGAGGCGCTTTTCCTTTTTCAAGTTGTTGAAGAATTAGTTCCACTTCTTCCTGTGGAATTGGAGCAGGCTTTTTACCTCCAATAAATCCTGTTACTCTCTGTGTAGTTCTCACGAGATGCCAAGCATCCTCGTCAAGCTCCATCTCTACAAGAATATAACCGGGATAGAACTTTTTCTCCATTTCCTTTTTCTTCTTTCCTTTTACCTCTATAATCTTCTCTGTAGGTATTAATATTCTTGATATCTTGTCTTCCAGTCCCTTTGTTTTAGCTTTTTCCTCAATAGAAGCTTTTACTCGCTCTTCAAATCCAGCCATAGTATGTATTACGTACCACTGTTTTGCCATCAGCTCACCCTATGAAAGAACTTATGATTCTTGAAAGAAGAAAATCTACGAGTCCGAGAAAAAAGGAAATAATAAAGACTGTTACAATCACAACCCAAGTTGATGCCATAACTTCATCTTTTTTCGGATAATTAACTTTTTTAGCTTCAATTTTAACTTCTTGGAAAAAATTCTTAATTTTCTCTATCATTTTTTCACCTCAAAAATATACAAAACAGGCCAGGAGGGATTTGAACCCCCATCCCCCGGATTTGGAGTCCGGTGCTC
>CAZYLC010000063.1:0-4024 GCA_964648755.1 uncultured Thermodesulfovibrio sp.
CTCAATATCTCTTCAATATTTACAACTTCCATATATCCCATCTGAATCTCAAAAACTCTGACTCCTTTACAGAGATTTTCTTTAAAGTATCCCGTTACTCCAAAAGGATCAGGTCTTATTACTATTGATAAAAATATATTGTCTTCATAAATTATTCCATGATAAAACATTGTTTCAACTATATAGGGAGATATTTTATTTGTATCTCTGATGAAAAAAATCGCTGTACCTGGTATCTTTGGATTTGTTTCATAAACTCTCTCAAACTTAAGAATAAAGTCATCCAAAGGCATAAAAATCATAAATCTGTAAAGTCTTTTCTGCCCTTGCATATATAAACATTGTCAAAAATGGAAATAATGCAAGAATAACCGACCAGTACCCACCATGTGGAATTTTATATAAACAGGAACTGAAATAAGCAAAGTCAACGAAAACTATGAAAATACTTGCCAGCATGGCCTAATAATTTCTTTTCAGGAAAAATATGGATACAAGAAGCAGTCCTGTTATGCACATATTCCCTGTAACTGCAAGTCCGTAAGCTGCTGCAAGATTTGAAGAGCTGCCAAAATCAACTATATTAAAATGACCGCTAAAAGCAAAAACCAGTTAACACTTCCAATATATCTGGGATTTAAGCTCTTTTGAAGTGTAGTCAATTTTAAGTATGGGCATTATTCTTGTTGTTATAGCCTGATAGACAACTGAAAACATTCCACTTATCATTGCCTGAGAGGCAATTACCGTAGCTAAAAGGCTCAAGATTAAAAAAGGAGCATAAAAAAAGTTGAAAAATTAAAAACCATTCTAAAAAGTATATTTTTCACATGTGGATTTTTAAGAAGAAAAGCACCCTGCCCTAAATAGCTTATAAAAAGAGCAAAAAATACTATTATCCATGCTTTTCTTATTGGCTTTGCTCCAAGATGCCCCATATCCATACATTGCCTCAGCAGCTGTTGCACAGAGAATAATCTCTCCAAGTACAAGATAACCCTTCCATCCGTTGTGCATAAGAAACTCTAATACATAATAGGGATTTATTGCCTTTAAAACCTGAGGACTTAGAAGAATGGAGTAAATTCCCAAAAGAGTAAGTGATAAAAACCAAATACACATAATCGGACCGAAAGCAGAGGATATCTTTTCAGTTCCTTTTTCTGAAATAGAAATAGGATTAAGGCAATAAAAATGGCAATGAACACCATTGAAGCCTGCGAAATTCCTTCAAGTTGGAATAAAGGCAGTTCCCTCAACAGCGCTTAAAATGCTTATAGCAGGAGTTATAACCCCATCACCTATTAAAAAAGAAACTCCAATAAAAGTTAAAAAAGTGACAAACGCTTTTGTTCTCCTTGACTTTGAAAGAGTTTTGAATATCTCAGAGAGAACTATTGTACCACCCTCACTCCTTATACTTAGATTCATGGCAAGGAAGTTATATTGTATTGTAGGAAGTATAATAAGGGTCCAAAATATGAGAGATAGAGCGCCTAAAACATTTTCATAAGTTGGCTCAAGTATTAAGAAGACAACCGTCAGTGTATAAATAGGGCTTGTACCAATGTCTCCGAAAACAAGTCCGAAGGCTTTAATCACTCCACTCATGAAGGTTTATTATATATCAGTAGTAATTTTTTAGCAAATCCTTGTATAATTTCTTATGCAAATTATAAAAGACAAAAAAATATTTGAAAAATTTGTCAGAAAATTGCAAAAAAGATCATTTTCCGAACCTAAAATTGAAGATAGTGTAAGAAAAATCCTAAATGATATAAAAAAAAGTGGAGATAAAGTATTAGCCAGATATACAAAACTATTTGATAAGCATAGCCTTCCTCTTAAGATTGGTAAAAAAGAGATAGAAAAAAAAGCAAAAGATGTATCAAAAGAAATCTTTAATGCTCTCATTTTTGCAGAGGAAAGAATTCGTAAATTTCATGAAAAACAGCTTGAAAAATCTTGGCAGTATGAGGAAGGAGATATTATTCTCGGACAAATAATAAGACCTTTGGAAAGGGTTGGTGCCTATGTTCCCGGAGGAAAGGCTGCTTATCCTTCAACAGTTCTTATGAATATTATTCCTGCTCAAGTTGCAGGAGTCAAAGAAATAGCAGTATGTGTTCCTACTCCTCATGGAGAACTTAATCCCATAGTTTGTGCTGCTTTAAATATTCTTGGGATAAAGGAGGTTTACAGAGTAGGTGGTGCTCAAGCAATAGCAGCAATGGCTTATGGAACAAAGACAATTAAAAAAGTTGATAAAATTGTAGGACCAGGTAATATCTATGTGGCAACAGCAAAAAAGCTTGTCTTTGGAGAAGTTGATATAGATATGATAGCAGGTCCAAGTGAAATACTTATTATAGCTGATGATTCCGCAAATCCTGCTTTCGTTGCCGCTGACATGCTTAGTCAGGCTGAACATGATGAAATGGCATGTAGCGTTCTTGTAACGAATTCCGAACAATTAGCAACTTCAGTAAAAAAAGAGATTACGAGACAGCTTAAAAGTCTTCCCAAATCATCTATAGCAAAGGAATCACTCAAAAATTTTGGTGCCCTAATTATCGTAAAATCCTTACAAGAAGCCTGCGATGTGGCAAATACAATAGCGCCAGAACATCTTGAAGTAATGACTGAAAATCCTGAAAAGATTCTGCCTCTTCTAAAAAATGCAGGAGCCATATTCTTAGGGCAATGGACACCTGAGCCAGTAGGTGACTACGTGGCAGGACCTAATCATACCCTTCCTACATCAGGAACAGCAAGATTTTTCTCCCCATTAGGAGTTTATGATTTTATTAAGAGAACGTCATTAATAAAATGCGGACAAGGTAGCTTCAAAAAATTTGCTCCTTCTGTTGAAATACTATCAACCCTCGAAGGGTTAGAAGCACATGCCAATACCATAAAAATAAGGCAATCTATTTAATTAAGGGTAATTTGTGAGGTTTTTAAAAATCCTATTTTACTGATAATTAATATGTTTTAATAATCTACTTATTATTAAATATCCGCCGCAGGGATTATTGCTCTTTTCCACGAAAAAATCACAACCATCAACTCTAAATTCACAATCCTCACAGATAAAGGATAAATTTTTAATGGCAAATTCATCATTTTTAAGATTAAATACTTTTATTAAATCCATTAACTCATAGGGAGTTATAAATTTCTTCAGATAAGAATATCCGCCGCAGATTTCTTTTTCTTTCCATGGCTTGTAATAATTACAAAAATCCTCACAAATCAAAAAAGTATAAATATCTTCTTTCATCTTGTAACCTCTTCAAGCCATTTTAAATAATTTTCTGAACCCTTTTTGATTTTTAATCCTATTATTTCAGGGACAGTGTAAGAATGAATTGACTTTACTCTTTTTTCAAGTTCTTCAAATAAGTCAGATTTCGTCTTAACTATCATTAAAACTTCTGAGTCATCCTCAATTTTTCCTTGCCAGGAATAAATTGAACGCACATTTCTAACTATATTTACACAGCCTGCAAGTTTTTCTTCTACAAGAGACTTAGAGATTTTAACGGCTTCATCTTCATTGGGAGCTGTTATTAAAACTACTATATAATCGCTCATAAATTAATTATATAAAATTTTGATAAAATTGGTATAATTTTAAAAACGCGCGAGGAGGTGCTTTATGCCTTACTATGTTATTTTAAGTACTCTTACCGATGAGGGTAGGGAGACATTAAAGAAAAAGCCAGAAAGAATCCTGGAAGTTAATGAAGAAATCGAAAAAATGGGAGTCAAGATAATTCAGCAATTTGCCGTGCTTGGTCCTTATGATTTTGTAAACATAGTTGAAGCTCCAGATAACATAACAGTAATGAAAATGTCTGTTGAACTGGGCTCAAGAGGCACGGTTCAACTTATGACAATGCCCGCAATTACTGTTGAGGAATTAATAGGGAACTTAAAGGTTTAATCAAAAAATTATTTAATCAAGACACAATTTTAAGAAGTAAGTTCAGAGCATGGAGGGTTGTATTTTGTTTGTTTG
>CAZYLC010000063.1:4034-6739 GCA_964648755.1 uncultured Thermodesulfovibrio sp.
CTTTTAAATATATTTCTTTTATGTGTATTTTTTGTTCTTCTGCTACAGCGATGTAGATTAACCCTTCTGGTTTTCCCTCCATGGTTTCTGGACCAAGATTTCCTGTTGTTGCAATTGAGTAATCTGAACCTGTAAGAATTTTTATTTTTAATGCCATTGCATCAGCCATTTGAGAAGATATTACTCCGTATTTAAAAGTTTCCTCTGAAACTCCAAGAAGCTTATGTTTCATTTCCGTCGCATAAACTACCATTCCACCCAAAAAGATTCTACTCGCTCCAGGAATGTCGGTAATTGTAGAGGCTATGAGACCTCCTGTGCAAGATTCTGCTGTTGAGAGGGTTTTGCCCAATTTGGAGAGTTTTTTTACAATCTCGCTTGCAACTGAATTCAAAGTATTCATGACTCAACAAAATAAAAAAGGAGGGATTTGTCCCTCCTCTTTAAAAATTTTTTTAATATTTAATTACGCGCCCTGACGCTTTTCGCCGAGCTCTATGTAACTTCCGCCAAAATATGTATATATTAAATCTCCTGCATCAATAAGCTCTCTTATTGCTGCTTTTGTATCAGCATCGGAAATTCCTTGCTGTCTAAAATGCTTTATTAAATCTGCCTGTTTAAATTTTTTCTTTCCCGCTGACTGCTCAATAAGCTGATAAATTGCTTTTTTGAGTTCCTCTTTCTCCATTAAAATCACACTCCTTTCATAATATTAAGAAGGAGGGTTCTCCCCTCCTTCTTATTTATTTAGCCCACTTAATTTGTGCTGTTGTTCTAAAGGTCTTGAACGCGTATGTCCAGTCGTCAATGTGCTGGAATGTAAATGGTAAACCAGTGACTGCAAAGAATTTCTCCCAGCCAATTCTTTCAATCCATTCACCTACTCTCTCATGCTTCTTTGCTCCGGCAATATAGGCATCAAATATTTTCTTTGTTGCCTTTATAACTTCAGGCCATCTTGGTGGAGTGTTTGGTAGATAAGCAACTGCAAGCTTTGAGAACATAGGTGGTTTTCTTAAGTTACCAACTTTTCCACCAACAACTATTGCAACACCGTCATTCTCAGGGTCTGCAATAGGAAGTGCAGGACAAACTGAGAAGCAGTTTCCACAGTACATGCATTTCTCAGCATTAATCTTTATAGATTTCTTTGCAGGATCAGGTGTAATTGCTGCAGTTGGGCATGAAGCCATTGTTGTTGGAAGCTCACAAAGGTTTTTAAAGTTATCATGGTCAATTCTTGGAAGTTTTCTGTGAATTCCAACAAAGGCAATATCAGAACAATGAACTGCACCGCACATGTTTGTGCAGCAAGCAACAGCAAATCTTACTTTATTTGGAGTATCCTTTGTTGTAAAGTAATCAGCAAACTCGTCCATAATAGCCTTAACGAGAGCAGATGCATCAACAGCTGCTGAATGACAGTGAATCCATCCCTGTGTGTGGACGATGTTACTAACTCTTGAACCAATACCGCCAATCATATATTTTTTAGCGGCAAGCTCATCCATTAGAGGCTTTACTTTGCTTTCATCGGATACAAGAAATTCTATATTATTTCTTGTGGTGAATCTAAAGAATCCATCACAGTATTTCTCAGCTATATCAGCAACATCTCTCAAGGTATCTGTGCTTAAGAGTCTTGGAGAAGCTACTCTTACTGTCCAGATTTTATCTCCAGAATTGGCTATATGAACCATTAAGCCCGGGCTTAAAATTTCATGGGTTTTCCAGTCTCCATAATTTTTCTGAATTACTGGTGGTAAAAAGTTTTTGTAATGAGGTGGTCCTATATCAGTTTTCCTTTGTTTTACATCTACTACATCAGGAATTACATAAGGCATAATTCTTACCTCCTTTTATTTTGTTAGTATTTATTTTAAATATTCTTCCCAAGGTTTCTTTTCAAGGTCTTCTTCTGTCCAGAACCAGAATGGGTCATTTCTCGGCTCTTTAACCATCTCAGGTGTTGGTTCAAGTCCGCAAACTTCAAGGAACTCTCTCATTCCACGACGAATAATAAGCTCACCAATTCTCTCTCTGTTCTTTCCGTATTCATTCCACCAATCCCACATATTTCTGATAAGGTCTTTTATTTCCTGATAGGGTGGTTTCATTTCCATAAATGGAACGATTACCCAAGAAAGGGTAGCACCAATAACAAATGGTGCCTTTGAACCTATAAGAATGGTTGCACCAAATGGTGGTGTAGGCTTTAAAGCTCCTTTAAGTTTTGCAATACAATTCATACAATGGAAACAATCGCTATTGTTTATAGTAAGATTATTTCCATCCCATGTAATGCACTTACCTGGGCAGAAATTAACTATTTCTTCCTGGATGTTCATTCCCTTCTTTGCGTAATCTCTAACCATATCCTGATCAATTGCTATAGGTCCTTTCCAAGTTCCTATTATGGAAAGGTCTGCACGGGCAATTGATGCATTACAGTCAACTGGACAGCCAACTGTTTTGATTTTAAACTTATAGGGGAACTGTGGTCTGTGGAGTTCATCTTGGAATTCCTGTGTTAAATCATAGGTAATATCAAGGGTATCAATCATTGACCATTCACATCTTGCTGGTCCTACGCAACAACTTGGTGTTCTCATTGCAGAGCCGGAACCACCAAGATCAAAACCATTAAGGCTAAGAATTGTAGCAAGAGGCTCTAAATTATCTGTTACTGTTCCTAATAGGAT
>CAZYLC010000064.1:0-3551 GCA_964648755.1 uncultured Thermodesulfovibrio sp.
TCTGGCTGAGTTTCTCTTTGATGATGAAAATGCTATGATACGTATTGATATGTCGGAGTATCAGGAGCGTCACACAGTAAGTAGGCTTATTGGTGCACCTCCAGGGTATGTAGGCTATGAAGAAGGAGGACAGCTTACAGAAGCTGTAAGAAGACGTCCTTATAGTGTTGTACTTTTTGATGAAGTGGAAAAAGCTCACCCAGAGGTTTTTAATATTTTGCTTCAGGTTCTTGATGATGGTCGTCTCACCGACGGACATGGAAGAACTGTTGATTTTAGGAATACAATAATTATAATGACATCAAACATAGGAAGTGCTCATATTCAAGATTTTCTCCTCAGTGGAGGTTCAGAACACTGGCAGGATCTCAAAAAAGATCTTAAAGCAAAGATAAACGAAGATTTGAGAACATTTTTCAAACCGGAGTTCCTTAATCGTATTGATGAGATAATTATATTTAATCCTTTGAGTAAAGAAGTAATGAGTGATATTATAGAGATTCAGATAAAGAGAATCAAGCAATACCTCAAGCATAAAAAGATTGATATTGTTCTTACAGAAGAGGCAAAGGAATATATTGCCAGAATTGGTTATGATCCTGTATTTGGTGCAAGACCCTTAAGGAGAGTTCTCCAGAAAGAGATACTTGATCCTCTTGCTATAAAGCTTATAGATAGTACATTTAAGGAGGGAGATACTGTTGAAGTAAACTATAAGGATGGCAAAATTGTATTTGAAAAAGTTCTATTAACAGAAGTAGCTTAAATAAATTAGGAGGTGTAAAATGTCAATTGTAAAATGGAGTCCCTTAAAAGAAATTGAAGAAATTAGAAAAGAAATGGACAGACTTTTTGAAGAGTTTTTATCACCTGTGAGGAGAAGAAGAACTGTAAGCACTGAAGGTATAATTTCACCTAATGTGGATATTTTTGAACGTGGGGGAGAAATCGTTATTCAGGCAGAGCTTCCAGGCTTAAAAAAGGAGGAAATAGAATTAACAATTACAGATGATAGATTAATAATCAAGGGAGAGATAAAAAGACCTGAAGGAATTAGAGAAGAAGATTATATTTTGAATGAGAGAAGCTACGGACCTTTTACAAGAACTATAAACCTTCCGAATGATATAGACAAATCTTCTGTAAAGGCAGGACTTAAAGATGGAGTATTAGAGTTAGTTTTAACGAGAAAAGCTGAAGCAAAACCAAGAGAGATTAAAATTCTCTTAGAGTAGGAAATAGAATAAATGTCCGCCTTTTTATTTAGGCGGACATTTATTCTCTCCTTTAGCTATTTTATCAAGGATACCGTTAATGAAGGAAGCGCTTTCTTTGGTTGAATATTTCTTGGCAATTTCAATGGCTTCGTTTATTGTCACTTGAAAGGGTATATCAGGACGATATAGTATCTCATAAACAGAAAACCTTATGATATTCCTATCAATGCTTATCATCCTTTCAATATCCCATTTGGTTGCATATTTTTTTATGATTTCATCAATTTCCTTTAAGTTTTTAAGAGTTCCTTCAATAATTTCACAGGCAAAGGATTTTATATTTTCCTCCTTTTCCCCAATTCTTTCCCAAAATTTTTCAATTTCTTCATGAATGAAGTTATAGTCTTTGCGGTTGTAAGGTTTTTCAGTGATTTCCCATGCGTAGAGAAATTGTAGAATGTATTCCCTTGCTTTCCTCCGTTTCATTATTTCCCTTTATTCCCTTCGTCAAAAGCTAATCTTATTGTTTTACCCTAAATTTGCTCTACCACCCTTGCCATTTCAATGGCTACAATTGCTGCATCCCAACCCTTGTTCCCTGATTTTGCTCCCGCTCTTTCAATTGCCTGTTCAATAGTATCAGTGGTAATGACTCCGAAAGATACGGGAATACCAGTTTCAAGGCTTACAAGGGCGATTCCTTTTGAAACTTCTGCTGCTATATAATCAAAATGTGGAGTAGCACCTCTTATCAATGTACCAAGACATATTAGGGCATTAAATTTTCCAGATTGAGCCATCTTTTTTGCTAATAAAGGAATTTCGAAGGAACCAGGCACTCTGACAATCTGTATATCCGATTCTTTTGCTCCATGTCGCAAAAGAGCGTCAAGAGCTCCTTCAAGAAGTTTAGAAGTTATAAATTCATTGAATCTGCTTACTATAATACCAAATTTTAATCCTTGAGCATTTAATTTACCCTCAACAATTCGCATTCTTTACCTCCTTAAGGATAGAATAATTCAAATCTTCTCATTCTAACATTTATTACTAATGCTATGCCTATAAAATTTGCAAGAAGTGTTGTTCCTCCGTAACTCATGAAAGGTAGAGGAATTCCTACGACAGGCATTATGCCAATAGTCATTCCTAAATTTATAAAAAAGTAAAGGATAAAAATAGAGGTAAAGCCTAAGGTCAGATATTTACCAAAAGTATCCTTAGCTACAAGAGAAGTCTTGAAAGTTCTAAAAAAGATAGAAAAATAAAGGGATAGTAAAATTAAACATCCAAAAAATCCCCATTCTTCCGCAAAAATTGGAAAAATAAAGTCTGTATGTCTCTCTGGTAAAAATTTTAAAGGTCCCTGTGTTCCTGCTAAAAATCCTTTTCCAAATAATCCACCAGAACCTACTGTTATTACTGATTGAGTGATATTATAACCAATTCCTTTAGGATCCACCGAGGGATCAATAAAAGCAATCAAACGGTTTTTTTGGTATTCTTTAAGCCCTTCCCACAAGATTTCCCAAAGAAAAAATAGAGAAAAAAGGAATAGGGCAATTATGAATATGAAGACTCTTAAACTTAATCCTTTATAAAGAAGCAT
This sequence comes from uncultured Thermodesulfovibrio sp., assembly GCA_964648755.1. Lineage (GTDB taxonomy): Bacteria > Nitrospirota > Thermodesulfovibrionia > Thermodesulfovibrionales > Thermodesulfovibrionaceae > Thermodesulfovibrio. The sequence goes on from CAZYLC010000064.1 coordinate 2,827, forward strand.
TATAAATGTGATAGCAACGATTAAAACAGCAGTGCCAAGGTCAGGTTGTTTAAATATAAGAATGAAAGGGATAAAGGAGAATATTAAGAATGTTTTTAGGGTATCAAAAACATTAAGGGGTGATTTTTTATCAGATAAATAGGCAGATAAACATATGATAAATATTATTTTGAAAATTTCAGAAGGTTGAAAAGAAAAAAAACCGAGATTTATCCATCTTTTTGCTCCCATAGCAGTTTTACCTGAAAACAATACTGCTATGAGTAGAATTAGACCAAAGATATAAAGAAGTATCCAGAAATTTTTTAATTTTGTGTAGTCAAAGCTTATAAATACAAAAAGTGAAATAACTGCAATAAAAAACCATAACAATTGTTTTATGTAAAAAGGAGGGCGTTCCCCTTCATCTAAAGGAGGCCTTGTAGCGCTATAAATGGTTAATATACCAATTATACATACTATTACTATAGATATAAAGGTTATCCAGTCAAAATTTTCAATTATTCTTCTGTCAATTTTCCACATTAAGTTGTCTCTTTTTTAGAATGTATCCCTCTAAAGCATTTTTAGCTACCGGAGCTGCTACAGCACCTCCTCCTCCTCCATGTTCCACTATAACAGAAAAAGCAATTTCTGGCTTATTAACTGGAGCAAAACCAATGAACCAAGCATGATGTTCAATATTTTTGCTAAAGACCTTTTCACGAACTTTTTTACTTACAACT
>CAZYLC010000064.1:3561-6159 GCA_964648755.1 uncultured Thermodesulfovibrio sp.
GCACAGTTCCTGTTTTGCCTCCAAATTTAATTAAAGAGGATTTAGCTCCTGAGGCTGTTCCAGTAGGATCATTCACTACTGATACAAGAGCTTCCTTTATAATTTCGAGATTTCCATTTTGGAAACCGAGATTAATGACCTCAGGCTTACTATCCCTTAATATTAGTGGTTTATATTTTAAACCACCATTGACAAAAGTTGCCATTACCATTGCCATTTGCAATGGTGTTACTTTTAGAAAACCTTGTCCAATGGATGTATTGAATGTATCTCCGAGAAACCATGAAGTTTTAAATGTTTTGACTTTCCAGTTTTCATCTGGTACTAATCCACCTTTTTCTTCTAAGCTAAATCCCGTTATTTCCCCTAATCCTAATTTTTTGGCATAATTAGCCATTTTTTCAATGCCAAGCATCTTCCCAAGTTCATAAAAATAAACATCGCAGGACTCTGTAAGAGCTTTTTTTAGATTGACATTCCCATGGCCTTCTTTTTTCCAACATCCAAAGGTCCATTGCCCTAAATTTATTCCCCCTCTGCAATTTACTAAAATTTTATCAGGTGAAATCAGTCCTTCCTCAAGTCCTGCAAGGGCTGTAATTATCTTAAAAGTTGATCCAGGAGGATATAAACCTTGAGTTGCTTTATTCAAAAGAGGATTACGTGGATTATTTATCAATTCAGTCCAATATTTTGTGGGCACGCCTTCTACAAACATGTTGGAATCAAAAGATGGTGTACTTATCATAGCTAAAATTTCACCTGTATCTGGCTTAATAGCAACAAAGGCTCCATTTTGATTTTCTAAAGCTTTGTAAGCTGACTCCTGTAAAAAAGCGTCAATTGTTAGATATATATCTGAACCTTTAATAGGAGGTGTTTCTTTTATAAGTCTTAGTTCTCTTCCAAGTGCATCTATTTCAACAATTTTCTCCCCTGGTTTACCTCTTAGTAAATCATCATATTGATATTCAAGTCCTGTTTGCCCTACTTTAAAATAGGATGGTAAATCTTGTAGAGAGGGATTATTTTTTATTTGGGATTCTGTAATTTTACCTAAGTAACCAATTATGTGAGATGTGGCTTTATCATAGATATAATGTCTTTTCATTTCGATATCTATTATTAGTCCAGGAATGTCAGTCTTTCTTGCTTCAAGCATGGCAATTTCTTTAAATGAGAGGTCCTCCTTTATTCTTATAGGAATAAATTGACTTTCTGTTTTTTTTTGAATTTTTTTCTCTAATTCCTCTTTAGTCATATTCAAAATATTGCTAAGAGTATTCAAATTAACACTTTCTGCATATTCTGGAGATAGAGAAACACTAAAAGATGACATATTCTCAACTAAGGGAATTCCGTTTCTGTCATAAATAATGCCCCTTGGAGCAGGAATTTTTATAATTCGGAGTCTATTTTGTTCGGATAGTTTACTATAATATTCTCCTTTAAATATTTGTAAATGGGATAAACGCAAAAGAGATATAAAAAAAATTAAAATTATAAAAAAAATAAATAATCTATCTTTAATATTCATTAGGGTCTACCCCAAGTTATGAATAATCCTAAAGGAATGTTAAATAATGCTCGAATAATCATGTCTTTAAAAAGGGTCAAAGGTTCCACGCTTATATTAAAAAAATAAATAAAAATTGCTGTATAAACTATTTCATCAAATAGGGTAAACAAAAAAATAATAGTCCCTTTGAACTGTTCGGTCCAGTTAAAAAAAAATTGATTTGTAAGGTTAATTAAAAAAAAGCCTGTCAAACTCTTAGACACAATAGAGGGACCTATGATTCCCTGCCCTAAATCGTCGATAAAACCAGTGCATACAAAAAATAACAAAGGATAAATTTCTGATGTCGATATATTTCTTTTTTGTTTATTAGGAAAGTAGTATTCAATGATGAAAAAATAAATTAAGAGAAAAAATAAATTTGTTTTAATTCCAATAAGAAACAAGATGAGATTTTGACTAATCAAAGTCAATATGATCAAAAAAAACCATTTAAGTAATAATTTCATTATCCTTTTTTTATAACAGCAACCTCTTCTATTTTATTTTCAGGTTGTATTGGAACAGTTTCAATTATTTGAAATAAGCCTTCCTTTTTATTTACAGATTTTACGACCCCTGCTATAATTCCTTCGGGGAATAGTCCGTCTAATCCTGAAGTAATTATTCTGTCACCAACTAAAACTTCCTCTTCTAAAGGAACATATTTGATTATACATTTATTTCCCTTTCCGTTTAAGATTCCTTCTGCTCTGCTCCTCTCGATCCTTACTGAGGCTGAAAAATTAGGATCAGTTATTAAAAGTATTTCTGAATAATCTGAAGACACAGATATTACTTTACCAACTAAGCCCTTTGGAGTTATTACGGGGTAATCTTTCTTTATCCCCTGATTACTACCTTTGTCAATCCAGAAAGTTTTAAGGTATTTATTAGATCCCTTGGATATAACTTTCCCAATTGTTACAATATCCTTTTTATATTCCTTAAGTCCGAGTAATTCTCTCAGCCTCTTATTTTCATCAATAAGGGAGGTATATGACTTTTGTTCCAGAGATATTTCAATAAGTTGTTTTTTT
>CAZYLC010000065.1:0-5612 GCA_964648755.1 uncultured Thermodesulfovibrio sp.
CCTTTATACCAGTAGCTTTGTTATATTCAGAAGCCCAGCTGGAATACAGAGGATATGGGAAGGTAGCTCCTGCGCCATTGATCATCTCAGCAGAGAATGCTACGCTAAAACTTAATAGAATAAAAATTAATACTAAGATACTACCTTTGGTAACCATAAATTCCTCCTAACTATTTGAATTTTATTATTTTATCACATAATTAATTCTTTGTAACAAAAATTTAACATTCCTGTAAATCTACTGTAACAAGATAATTCTATACTAAAGATATAAAAATTAAAAAAACAAAGGAGGTCTTTATGAAGTATCAAAAAAGTTTATTTTTAGGTGTTTTCCTATTAGCGGTATTTGGTCTTTTCTCCTTTCTCTCTATTGCACATGCTCAGCCAATCATTAAGATTGACGGCTCATCAACAGTTTTTCCAATTACTGAAGGTGTAGCAGAAGATTTCCAGAAAGAAAAGAAAGGTGCAGTAAAAGTTACAGTGGGAATTTCAGGTACAGGTGGCGGATTCAAGAAATTCTGTAGAGGAGAAACAGATATTTCAGACGCTTCAAGACCAATTCAGAAGAAAGAGATGGATGCCTGTAAAGAGGCTGGTATAAAGTATATTGAACTACCAGTGGCTTATGATGCTCTTTCAGTATTTGTAAATATCAAAAATAACTGGATCAAAGACAACTGCATGACAATTGAACAACTCAAGAAGATATGGGAACCTGAAGCTCAGGGTAAGATTACAAAATGGAATCAGGTTGACCCCAGCTGGCCTGATAGGCCCTTAAGACTTGCCGGACCTGGTGCAGATTCTGGAACCTTTGAATATTTTACAGAAGCAGCAGTTGGCAAAGCTAAGGCAAGCAGAGGTGATTATGTAGCAAGTGAAGATGACAACGTAATCATGAATGCAGTAATTAAAGATATTGGTGGGTTAGGTTATGTGGGCTTCACCTATGTTGAGGAGAATAAAGGTAAAGTAAAGGCTGTAGCAATAAAAAATCCTAAAACAGGTAAATGTGTATTGCCAAGTGAAAAAGCTGTTATGGATGGCTCATATCAGCCTTTCTCAAGACCTCTTTTCATCTATATTAATGAAAAGTCAGCAAAAGAAAAGCCTGAAATTAGAGAATTTGTAGAATTCTATTTAAAACATGCTGGTAAAATTACAAAGCAGGTCGGCGCAATCCCTCTTCCTGCAAAGGCATATGAAATGGCACTTGATAGATTCAAGAAGATGCAGACTGGAACAGTATTTGGTGGACAGATTGAAGTAGGACTTACAGTAGAAGAGCTACTTAAAAGAGAGACAAAACACTAATTAAGAGGATAAATTAGAATTGTTTTCAAGCGTAGCTCATAAAAAATTCTTAGATAAACTAATGCTGGCGGTGTTCTTCACCGCCGGCTTTATTACTATCTTTATAACTATCGGAATAGTTTATGTGCTTTTAACTGACTCTATTGAATTTTTTAAGGAAGTTTCTGTAAAAGAATTCCTTACAGAGAAGGAATGGACCCCTGTTTTTGCTACAAAAAAATTTGGAATATGGCCCCTTGTAGCAGGCACATTCATGATAGCAGGAATTGCAGTAGCTGTATCTATTCCCTTGGGATTACTTATAGCAATATACTTAAGCGAATATGCTTCAGTGAGAGTTAAAGAAATAGCAAAACCAATAATTGAATTTTTAGAGGCTATTCCTACAGTTGTTTATGGTTATTTTACCCTTCTCTTTGTTACTCCCATTCTTCAAAAAATAGTACCTGATTTGGAAGCCTTCAATTCCCTTGCACCTGGTATTGTTCTGGGTTTTATGATACTTCCCTATACAGCCTCAATGGCTGAAGACGCGATGAAGGGTGTACCCCAGAGAATAAGGGAGGCTTCTTATGCGCTTGGTGCAACAAAATTAAGGACAGCGGTAACAATAGTTGTACCTGCAGCAGTATCTGGTATTGTAGCTGGCTTTATACTTGGCGCATCCCGTGCTATTGGAGAAACAATGGTTGTAGCAATTGCAGCAGGAATGTATCCTAATTTAACTTTAGATCCAAGAGAACCTATACAAACAATGACAGGATACATAGTTCAGGTTGCCTTGGGAGATTTACCCTTTGGGTCAATTGAGTATTTATCAATTTTTGCTGTAGGTCTTGCACTGTTTATAATTGCCTTTGTTTTTAACTCTATTGCTCTTTGGCTAAGGTCAAGAATAAGAGAGGTATATTAAAACATGAATAAAAAGCTCAATTCAAAGTCAGATATCCTATTTCCACTTTTAGGTTTTTTAGCTTTCTTAATTGTTATTTCTTTTATGTTTACCCTAATTATTGATGTATTTCTCGATGGATTTGAAAAAATAAAAGATCCTTCCTTCTACACCTCCTATCCTTCAAGATTTCCGAGCCAGGCTGGAATTCTCTCTGGTTGGATAGGGACTCTTCTTGTAATGGCAGGGGCTATTTTTTGGTCCTTGCTAATAGGTATACCTGCAGGGATTTATCTCGAGGAATACGCAACAAAAAGAGGAATCTTTGGCAAAATTGAGACAATAATAGAACTTAATATAAATAATCTTGCAGCAGTACCAGCAATCATATATGGACTTTTAGCCTTAGGTATTTTTGTATATAGATTTAAATTTGGAGAGAGCATACTAACTGCTGGGCTTACTCTAAGTATTCTCATGTTGCCGGTAATTGTGGTGAATACAAGAGAAGCAATTAGAAGAATTCCTCGTGATATAAGAGAAGGAGCCTATGCAGTAGGTGCTACAAAGTGGGATACGGTTAGAGACCATATATTACCCTATTCATTGGGAGGAATCCTTACAGGTCTCATAATTGCTGCATCCCGCGCAATTGGAGAAACAGCTCCTCTTGTAACAATAGGTGCGCTTACCTTTATAGCTTTTTTACCTCCTTCGCCATTTACCTCAGAATTTCCCTTTATCGCACCTGATAAAATCTGGGAAGTTCTCATGTCTCCCTTTACAGTATTACCTATCCAGATATTTAACTGGGTTTCAAGGCCTCAGGCATCCTTTCAAATAAATGCTGCAGCTGCGGGTTTTGTTTTACTTATTTTGACAGTATTAATGAATGCCTTAGCTTACTATTTTAGGCAAAAAGTAAGGAGAAAGTATATATGGTAATTGGAACCATGATAGACAGCATTAAAAATCTTTTTTTAGGAGCTTCAGATAGGGTTTCAGAGGAGGCAAGGTCAAGGGCAATGCACAAACCTGAAGGAGAGATTAAGCTTGAAGTAAAGGATTTAAACTTTTCCTATGGAGATTTCAGAGCTTTAAAAAATATTAATCTAAAGATACCAACAAAAAAAATTACAGCCCTCATAGGTCCGAGTGGCTGTGGAAAAACTACTCTTCTCAGATGTTTTAATAGGATGCACGACCTATATCCGGGCTCAAGATACGAAGGGGCTATAATTTTTCATCCCGAGGGAATTAACATAGCAAGTCCCCATATAGACCTTCTTGACCTTAGACGAAGAATAGGCATGGTGTTTCAGAGACCTAATCCTTTTCCTAAGTCAATTTTTGAGAATGTAGCCTATGGATTAAGAGTAAATGGTATAAGAGATAAAAAATTAATTAACGAAAGAGTAGAATGGGCACTTCAATCCTCTGCTCTTTGGGATGAGGTTAAGGACAGGCTTGATGCAAATGCCTATTCGCTTTCAGGAGGTCAGCAGCAGCGACTCTGCATAGCAAGGGCAATCGCAATTGAACCAGATATAGTCTTATTTGATGAACCAACAAGTGCTCTTGACCCCATATCAACCTCAAAGATTGAGGAGTTAATCATTAATCTAAAAGAAAAGCTGACGATTATTATCGTCACTCATAATATGCAACAGGCAGCAAGAGTGTCTGACTATACAGGCTTTATGTATCTTGGAGAGCTAATTGAGTTTGATAGAACCAAAAAAATATTTACTGTTCCCTCACAAAAACTTACAGAAGACTATATAACCGGTAGATTTGGCTAAAAAAATGATTCATTTTTTCTGCCCTAACTGTTGGAAATCTATATCCGATAGAATAATTATTTGTCCGTACTGTCGATATGATCTAAGGGATTTTAATTCTCTAAGTTATGAAGAAAAATTAATATTATCACTCAAGCATCCTGTTAAAGAAATCAGAAGGCTAATAATTTTTATTATAGGTTTAAAAAAACTAAAAAAAGCAATTACTGAATTTTCAACAATGATTAATGAAGAAGAAGATCCTATAATATTGATGGAAATAGTAAAAGCTTTACGAAATATAAATAGTAATGAGGCTAAGGAAATGTTGGGCAAGCTTAAATTCCACAGATTTCCAATAATTGCTCGATACGTTGAGCAGAATTATTATCATTTAAATTAAACTTTTTTATGAGAAAGCAATAATTTTTAATAATCATCGAGCTTGTTTATAAAAACTGCTAAGCTGTATAATAAGCTAAAGAACTTTTAGGAGGCAGGGATGGGTATTTTAGATGATGAATTAAGAAAATTAAAGGAAAAAATTCTTATACTCGGTTGTCTTGTAGAAGAAAACATAAGAAAAGCAGTAAAAGCACTTATAGATAGAGATAATGACATTGCTCGGCAGGTTATTTCAAGGGATAATGTAATTAATGGGCTTGAGGTTGACATAAACGAGGAGTGTATAAGGCTTATAGCACTTAGACAACCTATGGCAAAGGATTTAAGATTCATTACCACTGCAATGAAAATAAGCACAGATCTTGAGAGAATGGGTGATTTTGCAGTAAATATAGCAGAAAGAGCAATGGAACTCAATCAGGAGCCCTTTTTAAAACCTTTTGTAAATATCCCTAAAATGGCTGAGCTCACAGAGAGCATGGTAGAGGATGCTATAAATGCCTTTATAAAAGAAGATGTAGATTTATGCTATGAGGTGATTAAAAGAGACGACCAAGTAGATGAGCTGCTTCAGAACAATCATAATGAATTATTCGGATTTATGGTAAAAAATCCTGATATAATTCCCCTTGCCCTTAAGAGAATGTTCATAGCCAAATATCTTGAGAGAATTGCTGACCATGCTACTAATATAGCAGAGATGGTTATTTATATGGTTGAAGGTAAGATGCTCAGGGGAACTTTTGTAACTGAAGAAATTCAGAAACTTTGTTTAGAAGATTTCATTTCAAGGCAGAAATAGGTTTATCTCATAGGTACCTACGCTAACTTTTTCAGCAAGACCCTCTTTCCATAGAGTTTCTGTAATTTTGAGCTTTTCTTCCTTAGGGATAATAATTGTTAATTTATTCCCTTGAGAGATTAGTTTTTTCCATTTATCTATCCTGTCAGGATTAATTTCCTTTTCTGTGATTATGTCAATATATCCAATAACCATTCCATAGCTCATTATTTTTAAATCAGGGGGAGGTTCAGAAAGAGTTTCTAAATCTTGTTTAATTTTGCTAACCCTTTGTTTTAATTGATGAATTAGTAATTCTTTCAGGTGTTTTTCCATGCTCATTTTTTCTTCCTCAATTTTTTTAAATCTATAATTTTACCTTCATCCTTTCCACTCTGAGAGGGAACGGATGAGTCTTCTGTATTTTTTTCTA
>CAZYLC010000065.1:5622-6010 GCA_964648755.1 uncultured Thermodesulfovibrio sp.
GCAGGCACTGCAAGTTGAATCCTTAAATCAGGTGAAAAAACTCCTGCGATGGCATTGACAGGTATATAACATTTTTCTGGTGAACTTCCAAAAACAAGAGTAGCTGAGATTGAATTATCATCCCAGCTAAATTTCATCTTATTATTGAAAACCAGAACAAGTCCTCTTTCCTTTTCCTCGGAAAGAAATCCACGTTTCCCTATTATCACATTTTCATCATAGTCGACAATAATAAAAACTCTTCCAGCAAGCTCAAGTATTTCAAAAAATGTATGCTTTTTAAGTTCATTCAGCTTTCTAATTAAATCGCCAGAGAGTTCCATTATTTTCTGCTCCTGTAAAAGAATAAACTCAAGCCAGTTAATATCATGAGACAACATAAAACTTG
>CAZYLC010000066.1:0-2325 GCA_964648755.1 uncultured Thermodesulfovibrio sp.
ACATAAAAATTCGTAATACAGCCTTAAACTGCATTACGAATTTCTAATTTAAACAAAAAAAGAAGAATTTAAAGGGAGGGAGATTCCCCCCTCCCTTATCCACCCTCATATTAATCAGGAATGATCTGAACGTATGGGACTTTCTTAAGTGTAAATGTATCAGTTGCTGGATCATATACTGAGTTGACAAAGGCTCTCCAGTTGTTGTCATCAACAAAGTCAAAGTCACCTCTGTAGTAGTAACCAGGATATCTGGATTCTTCTCTGAAGAGGATATGTCTTGCATGAGCTTCGAGGGAGAGTGCTCTGTGATAGTTCTCCCAGCAACGAAGAAGCTCATGAAGATTGGCAGCTGCTAATCTTGATGCATCCTCTTTTAACATCTGGAGCTTCTCTAATCCGGCTTCAATCATGGTTTTTGAAGTCATATACCATGTGCCGATTCCACCAAAGTACTCATCAGCAATTTTCTGAAGTCTTGCCTGATACATATTTGGTCTGATGTAGTACGGGTTAATTGCTGGGTCTGTTGAATAGGTCTTATATTTTTCATAAATTTCAAATGGTAGATACATTTCTGCAACAAGCTCATCTATGTTGACAGCTAATTCAGGTGTATAGCTTGGATTATCAAGAATGAAGGCAATAGCTGCTTTTGCTGCAATTCTACCCTCCGCATGGGAACCTGAGGAGAATTTGTGTCCAGAGGCACCAACAATGTCACCAGCCATAAATAGACCAGTTACTGTGCTCATTCTGTTGTAACCCCAAAACCACTCAGCAGGTGCACCAGGAATGTCTCCAGGTCCACTTACCCAGAAGCCTGCGCAACCAGCATGTGAGCCAAGGAGATAAGGCTCTGTTGGCATGATTTCAGATGGGCTCTTGTCAGGCTCAACGTTATTGGCTGCCCAGAGTCCAGCCTGGGAGATACACATGTCAAGGAAGTCTTCCCATGCTTCTGCTTCAAGGTGTTTTAATCTCTTTGGATCCATCTGCTTTGCAAGTTCCTGCATAGCTGTGTGGGTATTCATAAGGATTGGTCCTCTACCCTGCTTCATTGCTTGCATCATGAGATGGTTTCTGATAGCTGTACCAAGGGCTTCTGCCCATTTACCATATTTCTTAACAGCATCTTGAAACTCTGCACAATCCTTAGCGCAATAGTCTCCTCCAAGAGCATCTGTTGCTTTTGCCTTGAAGAAGAGGAACCATGCACCAACTGGTCCGTATCCATCCTTAAATCTTGCTGGGACAAATCTGTTTTCCATCATTGTCATCTCAGCGCCAACACTCATACCGAGATAGTATCCAGAACCAGAGTTCCATATTGGATACCAAGCTCTACCCTGTCCTTCACGTGTTGATCTTGGTCTGAATACGTTAACTGCACCACCGGATGCATTAAGTATTGCTTTTGCCTTGAATACATATACTTTATTTTCTCTGACGCTAAAGCCAACTGCACCTGCTACTCTGTTTGGCTCTTTAGCATCTTTAATGAGTTTAACAATAAATACTCTCTCAAAGTGGTTTTGTGGAATATTGAGAGCCTTTCTGTTATATTCAAGGGCTGCTTTTCCAGCCTCTGCAACGATAACCTTGTAGGATTCACCGTTAATCATGATCTGCCATTTACCAGAGCGGCATGGAACTCCACCATCTTTGAGCTTTGGTTTGCCCTGGTCTCTTGCCTGGAAGCCGTCAAGTGACCATCCATCGTCACTCTTTTTCCAGATTGGGAGTCCCCATTCTTCAAACATATGTACTGAATTGTCAACATGTCTTCCAAGGTCAAATACGAGGTCTTCACGGATAATTCCCATAAGGTCTGCACGAACATATCTTACATAGTCCTCAACCTTATTCTCACCAATATAGGTGTTAATAGCGCTGAGACCCATTGCAACTGCACCGGAACGGTCTGTTGCTGCTTTATCAACCATTGTTACCTTAATTCCCTTTGGTGTTGCCCATCTTGCTGCCTCAAATGCAGCACCGCAAGCAGCCATACCACCACCGATTATAAGAAAATCGGTGTCAATAACTACTGTTTCTGGCTTCTGACAGTATGAAAATGTACAAGTCTCTTTTTCCATCTTTATACCTCCTTCTTTGATTTTTTAATCTTTTCTGGCTTCATAATTAAAGTAGCCAGGACCTTTAACCTTGGAAAAATCAGGCTCAGGTAATCCTTCGTAAATGTTTTCAGCTTTCCAGTAACCTTCAGGTGTAAGTCTTATTGGGAATTTGAATCTCTTTATGGAGCCGTTTCTGAATTTAATTGTCCACATAATGGCATCCTGACCTCTCATTGGAATAACG
>CAZYLC010000066.1:2366-2990 GCA_964648755.1 uncultured Thermodesulfovibrio sp.
TTGTAGCATTCCCAGCACTGATCTGGCTCCTGGTTAAATGCCTTCATTTTCTCTCTGTCGAGAGTCATGAGGTCATTAGGACAGATGTACTGACATGCTGTCTTGTCCTGGGCTTTACAGCCGTCACACTTTTCAACCATTACAAAACTTGGCATAGTTTAACCTCCTTTTTTTGTTTTATTATGCTGGTTTTTGCACTGGATTTTTCTGTAATTCCAGCACATCACTTATGTCAATATCAGGAACTGGAAGTTCTTTGTCTTCCTTAGCAACGTCATCTTTAATTGAAGGTATCTCTGCAACAGCAGCTTCAATAACTTCAGGACCTAAAGATTTCATTTCTGCAATTTTCTTGAAAACAAGCCTCTTAAAAGCAGCGGGAGTTTCTTCAATAAATCCTCTCGCATCAAATCTTGCTTTTGTGAACTGGTCAATTACTTTCTGACCAAGATCATCTGGAACTTCAACAACTAATCTCTTTAAAGCACCACCAAAAATAGGCTCTACTTTTTCCTCAAGGGGAGTGCCCTTTATAGCCTTTAATCTTGTCTCATCAATTACTACACCAAAAAACTTAGCCATTATTCACCTCCTTTATTTTTTTAAATGAGCTGGGAGTTCCAT
>CAZYLC010000066.1:3000-4364 GCA_964648755.1 uncultured Thermodesulfovibrio sp.
GAGGGAGATCTACCTCTAATCTCTCCTCTCTCTCTTTGAGATATTTTTCATTGTTAAATGGATATCCGAACTTCTGCCACCATTTTACGACAACCTTATAAACTTCTGGTCTGTAAATCTCAGGTGGAGGCATTACACCTTCATTAATAAGACCTCTGATAAAGCTTCCAGAGTATCTTGAGTAGATTCCTTTATGAGAGCAGTTTGCAGAGTATGCAAACTCTTTACATTTTGGACAGAACCAGAACTCTTCGATGTTCTGTGGTCTTATATAAAATCCACCATCTACCATATAGGGTGGTTCATTAAAGCCAAAGCTTGGAATTCCCTTGGACCAAAGAATCTGAGTTGCAAAGATATCATAGTATTCACCTAATGCTGCATGGTCTCTTCCAAACATATGGAAGGAAATTCCCATGTTCTGTCTAATTACTGCATGGATAAGGGACTCAATGGGGTTTCCATATCTCATATCCCAGAGCGTGAAAGTTACAAGATGACGATCTGGCTTTATATAACCAGCGAGATGAACCATTTCATGACCTTCAACGATTGCTTCATCTGGGAAGTCACCGATTCTCTTTGCACCAACTATTGCATTAACAACGATACCGTCAGAAGGCTTAATATCTCCGATATATGCTGCATTCTTCATTAATGCTTCATGGCCAGTATGCGGAACGTTTCTTGTTTGATGGGCAATAACTGTTGTCCATCCTCTATTCTCAAATTCCTCTCTTGATCTTTTTGGTGGATACCAAAATCTGTCAAAGGGTGGTCTTAATTTTGGTTCATTAATAATTGTATATTTTCCAGCAAGAATGATCGGATTTAAAGAGCAGTAAATATTATAGCCAGTGTGCTTCTGATCAAACGGAACCTTTACAACCTCGGGGTTGTGTTCTGGAGTCCCAAAAGTTCTGACTGCTACTTCACCAGGAGCAATCTCGTAAACCTCTTCAATCTCAAGAATTGCAAAGGGCTCACCCTTAAGTCTAAGCAAAAGCCAATCACCTGCTCCTACTCCGAGTTTCTTGAAATCTTCCTCAGAAATATCAAAGAGAATTGGATAGGGGAATACCCATCCGCTTGTGAGTCTTCTTTTTTCAAGAACACTCTCGAGGTCAGCTTTTGTCATGGAACCTTCTACAGGGCTGAAGAAACCATAACAAACGGACATAATTTCTCTGTAAACATTTCTTACAGGATTACCCTTAAAAAGAGTGGGTTTGATGTCATAAACTGCGGAACATTTCTGCATCAACTTCATTGCCATCTGGGGGTCACGGACAACCCTTTCAATAAGCTTTCCACCATGAGGTGGGGGAAGAGTCTTAATTCTTACTTCCGGCATACCTTTCCTC
>CAZYLC010000066.1:4471-5680 GCA_964648755.1 uncultured Thermodesulfovibrio sp.
TTGTACATTTGTCCGCAGGATTTACATGTTCTTCTACCTGTAAGTCTTTTCATAAGATCATCAAAAGGAACATCAACGTTAAGCGCTAAATCTAATGGCATATTCATTTCAGCAAGCATTTTATCAAGAGCTTCTGCCTGAGCAACATTTCTTGGAAAACCATCCAAAATAAATCCCTTTTTGCAATCATCTTGGGAAAGTCTCTCTTTGACCATTCCAAGAACTACACTGTCTGGAACAAGCTCTCCTCTGTCCATATAGGCCTTTGCTTCTTTACCAAGTGGAGTTCCCGCAGCAACAGCCGCCCTTAGGAGATCACCTGTGGATATTTGAGGAATACCATATTTTTCAACGAGTCTTTTTGCCTGAGTTCCTTTTCCTGCGCCGGGAGCACCCAAGAATACTAATCTCATCTGAAGCCTCCTTTTTTTGATTAAATTAAAATGTCTTGGTTAATAATTTAACCTATTAAGAATTTAAATGCAACTTAAATTTTATAATTTTATAATAAATTTTGTTTATAAAGTTGAAGCCAATTTTACCAAATACTTTTTTAATTTGTCAAGGGCTTTTCTTCTATGACTCAGCCTATCTTTTTCTTCAGGAAGTAATTCAGCAAAGGTTAATTTGTATCCCTCTGGAATAAATACAGGATCATAACCAAATCCTAATTTTCCTCGAGGCTCTCTTGTTATTTTCCCCTTAGCATATCCCCAAAAAACTTTTTCCTCACCCTTCGAAGAAACAAAGGCAATACAGCAAACAAAACGAGCGTTTCTCTTATCCTCTGGAATTTCTTTCATTTCTATCAAAAGCTTTTTCACATTTTCTTCGTCTGTAGCATTCTTACCTGCATATCTTGCAGAAAAGACCCCGGGTTTTCCGCCTAAGGCTTCTACTTCAAGTCCTGAGTCATCTGCAAGGGCAGGCAATCCAGTTGTTTGGTAAACATATCTTGCCTTTTTCAAAGCATTTTCTTCAAAGCTATTTCCATCTTCAATAACCTCCTCTAAATGGGGGAAATCATCAACTGAGAGGATTTCAATGGGTAGTCCCTGAAGGATTCTTCTCAACTCTTCTATCTTTTTTTTATTTCTTGAGGCAATAACAATCTGCATTTGACAAACCTTATTTTGTTAAGGTATATTAAAAATATCGCGGGGTGGAGCAGTCTGGTAGCTCGTCGGGCTCATAACCCGAAGGTCAGAG
>CAZYLC010000067.1:0-1965 GCA_964648755.1 uncultured Thermodesulfovibrio sp.
CCTTTTTACCACTTCAACTTACAGCTTTCATTTTTGCCATAGCAGCAGTTATGGTTGCCTATGGAGTTGCAAGGACTCAAGGAGAAGTCTCCCGGCTACCATTGATTTTATCAGGAGTAATTGTTTCTGCTTTTTTTACTGCTATGGTTTCATTAGTAAAATTTCTCGTTGATCCTCATAAACTTCAAAGCATTGTTTATTGGCTTATGGGAAGCTTTAGTCTTGCAGACTGGAAAGCAGTAAAAGTGGCATTATTAGGTGTATTAGTTGGAATACTTCCAAATTTTCTTATGAGATGGAGACTTAATGTTATGAGCATGGGAGATGAGGAAGCGAAGGCTTTGGGAGTGAATATAAAACGGGAAAGACTACTTTTCATAGGTTTTTCAACTCTCTCTGTGGCAGTTGCAACATCTTTATGCGGGATAATTGGTTGGGTGGGGCTTATGGTTCCCCATCTTGTAAGGATGCTTACTGGACCGGACCATAAAACTCTTGTTCCTCTCAGTATTGCTGCAGGAGCAGCCTTTATGATTGCTGCAGATACTGTCTCGAGGACACTTACAAGTTTTGACATACCTGTTGGAATTATTACTGCTCTTACAGGTGCACCCTTTTTTATATATCTCATGAAGCGTGGTGGTAAAGAGGCATGGGGTAGATGATGATAAGCATAAGAAGTTTGTGCTTTAGGCATAAAGGCATAAAAGAAGATATACTCAAAGGCATAAGTTTTAATGCAGAAAAAGGCAATATCACCACAATACTTGGTCCCAATGGTTCAGGTAAAACAACGCTTTTTAAATGCATTGCTGGGCTATGGAACTATTACCATGGTGAGATTTTATTTGATGGTAAGCCCATTGATAAACTCTCATTCAGAAAGAGAGCAAGAATATTTTCTGTAGTCCCACAGGAGCATGAACCACCTTTCCCCTATTCTGTCTTTGACGTTGTATTAATGGGAAGAGCAAGCTATGTAGGAGTTTTTTCCTCACCAGGGAAAAGGGATTATGAAATGACTGAAAGTGCTCTAAAAACAGTAGGAATTGAGCAATTAAGGGACAAACCCTATACAAAAATTAGTGGTGGAGAGCGTCAACTCACTTTGATTGCAAGAGCACTTGCACAGGATACACCAGTGATGCTTCTTGATGAACCTACGAGTCATCTTGATTTTAGAAATCAGATAAATGTGCTTAAAAAAATCAGAGAGATTGCGAGAGACAAGGCTTTAGTGGTAATTATGACACTTCATGACCCAAATCTTGCAGGGCTTTTTTCTGATAAAGTGGTAGTTATAAATTCTGGAACAAAGATAGCGGAAGGCAAACCAGATGAGATTATTACAGAGGAGGTGATAAAAAATGTTTATGCTGTGGAGGTTAGAAAAAGTAATATTAATGGGCATAGTATAATTTGTCCAGTTTTATAGTAGCAATAGACGCTTAAGATTATAGCAGTTTTATGGCAAAGTTATTACAGTAAAGAATATTTAAAATTTTTTAAATACAATTATCTTCTGAATATGATTGTTTTCAGAAAAGACAGGGCAGAAACAATTTTTCCACCAACTTCCTCTGTAGATCTTGCTCTTAAAAGACTTGGGGAAATTCCAACTGGTGGCAAAACTCCATTGGGAGCTGGACTTTTAGAAGCCTATAAACTAATAAGAAGATTGAAACTAAAACAGCCAAAGACTCGTTTTCTTATTTTACTTCTTACTGATGGAAAGGCAAATGTCTCATTGCGTGGGAAAAATACTTTGGATGAGATTAGAGACATTTGCTTTTTGTTAAAAGATTTTCCATCTACTGACTTTATTATTATTGATACAGAAAAGAAGGATAACTTTATCAAGATGGATTTAGCTTTTAGTCTGGCAAAATGGCTACAGGCAGGATATTTTTTAATAGAAGAACTTAAATCAGAAACTCTTTTTCAAATTGCAAATTCTTTTGTATA
>CAZYLC010000067.1:1975-5561 GCA_964648755.1 uncultured Thermodesulfovibrio sp.
TTAAATGATAAAAAAGCTACTTTTTTTCAGATAGTTCTATATGGCGCAGGGTTAGTTATTACTCTTTCTGAATTTTTTTTGAAATTTTCTGGCAAAAGTCTTTGTAAGACAGAGGGTTGCAGGATTGTTGAGAGCTTTGTAACAGGTGGAGATGTTGTTTTACTGATAAGTGGTCTAGCATTATTCAGTATGTTGCTTTTCCTTGCGATTATAAAAAAATTTCCCATTTTTCATTCAGTAATATTAATAACTGCTCTGTCAGTTGAGGGTTATCTTTTAGGTTTTCAAAGTTTTATTGTTAGAGAGTTTTGTCTTTTCTGTCTCGTCATTTTTGGAATTTTATTTGTATCTGCCATAATAAAGCTTCTACATGGCAGAAAAGAAATCGCCTTTGCTTTTGTTAGCTTTGCTTCTGTCTTTTTTATTATCTATCTTGTCAATCCTAAAATCAATGAGTTTCCTTCATCTCAGTATGTTCTTATCTACTCAAAGGATTGTCCTCACTGTAAGGAGGTTATTCAGTACTGTAGGCAGATGTCTATAGATGTTCATGCTTTAGAGGCAAAGGAAATAAGCGGAACATTGAAATCATTGAAGATAAATTCAGTTCCTGTTTTGTTTTGCAATGAGGGAAAAGAAAAGAAATTTATTATCGGTGTTGACAACATTAAGGAATATCTTTTTGCTAAGGCTACTCCCAAAAAAGAATCAGGAGAGGTTTGTCCTATTTTTGCACCTTCAGAGTGTAAGTAATTCTTTGAGTCTTAAGGCATTCTTAACAGCATAACCCATGTAATCATTGTCGAAATAAATGTAAGTTAGTTTATTCCAAAATTTTATCTTTTCTGCCCATGCTTGCAATTCTGCCTCAGAGTACTCAGAGGCATAGAGTCTTTGTGAGCCGTGCAATCTTAAGTATATGAAATTGGCTGTTAATGCTTCATGATAGGGATATCTACCTGCCGAATCAGCAATGCAAAAGGCAATGTTTTCTTTTTCTAATATATGGAAGAATATATCATTGATAAAGGTTTTATTTCTAATCTCTATGGCATATTTATATTTTTTATCAAGTAAGGAAAAGAAATCTTTTATTAAGACTTCATCAAATTTTAAAGATGGCGGAAGTTGTATTAGTATGACTCCAATCTTTTCTCTAAGCGATGATGCTCTTTCAATAAAGCTATCTAAGATACTTTTATCAACTTTCAGCCTTTGAAAATGGGTTATTTGCCTTGAAAGTTTGAGTGAGAAAAGAAAATTTTCATCTACTGCATCATACCATTTTGCGAATGTAGAAGGTTTCACATTTCTGTAGAAAGTTACATTTAACTCAACAGTTAGAAAATGTTTACTATAAAAATTTAACCATTCTTTATAACTTAAATCATTAGGATAGAAAATTCCTCTCCAGTGTACATACTGCCAACCTGAAGTTCCCACGAAAAATTTTAATCTTCTCTGTACAGCTTGCTCCATAAATCTTCATAATAAAAAAGCTTTTTAAAGAGCCATGTTCTATTGTTTAAATTCCATTCTACGGTCATTTTTAAGCCAGATTCAAATTTTGTATTAGGCGACCAGTTTAACTTGTTTTTTATTTTTTCACTACATATGGCAAATCTTTTTTCATGTCCAGGTCTGTCTGGTACAAATTTTATTAGACTTTCCGGTTTGTCAAGTAGATAAAGTACTTGTTTGACTATATCAATAACTTGATATCTCTCACCACTTCCAACATTAAAAACTTCGCCTGGTTTACCTTTTTCTAAAACAGCAAAAACAGCTCTTATACAATCGCAAAGATGGAGCCATTCACGTATGATATCTCCTGTTCCATAAATTGGTATAGGTTCATTTCTAAGAGCTTTTAGTACTGTCATTGGAATAAGTCTTTCAGGATTCTGCCAGGGTCCATAAATGCTGCAAAGTCTTAAGGTAATCACGGGCAACTGTAAGGCTCTCCAATAAACCTGTCCAAGCATATCAGCAGAGGTTTTACTTACTGCATAGGGAGAACGAGGATTAAGTGGACAGTCTTCATCTCTTTCCCCCTCTTTGATTTCTCCGTATTCCTCATAGGAAGTTATATTTATAAATTTTTGCACCTTAAACTCCTTAGCAAGCTCAAGCAGATATATAGTTCCAATTATGTTTGTCTCCATGAATATGCTTGGCTCAATTACAGACCTATCAATGTTTGTTTCTGATGCAAAATGTAATACTGCTTCGGGGTTATGTTTTTTAAAGATTTTTCTCATTTCATCCCGGTCTAAGATATCAGTGTTATAAAAGTCTAATCTGTCCTGAATAGGTTTAAGTCGTTCAAGATCACCTGCATAGGTTAACTTGTCAACAACTGTGACTTTCCATCCCTTTCTCGCAGCTAATCTTACAAAATCACTTCCGATAAAACCAGCACCACCTGTTACAAGCACTTTCATGGTTAGTGCCTCCTAAAGATTTTTTAGTTATTATACCAAAAATAAAAAGGGATGTTTTAAAATATTTTTATAGAAAATAGATAGGAGGTGCTCTGGTCATGCCAATTTATGAGTATGAATGCACAAAATGTAACAAAATCCATGAAGTTATTCAGAAATTCAGTGATGAACCATTAAAAAATTGTCCAATATGTGGAGGAGAATTGAAAAAACTTATTTCTCAATCCTCTTTCGTTTTAAAGGGTGCTGGATGGTATGTAACTGATTATGCAAGAAAAAACGGTTCTAATAATGGTTCAAATGGTAAAAAGCCTGAAAGCAAGACAAATAATTCAAAGGAAAAAAGTTTTCAAAAGGCAAAATCCTAAATGATTAAACCTCATGTCCATGTCCCTTATGATAAATTTTATGAATATTTGGATATAATTCAAAAAGAAAAATTAAACCTTGAGATATATTTCAATTCAAAAAATCTTGATGAAATAAAGAGTGAAGATATTCAAAAGATAGAGAAGGCTCTTTTTTATAAGCCTTCTCTATCTTTTCATGCACCCTTTATGGATTTATCCCCTGGTGCTATTGATTCAAGAGTAAGAGAGATAACTATTGAAAGATTTAATCAAGTCTTTGATATAGGGGAAATTTTAAAACCAAAAAATATAGTATTTCACTCTGGATATGAGAAATGGAAATATGCTTTTAAGGTCAATCTTTGGCTTGAGCATAGCTTACTTACGTGGGAAAGACTCTTAAAAAGAGCTGAGAAAGCTGATATCAAAATTGCCATAGAAAACATATTTGAGGAAGATCCCTATAATCTTAAAATGCTTATAGATAAAGTGTCTTCTCCCTTTTTAGGAATATGTTTTGATACAGGACATTTTAATCTATTCTCAACTAAAAGCCTTGATGAATGGTTATCTACTATAGGACAATTTATCTTTGAATTTCACTTGCATGATAATAATGGCAATTTTGATGAACATCGTGCAGTAGGTAGTGGGTCTTTTGATTTTGAAAAGTTATTTAAACTAATAGAAAAAAAAGATTATGTTTATACTATAGAAGCTCATAATCCTGAAGAGGTATTTAAAAGCTTACAGAAGCTTAATTATTTGATTAATTTAAAATAATTATGGTAT
>CAZYLC010000068.1:0-5510 GCA_964648755.1 uncultured Thermodesulfovibrio sp.
GACAGCTTAAGGTGAATATTTACTCCTTCACCTCCTTTCCACCCTGCTGTCTTAATTATTTATATCGATGGAAGTGCAAAAAAGTTTAGTAAATTTTTTAAAATTTTCCCAAAAATTTTCTTGGCTTGCCTGCAGCCTGTGGTGGACCTACAAGTCCATCCTCTTCAAGTAAGTCCATTATTCTTGCAGCACGATTGTAACCTATTTTGAACCTTCTCTGTATTAGGGAAATAGATATCTCACCAACCTGTGAGGCATACTCTATTACCTCTTCATAGAGTTCATCTCTTTCAACACCATTGGTTCTGCCGTTTTCCTTCTTGTCAGCAGGAACTTGAATTGATTCAAAAAGAGAGTAATCAGGGCTTCCCTGATTCCTTAAATATTCAGCTACTGCCTTAACTTCTTCCTCACCTACATATGCACCGTGTACTCTGATTATCTTTACCCCTGAAACCATAAAAAGCATGTCACCCATTCCAAGAAGTTTTTCAGCACCCTGCGTGTCAAGTATTGTTCGAGAATCCACACGGGAAGTAACCTGAAAGGCTATTCTTGCTGGAAAGTTTGCCTTGATTATGCCTGTGATTACATCTACACTGGGTCTTTGAGTTGCTACAACAAGATGAATTCCAGATGCTCTTGCCATCTGGGCAATTCGGGTTACAGCTTGTTCAACCTCGGAAGGGGCTGTAAACATGAGGTCTGCAAACTCATCAATAAAGACAACAATATAGGGAACCTTTTCTTCAAATGAGACAGATTGGTTGAAACTCTCAATATTTCTAAAACCCTTTGAGGCAAAAAGCTTGTATCTTCGTTCCATCTCAACGATTACTTTTTTCAATGCCTCTGAGGCTTCTTTTGGGTCAGTAATCACAGGAGACATTAAATGGGGGATATTCTCATAGGTTGAAAGTTCAAGAAGTTTGGGGTCAATAAGAAGAAGTTTTACATCATGGGGTGTTGCCTTATAAAGAAGACTTAGTATCATGGTATTAAGGCAGACACTTTTTCCAGAACCTGTTGCACCTGCCACAAGTAAATGAGGCATCTTAGCAAGGTCTGTTATAACAGGATTTCCATAAATATCCTTTCCGAGGGCAAGGGTAAGATAGGAAGAGGTATTTTGAAATTTCTCTGATGCTACTATCTCTCCAAGCCTAACAATTTCCCGTTTCTTATTTGGTACTTCTATTCCAATTGATGATCTTCCAGGAATTGGATAGATTCTTATACTCTGAGCCTTCAAAGACAAGGCAAGTTCATCACTTAGAGTGATTATCTTACTGAGCTTTATTCCACTTGCAGGCTCAAATTCATACATGGTGACAACAGGTCCAGGATGGACTTCTTTGATAGTTCCATGAATTCCAAACTCTGCAAATCTGCTTTCAATACTACGGGCAGAGGATATTATTTCTTCTTTTGAGATGTTACTTTCATTCTTTTCAATTTTAAGCATACTGAGAGGTGGTAAAATAAAACCCTTTTCAACTGCCTCAATTTTCTGTCTTTCGTCAATCTCCTTCTTCCTTATTTTTATGTCCTCTGTCTTAAATCTGCTTGACTCAGCATCTTTAATAGGTTCTTCAGCTTTTGATACTTTAACAACTTTTATTTCATCCTTCTTTAGTATGGAGGATTCCTCTTGTTCCTCAGATTTTCTTCTTAATAAAGCTGGCTTTATAAGTAAAAATGAAGCTGCAGCAAAGGCAGACCAAAATATATATGTTCCCGCAATGGAAATATACTTCTCACTGAAATGAAAAGCAATCCATGACAGTCCTTCTGGAAGTTTTTTATAAATTGATAGAAATTCCCTTAAGGGCTCAAGCATAACAGCAAAGGAAAACAGTAAGGTCAATATCCAAAGAAGCTTTGATAAACAAAGGGGCTTACCAAGAATTTTTCTTATTCCACCCCAGATTAAAAGTAAAGGTATAAGAAATGTAGCAATGCCAAATAGGCTAAAAAAAATATCTGACAAATAAGACCCTATAATTCCGCCATAATTAGAGGGTTTTGATTTTGCATAGGTAAAAAAAGAAGGGTCTAAGAGGTCATAGGTAAAAAGGCTAACTGAAAGATATAGGGCAAAAGCTATAAGCAGGGCTGATTTAAATATATCAGAAGCCTTTATTGAGCTATGTCCTGTTTTCTCCCTCTCCTTAGGAGCAATACTCTGCTTTACTTTTGAAGGCTTTCTATAAAATACTTTTGTTGCCATCAGTTTCTAAGAAAATATAACAAAAAAATTATAGCTGCTAAAACCCACCGATAATATATGAAAATATTAAGCGGATACTTTTTCAAAAAGTTGAGTAAAAACTTAATGGCTATTATTCCTGTAATAGCTGCTGAAATCACTCCGATAATAAATAGAGAGTAATCATGAGAATAGCCCACCTTGATAGATTTATAAAAATCAAGAGTTGCTGCACCTGCTATTGCAGGGGTTGATAGCAAAAAAGAAAATTTTGCCGCATAAGTCCTGTCAAGTCCTTTAAAAAGTCCTGCTGCAATTGTTATTCCCGAACGGGAAACTCCAGGGATAAGGGCTATTGCTTGTGCTGTGCCGATTACAAGAGCATCGGAGAGTGTTACAGAGTTTCTCTGTCTTTTACCGATCCTTTCTGCGATAAGCATAAGAATTCCAACAAAAACAAGGGTGAAGACAATAACCATCGGATTTCTTAAGGAATTTTCAATAAAGTCATGAAAGGCAATGCCTGCTAAACCTGCAGGTATTGTGCCTAAAATCAGATAGAGAAGCATTTTTCTATCCCTCAAAAGTATTTCAAGCCAGTCTTTCCAGAAACAGTAGAAAAGTGAAAAAAGAGTCCCCAAATGAACAGCAATATCAAAACTAAGGGAATTAACAGTACCAGTCCAACCAAAAATCCATGGTGTAATAACAAGATGGGCAGTACTGCTTATAGGCAGAAACTCTGTAATACCCTGAATAATACCAAGTATGATCGCCTTGAAAATCTCATCCACTAATATTATCCTCCATTAAACTCTCTCTAATTTTTTTTGCTTTTTCAGGCATAGCATAATAGAAAAAATACATTTGTTCCTCAAGCCATTTTAATTTATGTTCAAAAGGTTTATTTCTGTATTTTTCAATTTGTTCTTTTGTTTTATAGTAAAGAAGAGGTCTTTCTCGACTTTTATCCATATCAGTCTTCTCTTTCCCACTCCTCTTTTCCTCAAATAAAAAACATCTGCTTCATCTTGGGGCCTCCCGGTCTTCTCCTTCATCTTAATCAAAATATCAATAGGAACAAGTGGAATAACTGTTTCATTAAACTTTATTTCTTTTCTCCTACTGTAGACTTCTAAAAATTCAAAGGGTTCATCAATCAATATATCAACAATAAAAAATGGTGCCCCTTCCTCATATAAGCTAAAAACTCTCATATTCCTATACATTTTCCAATCTTGTCTTTTTTCTGTATTTATTAATTCATCTAATTCTACAGGTATCTTAGGCTTCAATCCTAATTTTTTAGCAACTTTAACAAATTTTATTAAATTTTCCTCATCAATCTTTAATGCAATATCTATATCTGCAGTAGCTCTTTCTATTCCATATAAATTTACTGCAATGCCTCCACATAAAAGATATTTAACTCCTGCATTGTTTAATGCATCAAACAACTTCTTAAAAAAATCCATGAATTATTATAGCATTGAATAGAAGGTCTTGTTAGGTTTTAATTGTCATTTAATCTCTATATCATAGGTATTGTAGGATTGAGGAAGGCTAAAAAAGGCTATAGTAAGCAGTATCCAACCAACAATAATAGCGATTGCACCAAGTCCAAAAGCTATTAATCCAACAGCACCCCAAAAAACAAAGGTGCCAGCAAGTCTAAAGAGATTTATATTCGTATACTCTGCCATAAGTTTAAAACAGTGTCTGTAATAATTAGCTGCAAAGATATTAATTATATAAAAAACAATCATTGCAAAAATTATTCCTATACCTAACATTCCAAAATCAAAGCCCATGTGTTCCCCAACGCCATGTTTTGCACTTATCAGCGCTGGAATAAAAGAAAAGAACCCGAAGATAAGAAAAACAATAATTCCAGCGATAGAAATTAAAAATCCTGTCAGAAATTTATTAAAAATGTTTTTATCATTGAATATCTCAGAAAATTTATGGAAGGCTATAAAAAGAAGAACAATTCCTGCAATTCCCAAAATCCAACCTATATAGGGAAGAAAACTTAATATAATAAATGCTGAACCTAATCCACCAAATATTTTTTCATTACCCACTGGCTCCATCTTATAGGACCTCCTTTCATGGTTTCTAAGTTATAATATATTCTCATACAAATGATTGACAAATAAATCATTTTTTGTTTAGAATTATTCTAATGAAACCTAAAATTAAGTGGACACCTCAAAGACTCGCAATTTTGAAATACCTTGATGGGAACAAAGAACATCCCTCAGCAGAGGATATTTACGCTAATCTCTCAAAGGACTTTCCAACTATGTCAGTTGCCACAGTTTACAATGTTCTTGAATTTCTAAAAAGAACAGGTAGAGTAAAAGAGATTCACATTGATCCTGAAAAAAGAAGATTTGACTCTGATACTACCGTACATCATCATGCCATATGTATAAAATGTAAGAAAGTTTTTGATATATTTTCAGATATTAAAATTCCCGATTTAAATAACTATATACCAAACTTCCAAATTCTTGATGCTCAATTAAAAATTTATGTTTTATGCCCACAGTGTAAAGATAAGGAAGATTTGAAACCAGGGCTCAAAGAATATCAGTGCAAAAATTGTGGTACGGTAAGAACAGCCAAGCATAAACCTCAAAAGTGTCCTTCCTGTGATAGTAGAGGTTCTTTAAAAGAATTTAAAAATCAAAAACATTAAATCCTTAATCAAATCAAAAAATGGAGGTGGCTTATGATAAGCAATGAGCTTATGAACAAACTACAAAAAGCAGTTGCCAGAGAGTTACAAGTCAGCATTCAGTATATGTGGCAGCATGTCTTAGCAAAAGGAATAAAAGCAGAGCCGGTTGGCGCTCTATTGAAACAATTTGCAATCAATGAAATGTTACATGCTGAAAAAATTGCTGAAAGAATCTCTTTTTATGGTGGTATCCCTACAACCCAGCCAGACCCCATCAAAATTGGAAAAAATCTAACAGAAATGCTAAAGCTTGATAAAAAAGCAGAGGAAGAAGCTGTTGCTCTTTACAAAGAAATCATTAAACTTGCTGAAAAAGAAGAAGACTATGTAACAAGAAAACTTTTTGAGCAGATTCTTGAAGATGAAGAACTGCATCTCGATAAATTCAGCTCACTTCTCGAGGAATAATCATGAAGCCCGTGGAGTTAAAAAACGGTATTTTTTGGGTAGGTGCTATTGATTGGGCTGTAAGGGATTTTCATGGATATGAAACTCCCCGTGGAACAAGTTATAACAATTATTTAATTGTTGATGATGAGCCAACCCTCCTTGATA
>CAZYLC010000069.1:0-5207 GCA_964648755.1 uncultured Thermodesulfovibrio sp.
TGCATTGCATGCGGATTCTGCGTAGGAATATGCCCCTGCGGTGTCTGGGAGATGATGGAGAATATCTAAAAAAGAAAATTCAAAAAAATTATAATTATTTTTTAAAGTAGGCTCAATTTTGAGCCTACTTTTTTATAAAACATTTAAAGTTCTTTAATTACTAAAAATTTTTCAACTAATTATTCACTTTCATATAATATTCATGAATTTAAATCTATAACTATCTCTTTTTGTCAATTGATTTATTGTCTAATTTACGTGCAACTCTCAACAAAATATAGTAATATTGATTATAAGTAGTAGATTATTCGGAGGAGGAAGTTATGAAAAAATTTCTCAATGTGATAATTTATTTGTTCCTATTTTTAACTTTTAACTCTTTATGTAATGCCGAGGAAAAGATAAAAATACCGATGACGGTTAATCATCTGTTCGGTGAATCAACTGTTAATCTCTCAGCCACCCTGTATAAGCCTGAGGGAGAAGGGCTCTTTCCTCTTGTAATAATCAATCATGGAACTCCAAGAGCTCAAGAAGATTATAAAAAGATTGTTACGTTTAAAAGTCAAAGTGAAGTGTTTGTGAAAAAAGGATTTGTCGTTGTAGTTCCTATGAGGAGGGGATTCGGAGACTCAGAGGGAACTTATTCTGAAATGCATGGTAAATGTGATCGTCCAGATTACTACTCTCCTTCAATGGAAGGAGCGAAAGACATAAAGGCAGTTATTGATTATATGATAAAACAGCCATATGTTGATAGGACAAAAATACTGATAGTAGGACAGTCAACAGGAGGATACACATCATTAGCTCTCGGAAGTATGAATATAGAAGGTGTTATTGGAATTATAAATTTTGCAGGAGGAAGAGGGTCAACTAAATATGACTTTGTTTGTGCTCCTAATACACTAATTTGGACAGCAGGTAAATTTGGCAAAACATCAAGAGTTCCAACACTATGGATATATACTGAAAATGACAAATACTTTGCCCCTTCCATATCTAAAGAAATGTTTGATGAGTATGTTAAAAACGGAGGTAAGGGTAAATTTGTCCTTTTACCTCCATTCATGGAGGATGGACACAAACTTTTTCACAGAAAAGAGGGAATGCCAATCTGGGTTCCAATTGTAGATGAATTTTTACGTGAGTTGGGTTTTAACATTAAATAGCTTTTATTTTTAGTGAAAAGTTATTAAGGAGGGAAAGATGAAGGAGAATAATTTTACAAGGAGGGAATTTATAAAACTCTCTGGAGCCGGTGCTACTATCTTGCTTGCTAACAAATTTGGAATTCATTCAATAGCCTGGGCTGATCCGAAGAAGAAAAATTTAAAAATGGTGCTTGTTGACTACAGTAAGTGCACAGGATGTAGAACCTGTGAGGCGGTCTGTTCAGCCTATAACAATCCAGTTAAGATTAATGGTGAAAGCCTTCCAGGACTTGGAAATCCTGTCTATTCAAGAATCCGTGTGCATAGTTTCAATCCAGATGTGGACATTCCAAATGTTTGCAATATGTGTCCTGATGCACCATGCGTTAAAGCCTGTCCAGTCCCCCCGGAACCTAAAACTGGAAGAAAAGCCATCTATAGAGACGAAAAAAGCCTAACAATTCAGACTGACCTTAGTCGCTGCATTGCCTGCGGAAGCTGTGCAAAAGCCTGTTCTGAGCAAAGAACTGGTGTAATTGAGCTTGACCCTAAAACAGGAAAACCCCGTCCTATATGTAATCTCTGCGGAGGTGACCCTCAATGTGTAAAACAATGCCCATTTAATGCTCTCTCTCTTGTTGAGGCTAAGACAAGTAGAAAATTTTATGGTAAATCACCAAAAAAGATTGCCGCTGAGCTTTCAAAAAAGTGGTTCGGTGTAAGTGACAGAGGAGGTGTAAAATGAGTTCAATTAAAGGTTATTACGGCAAATTATTATACATAGACCTTTTATCGGGGAAAATTGAAAAAAGAACAGTACTAGAGGAAGACCTTGCAAAATTTATTGGAGGACGAGGACTTGGAGCAAAAATTCTTTGGGATCAATTAAAAAAGCCCGGCATAGACCCTCTATCCCCAGAAAATCCTCTTATTTTCATGACCGGTCCCTTTTCTGGATTTCCAGTTCCTTCAGCATCAAGAACCTGTGTTGTAACCAAATCTCCTCTTACATCTCCTATTCGTTCAAACTATCCTCACGCATCAACTATTACATACTCAAATATGGGTGGTTTCTTCGGTCCTGAACTCAGATTTGCAGGATATGACGGAATTGTAATAACTGGTAAAGCAAACTCTCTTTGCTACATTGTGATAGATGGCGATAAAGTAGAAATTCGTGATGGCAAAAAATTTAAGGGTATGCGAACAGATGCCTTTGATAAGAAAATCTTAGAAGAACTTAAAGACAGAAGATACAAAACAGTATATATTGGACCTGCTGGAGAAAATCTTGTTCGTTATGCAAGCATACTCCACACTTCTGCCCGTGCAGCAGGTAGAGGTGGAGTAGGCTGTGTTATGGGTTCAAAAAATCTTAAAGCTATAGCTGTGAAAGGAACAAATCAGCCCAGTGTTGCTCACCATAAAAAATTCCTTGCAGCACTGGAGAAAGCCCGAATAGCTCTGAGAAACTCGCCAAGTACAAAATACTGGAGAAATTATGGAACAGCTGGCTACATCGTAAAGAGTAGTGAACAGGGTACAGAAACAGTACGCAACTTCAGAGAAGGCACTTTTCCAGAAGCTCACAAAATTGGTGCAGAAGCTGCAAGAAGGGATGTCTGGGTAAGAGATATTGCCTGCTTATATTGTCCCCTCGCTTGTAAAAAAAGCGGTCGCACAAAGGGCAAATACGGTGGCATTGTCCATGATGGACCTGAGTATGAAACTGGAGTAATGCTTGGCTCAACTCTTTTGATATCAGACATGGCTGGTTTACTAAATATAATTTACAATGTAGATGACCTTGGAATAGATGCTATTTCAGTTGGTGCAGTAATTGGATATCTCATGGAAGCCTATGAAAAGGGAATGATTAATAAAAAATTTCTTGATGGAATTGACCTTAAATGGGGAAGTGTTGATGCTACTTTAAAAATAATAGACAAGATTGCTTACAGGGATGGAGTTGGAGACCTTGCCTCAAAGGGTGTAAAGACACTGTCTCAAAAAATAGGGAAAGGAAGTGAAAAGTTTGCCATACATGCAAAGGGAATGGAACTTGCAGCCCATAATATACAGGGAAATCCACCGAGAGCACTCTGTTATGCCACCGCAAACAGAGGAGGATGCCATTTAAATGGAGATAGTGTGAAAGAACAGAACTTCAGGGCAATGATTGATTCAACAGGGGTTTGTCTCTTCCCTGCAATGGATAATTCCTATGAGGAACCTATAATTTCCATGCTTAGCGCAATAACAGGGATTGAATACGATAAAGCACAGTTTATTAAAGCAGGAGAAAGGGTCTTCAATTTAGAAAAACTCTTTAACTACCGTGAAGGCTTCCGAAGAGAAGATGACTGGCTACCTGACCGCTTCTTTGAAGATGCCTTCACAATAGGACCTAAAAAAGGTGCTGTTCTTGATAGGTCTAAGTTCCGTGACATGCTTACTCAATACTACAAAGAAAGAGGCTGGGACACGGAGACAACGAAACCCAAGGAGGCTAAATTAAAGGAACTTGGGATAGATGGATTTTAATAAAAAACCTGCCCTTTTAGTTAAAGGGCAGGTTTTACTGTTGTTATCTCTTTAAATCAAATCGGTCTAAGTTCATTACTTTGTGCCAAGCTTTTATAAAGTCTTGAACAAATTTGTCTTTACCGTCATTTGAAGCATAAACTTCAGCTACTGCTCTTAATTCGTTGTGGTGCCCAAAAATCAGGTCAACTCTGGTAGCAGTCCATTTAAGGTTGCCTGTTTTTCTGTCATAACCTTTAAAAAGGTAGAAATATTCATCAGCTGGCTTCCATTCTGTTGACATATCAAGAAGATTAACGAAGAAATCATTGGAGAGAACTTCTGGCTTATCAGTAAAAACTCCGTAGTTCGTATATTTATAATTTACCCCCAATACTCTAAGTCCCCCTATAAGTACAGTCATTTCAGGAACGGTAAGAGTTAAAAGTTGAGCTTTATCAACGAGCATGTATTCTGCTTCTAATTTAGCAGGGTCTTTTATATAGTTACGAAATCCATCAGCAAAAGGCTCCATGGCAGCGTAAAAGGCAATATCAGTCTGTTCTTGCAGTGCATCTACTCTTCCTGGGATGAAGGGCACAGAGACATTAAAGCCTGCATTTTTTGATGCTAATTCAACAGCAGCACATCCCCCAAGAACTATTAGGTCAGCAATGGATACTTTTTTATTTGTCCTCTGTTTTGAGTTAAAGTCCCTTTGAATATTTTCATAAACAAGAAGAATTTTCTCTAAATCTTCAGGATGGTTGACCTCCCATGATCTCTGAGGCTCAAGTCTTATT
Organism: uncultured Thermodesulfovibrio sp.; assembly: GCA_964648755.1. GTDB lineage: Bacteria > Nitrospirota > Thermodesulfovibrionia > Thermodesulfovibrionales > Thermodesulfovibrionaceae > Thermodesulfovibrio. The sequence continues at coordinate 4,481 of CAZYLC010000069.1, forward strand.
CTTGAACCGTTTGCACCGCCTCTTCTATCAGAGTCACGATAGGAAGATGCTGATGACCAGGCAGTATATACAAGTTGAGAAATACTCAAGCCAGAACTTAATATTTTATCCTTTAGTTCTCTTATATCATCTTCATCTATTAGTTCGTAGTCTCTTTTCGGTATCGGGTCTTGCCATATAAATTCTTCTTCCGGTACTTCAGGACCTAAGTAGCATGCGCGGGGTCCTAAATCTCTGTGAATAAGTTTAAACCATGCTTTAGCAAAGGAGACTTCAAACTCCTTAGGATTTTCAAGAAAGCGCTTTGCAATTTTTGAATAAATGGGGTCAAATTTAAATGCAAGATCTGCTGTAAGCATCATGGGTGGGTGTTTTTTATTGGGGTCATAAGCATCTGGAATAATGGCAGGTGCGCCTTTTGCAACCCACTGATTTTTTCCTGCAGGACTTTTCATGAGTTCCCATTCGTAATTCAACAAAAAATGAAGATAACTAATGCCAAATTTAGTAGGTGTTGAAGACCAGGTAAGTTCAAAGCCAGAGGTAAAAGTGTCAGGACCTTTACCAGTTCCGTAGGTATTTTTCCATCCAAGGCCCTGCTGTTCAATGGGTGAAGAATCTGGATCAGGTCCTACAAATTTATCAGAACAAGCACCATGGCATTTACCAAAGGCGTGTCCACCAGCAACCAAAGCAACTGTTTCCTCATCATTCATTCCCATACGTT
>CAZYLC010000070.1:0-3852 GCA_964648755.1 uncultured Thermodesulfovibrio sp.
TCTTTCAAGTTCTCCATCTCTAAATCTACCTTTACCAGAGAGCATCTCAAGCTCAGGTCCCCAGTCTGGACTTTCATCGGGTTCCCAAATATCTTCTCTTCCTCCACCAAAACCTATTGTCTTTAAACCCATGGACTCAAAAGCTACATTACCAGCTAAAATTATCAGGTCTGCCCAGGAAATCTGGCGTCCATATTTTTGCTTTATGGGCCAAAGCAATCTTATTGCCTTGTCAAGGCTCATATTATCGGGCCAGTCAATTCGAGGTGGGAAACGGATATCACCATTTCTTGCACCGCCTCTTCCATCGTAGATTCTGTAACTGCCAGCACTATGCCAAGCTAAACGAATCATGAGCCCACCGTAGTGTCCAAAATCAGCAGGCCACCAGTCCTGAGATTTAGTCAAGAGTTCCTTAAGGTCTTTCTTTACCTCTTCAAGGTCTAAACTCTCAAATTCTTTTTTATAGTCATAATCAGGCCCGTAAGGATTTGAACTGGCACAATGTTGTCTTAAAATCTTTAGATTAAGTCTTTTGGGCCACCAATCGGTTATCCATCTTTTTTTGTCTTTCTTTTCCATTTTTTCCTCCCTGTTTTGTTATTATAAAATGTAAAACTTATACTAATTAGTAATAATTCTTAATTAGTAGTTTATCATTATGGAACAGAAAAGTTCAATAAAGGAAGAATATTTAGCAGAATTCTTAAATAAGTGTAAACGAGCAGGATTAAAGATAACTCCGCAGAGAATAGCTATATACAAAGAAGTCTTAGAGTCCGGGAATCATCCATCAGCAGAGGATATTTATAGAAAAGTTAAAGAATTCCATCCTGGAATATCCTTTGATACAGTAAACAGAACTCTTCTTACTTTTGCAGATATGGGTTAGTGCAGATTGTTGAAGGCTTCTGGTGTTGTCTTAGAAGGACTATGCGATTTTTGTTTGAATAATAGAGATTATCCAAAAGGAGGAAATTAACATATGAAGATTGGTATATTAATCTCTTCTGGAGACCCCGAAACACTCTGGAATGCTTTTCGTTTTGGGGTGCTTTGCTTAAATATGGATTATGAGAATGAAGTCACCATATTCCTTAATGCTCATGCAACAGCCTATGAAGAGGCAAACTCTGAAAAATTCAATATCAAAGAGCTTGCAAAGAGCTTTATCCTCGGCGGAGGTAAAATCATGGGCTGTCAGAAAAGCATGGGAGTAAGAGGACTTGAAAGCAATGAGGTCTGTCAAAAAGGTGGACAAAAAGATTTATATGAACTCATGGTAAAAAGCAATAAGTTTATCTGTTTTTGATATGCCTCATCTCAATTCATCATAGTATTAGACTGCTCGGCAATACAAAAGTGATCGCAAGAGGGAGCAGTAGGAATCTGAGATTTTTATCCTAAGAAAAATTTATAAAAATTCTTTGCCCGAAGGGAGTATTCAAAAAGAATTTTTTCTGCTTCATTAAAAATCTGTTCTTTAGAAGAACTGTCTTCAAACCATTTTTCAAGTAGGTCCATCGTTACTTCAATATGAAACTGTAAGGCATAGACATTATCTTTGTATCGGAATGCCTGATTTTCGTACATCTTAGATTTTGCAAGATGCACTGCACCAATAGGTATTTCAAAAGTATCACCATGCCATTGAAAAACCTTAAATTTTCTCCATACATCACCCACGGATGGATGTTTTGCAAGGGATAGCATTACAGGGTCTCTTAATCCATCAGAAGTAAGCTCAATATCAGACCAGCCTATTTCTTCACCCTTCCCCTTATAAACCCTTGCACCAAGTGTGTGAGCTATTAGTTGTGCACCAAGGCATATCCCGAGCACCTTGAGGTTTCTGTTTATAGCCTCTCTTATTAGCCTTGAAACCACTTTAAGATGAGTATACTTGTCCATCTCATAAACACCCATGGGTCCGCCCATTATTATTAAACAGCTATAGCCTTCAAGAGTTGAGGGGGTATCACCATCTTCTGATTCAAAAATTTTATAAGTCATGGAATTATCAACTAAATAATTCTCTATGCTGCCAGGACCTTCTGTCTTTATATTCTTAATTATCGCTATCATTTAAATTTACTCCCTTTTTTATAATAATTCCGTATTTTTTTATTCTATAATTAAGCTGTCTCTCTGTAAGTCCCAGAGCCTGCGCAGTCTTTCTTATATTAAAATTGAACTTCGGGAGTGTATCCATTATTCTTATTCTTTCAAGACCCTCAACCTCTGTTGGAAGCTTTAAATCGCTTGATAGCGAAGTTTTTAATTTAAACAAACCCCTTACTGTATCAGGTAGGTCATAGACTTTTATTTTATTGCTTTCTGTCATTACAACAAGCCTTTCAATGGTATTTGCAAGCTCTCTTACATTTCCAGGCCAGTCATAGGAAATAAGCACTTTCAAAGCTTCTTCATCAAGGAAAACTGATTTTTTATATATATTACAGAAACTTTTAAGATAATAATCAACGAGCAAAGGTATATCCTCTTTTCTTTCTCTTAAAGGTGGTACATAAATTGGTATGACATTAAGCCTCCAGAATAGGTCTTCCCTAAAATTTCCTTTTCTTATCTCCTCGGAAAGGTCTTTATTCGTTGCAGAGATTATCCTAACATCTATCTTGATTGTTTTTCCTGCTCCGAGAGGCTCAACCGTTCTCTCCTGAAGCACTCTCAAAAGTTTTGGCTGAAGCGAGAGAGGAAGCTCCCCTACTTCATCAAGAAAAATAGTTCCTCCATTTGCCTGTTCAAACTTGCCTATCCTTTTTACAGCGCCTGTAAAAGCACCCTTTTCTGAGCCGAAAAGTTCTGCCTCAAGGAGATTTTCAGGGATTGCTGCGCAGTTTATGGCAACAAAGGGTCCCTTTGATCTTTTACTCTGAAAATGAATGGTCTTTGCAATAAGCTCTTTTCCAGTGCCTGACTCTCCAAAAAGAAGTACTGTAGCATCTGTACTTGCAACTTTCATAACTGTCTTGAGCACTGACTGAAAAGAGGGTGACTGCCCTACAAGATTAGGGAAATTGTATCTGTCCTTAAGCTGAGCCCTTAGGATTAGATTTTCATCTTCAATGATTTTATAGCTTTCCCATAGCTTTAGGAATTGACCGATAAGGGAAGCAACAATAGAAAGAACCCTGATATCATCATCAACCTCTCCCTGTTCTTCTGAATAAATTCTGTCTGCAGATATTACTCCGAATACCTCATCCTCTATTTTAATTGGAACACAGAGAAAAGAAATTCCTTTCTTTTGAGGTCTACTTCCTGTTTTATTAAGAAACTGAGGCTCTTTCTCTATATCTGGAATAAACATAGGTAGTCCAGCATCTATGACCTTACCAACAATTCCTTCCCCAACTCTATATCTTCCTCTGCTCATTTCTTCTTGAGTCAATCCATAGGCAGCAACAATGCTTATCTCCTCTGTTTTTTTATCATAAATAAAAATACTTCCTCTTCTCATGTCAAGCTCTTTTGACAAAATCTCAAGGACAGAATGAAGATTTTTTTCAAGGTCAAAGGAAGAAGTTAAAACCTTGCTTACCTCAAATAGTGCTTTCAGTTCTATGTTTTCATATTTACCCATATATTAGACGGCAAATAATTGCCGATAAAATATTATAACATTTGCAATTTTTCGGGTCAAGAAAATAAAACTCGGCAGGAGAAGGGATTCCTGCCGAGTGATTAAAATATCATTATTGAGTTTTGAGGATTATATTGCCTGTTCACCTTTTTCCTTTGTTCTTATTCGCACGGCATCTTCAACGGGAATAATAAATATCTTACCATCCCCCACATTTCCTGTATAAGCTTTTTCCTGTATGACTTTAA
>CAZYLC010000070.1:3862-5106 GCA_964648755.1 uncultured Thermodesulfovibrio sp.
ATCGGGAACAACAACCTCAAGCTTTATCTTAGGGATAAATAAAACCTCAAGTTCACTGCCTCTATAAATCTCTACATGTCCCTTTTGTCTACCAAAACCCTTCACATCTGTCACTGTCATTCCCTGAATGCCTGAAAGCACAAGAGCTTCTTTTACTTCTTCAAATTTAAAGGGTTTAATTATTGCTTCAATTTTTTTCATTATGCGCCTCCTTTTTTATAGGTTATATGCCCTTTCACTATGCTGAGATGAGTCAAGTCCAATAATTTCCTCTTCCTCAGTAACTCTAATCTTCATAAATATTCTGATTACTAAGAATATTAACGCTGTCATTATTGCTGTGTAAACTATTGTTACTAAAACCGCGATTGTCTGCGTCCACAACTGTCCAGGATTTCCGTAAAGAAGTCCTTTACCTGCCTCATTAATTGCAGGGTCTGCAAAAACTCCTGTCAAAATTGCACCAATTATTCCTGCAACACCGTGGATACCAAAAACGTCAAGGGCATCATCATAGCCAAGCTTTGGTTTCATTGCAGTTACACTAAAATAACATAGAAACCCTGCTATTGCACCAATTATAACAGAGCCAACTATATTTACAAAACCTGCTGCTGGTGTAATTGCAACAAGTCCTGCTATCATACCCGATGCAATTCCCAGTACTGTTGGTTTCTTTGTAACCATCCACTCTGTAAACATCCATGCAAGAGCTGCCACTGCTGTTGCAGTATTTGTATTCATAAAAGCCTGTGCTGCAAGTCCATTTGATGCTGCTGCACTTCCTGCATTGAATCCAAACCATCCAAACCACAGAAGGGCTGCTCCGATTGCAACTAATGTAAGATTATTAGGAACAAGCAAAGTATTCTTTCTTTTGCCAAGGATAAATACTCCCACAAGAGCTGCTATACCAGCATTAATATGAACAACTGTACCTCCTGCGAAGTCAAGGGCACCCATCTTTGCAAGAAATCCTCCACCCCATACCCAGTGAGCAACAGGGACATAAACAAGACTCATCCAAAGAATTGTAAAAAGCACCCATGCTGAAAATTTCATTCTCTCAATATATGCACCACTAATCAAAGCTACTGTAATTGCTGCAAAGGTAAGCTGAAAAATTGAAAAAAGAACCTCAGGTATAGTTCCCTGTAATGAGTCAACCTTTACTCCAGCCAAAAATGCTTTATCAAGCTGTCCAATTATGCCAGCTATATCTCCTGAGAAAGCCAAGCTGTAAC
>CAZYLC010000071.1:0-5007 GCA_964648755.1 uncultured Thermodesulfovibrio sp.
TTGAACTCTCCTCACCAGAGGCATGTTTTATGGCAAGCTCAAAATTATCAATCACAGGTAGTAAATCCTTAATAAGCTTCTCGTTAGAATAGTTAATTAACTCTTCTCTTTCCTTCTGAACCATTCTTTTGTAGTTTTCAAACTCCGCGTAGAGTCTAAGATATTTTTCCTTCTGTTCAGCCAGTTCTTTCTGAAGGTTTTCAGACAAATCTCTTGGTTTATCTTCCAATGCTGCGCCTTCATATTTTAACTCTTCCGATTCTATATTTTCATTTAAATTTTCCTTTTTTACCTCTTCCATGAGGCTCCTCCTATTTCGATAAAGTGTTAGTTAAAGACTTAGCAAAGGCATTTACAAGCATTATAGCTCTCTGATAATCCATCCTCTTTGGTCCTACAAGAGCAATAACACCTAAAGACTTATCCCTTTCCTTATAGGGTGAAGCAATAATACTTAGGCTTCTTAATTCCTCAAAGGGATTCTCCTCACCTATTATAATCTTTATTTCATCATCCTCCGAAATATTTTCAAACAATTTAATCAAAAGATGCCTATCCTGCATAGTTTTAGCAATCTCTCTTAATCTTTCAATGTCAGAGAAATCAGGCAAATGCATAATATTATAGAGTCCTGATATATAAATGTCTTCTCTTGAGAAATAGAGTGCTTGTTGGCAAATTTTTAAAATTTTTGCTATTAACTTATCCCAGTAGAGCTTTTCTCTTTTTAATCTTTTAAATAGGTCTTCTCTTATCTCGTCCAAAGCTTTACCATGATAGTTAGAATTAACGAAGTCAACAAGACTGTTTAGTTCCTGCTGAGTTATTTCTGGATAAGCTCTTATAATTTTGTTTTTAACAATTCCCCTATCATTAACAACAACCGCTATCACAAGATCATCCTTAAATTTTATAAAATCAATCCGGTGAAGCGCTGTTTTATCTGTTTCAGGTAAAAGAGCAAGCCCAAGATACTTTGTAGCCTGAGAGAGACTTTGGGTGGTCTCAAGAAATAGGGAATTCATATTGTTTCTAAGTTTTCTAAGTTTTTTCGTTAAATTTTCAATTATCTTTTTTATTTCAGATGATTGAGATTTAAGGGCTTCTTGAAAAATAAAATCCACATAAAACCTATATGCTAAATCTGTGGGCACTCTGCCTGCTGATGTGTGAGGCTGAAAGAGAAAACCCTCATCCTCTAAATCAGCCATTATGTTTCTTATTGTAGCAGAGCATATATCAAAGCCATATTTTTTCATTATATACCGAGAGCCAACGGGTTCTGGCTTTTCAATATAAGACTCTACCACTGCACATAAAATTTTTTTTGTTCTTTCATCAAGCATTATATTTCCCATTTTAGCACTCCCCATATTAAAGTGCTAACATTTAAAATTAGCATGAAAATTTTAAAAATGTCAAATATTATATCCTTTTTCTTCTTTAAATTGCTCTAAAGGTTAACTATTTGATATCATTAAAAAATGAGAATTTGGAAACCCCTTTTAGTTGTACTATTTGCTTATTTGATATTCATTACTTTATATGTAACCATAGAGCTAACAAAGCCTCTAAAAATACAGGATGACATAGAGATATATATACCAAAAGGGTCAAGCTTTTCTTATATAGCCTCTGTTTTTAAAGAAAAAGGTATTATCACGAATGAATTAATTTTTAAAATTGCAGGGAGAGCACTTGGCATTGAAAAAAGAGCAAGAGCAGGTTACTATCTCATAAATAAAAATATGAGCTTGCTTGAAATTTTAGCAAAACTTCTCGAAGGGAGAATAATAGAATATACCTTAACGGTGATTGAAGGTGATAGCCTTTTTGAAATAGGTGACAAACTTTCTAAAATAAATCCAGACTTTGGAAATCAGCTTTTAGAGATAAGCGAAGAGAAGAATTTTTTAAATACATTGAATATAGATGCTCCTTCTTTAGAAGGATATCTTTATCCTGCCACATACAATATACCAAAAGGAATGGATTTAAAAGATATAATTGCTATGATGGTAAAAAAGTTCTGGAATGTTTATGATGAGAATCTCATTGAAAAAACAAAAAAAATGGGGTGGACAGTTAATAAAGTTATCACCCTCGCTTCAATTATTGAAAAGGAAGCAAAGCTCGAAGAAGAAAAAACTCTTATTTCTGCTGTATATCATAACAGACTAAAAATTGGTATGCCCCTTCAAGCAGATCCTACTGCTATTTATGGAATTAAGAGGTTTAAAGAAGGAGTAAAAAAGAAAGACCTTTTAAACAAAACTCCTTACAATACATATTTAATAAAAGGGCTACCTCCAGGACCTATAGCTTCACCAAGTTTAAGCTCAATTAAAGCTGCTTTGAATCCTGCAAAAGTTCCTTATCTTTATTTTGTAGCAAAAGGTGATGGTTCTCATGAATTCTCATCAACCTATGATAAACATATATCTGCTATAAATGAAATAAGGAGTAATAGAATTGAATAGAAGGCAGACAAGAAGAATATATGTAGGAAATGTTCCTATTGGTGGAAATGCACCTATAGCCGTTCAGTCTATGACTAAAACAGATACAAGAGACGTCGTAAAAACTGTCAGGCAAATAAAGCTATTAGAAAACGCCGGCTGTGAAATCATAAGAGTGGCTGTACCAGACATGGCAGCAGCCAAATCCCTGGGTGAAATAAAAAAAAGGATAAAAATACCTCTTATTGCAGATATACATTTCAATTATAAACTTGCCCTTGAGGCTATTCTTCAGGGAGTTGATGGTTTAAGAATAAACCCAGGGAATATTGGAGCAAAATGGAAGGTAAAAGAGGTTATAAAGGCTGCAAAAGAAAGGAAAATTCCCATAAGAATCGGAGTTAATGCTGGCTCTCTCCCAAAGGATTTGGTAGAAAAATATAGACATCCTACTTCAGAAGCTATGGTTGAAGCAGCAGAAAGACAATTAGAAATTCTTGAAGAAAACGCTTTCCATGATATAAAGGTATCACTTAAAGCTTCAAATGTTATTAAAACAGTTGAAGCTTACAGGCTTTTCAGCCAAAAATACGATTATCCTCTACATGTAGGAATAACTGAGACGGGACCCGTGCCAGAGGGGGTAGTAAAAAGTTCAATAGGCATAGGAATCCTTCTACTTGAAGGTATTGGTGATACAATAAGAGTCTCTCTTACTGATTCTCCAAGGGTTGAGGTGGAAGTTGCCTATGAAATACTGAGGGCTATAGGCTTAAGGGATATAGGTGTAGAAATAATAAGTTGTCCTACCTGTGGTAGATGTGAAGTTAACATAAAAGAAATGGTAAAACAGGTAAAATCTGCTTTGAAAAATATAAAACAGCCTCTAAAAGTAGCAGTAATGGGATGTGTTGTTAATGGACCTGGGGAGGCCAAGGAAGCTGATTTTGGAATTGCTGGAGGTAAAGGCAAAGGAATTGTTTTTGCTAAAGGAAAAATAATCAAAACAGTGTCAGAAAAAGACCTTGTCTCATCTCTATTAGAAGCAATAAAAGGTTATACTTGCTAAAAAAATCTATTTCAAGATAGAATAAATGGTTAAGAAAATTTCTGGGAGGAGAAGATGAAAGAAAAAATTCATCCTGAATACAAAGAAGCAAAGGTAGTGTGTGCATGCGGAGAAACTTTCACAACACGCTCAACTAAATCCTTAATTAAAGTAGACATATGTTCGAAATGTCATCCTTTTTATACAGGAAAACAGAAGATAGTAGATACAGAAGGTAGAGTAGAAAAATTCATGAGAAAATACGGAAAAAAATAATAAGATTGGATAAAAACATAAGGGGTTAGATTGCTTCAATTTCTAACCCTTTTTTATTTATAAAAATAAGCTTATGAATATTAAAACAATAGGTGGACAAGCAGTAATAGAAGGTGTAATGATGAAATCATCAAAGGGATGGGCTGTAGCTGTTAGAAATCCCGAAGGCGAGATTGTTATTAAATCGGAAAAATTTGATAAACAGAGCATTCTCACAAAAATTCCTTTCCTAAGAGGCTTTTTTATATTGATTCAAACATTATGGTTAGGGATGAAAGCCATAGATTTTAGTAGCAAAATAGTTTTCAAGGAAGAGAAATCAAGTCCCTGGAGCTTAATATTGTCATTAACTCTTGCCTTTTTTATTGGAGTAATTCTTTTTATTCTTCTTCCTCTCTATATAACAAAACTCACAGGTCATATATTAAATATAGTTCAAATAAATCCCTTTGCCTTTAATCTTATGGATGGAATTCTTAGAGTACTTATCTTTATTCTTTATGTCTTTGCCATATCTCTCTGGCCTCAGATGAGAAGGATATTTGCCTATCATGGCGCTGAACATAAGGTTATAAATGCCTTTGAGAGTGAACAATCCTTAGAGGTTTCCTTAGCCCAAAAGCATACAAGATTTCATGTGAGATGCGGCACAAGTTTTATATTCATTGTTCTTATAATAAGCATTCTGGCTTTCTCTACAATCCCTCACTCTTGGAGTTTTTTAATGAAAGCACTTAGCAGAGTTGTTCTTTTACCATTAATTGCAGGAATTTCTTATGAAATTCTTAAAATTTCCTCTCGTCTTCAGAGCAATTTAATAGGTAAAATTATCATCTCACCAGGCATACTATTTCAAAAAATAACAACTAAAGAACCTGATACTAATCAACTGGAAGTGGCGATTGAAGCCCTAAAAGCTGTTCTAAATTTTGAAATATCTGATAGGATAAAGAGCTAAGGGAGGCTTCTATGTTAGATAAATTACTTGAGGTAGAGAATAAATACGAAAAGATAACAAAAGCACTTTCTGATCCAGAAGTGTTTTCTAACAGAGAAGAATTTTTAAGGCTTTCCAAGGAACAATCCGAGCTTGAACCTATTATTACTAAATTTAGAGAGTATAAAAAAATAGTTAAGGAAATAGAAGAGCTTGAAGAAATTTCTCAAAGTGGAGACGGAGATTTAAAAGAATTAGCTGAAGAGGAATTGCAATATTTAAAAAAA
>CAZYLC010000072.1:0-4719 GCA_964648755.1 uncultured Thermodesulfovibrio sp.
AGATGCCATTGCCTCGGGATACAATGAAAAAGCCATAGGACCTGGCTGGCTTTCGCTTATATGCGGGCTGGTTGGGATAGATATAGAAATTGAAGAACCCGAACCTATACCAGAAAAGTTAAAACAAGATCCTGCCTATGAATCTACAAAGACAATGGTAAGGGAACTTAAAGAACTTTTAAAAGAATACTGGACATCCATGAAATAGATGAATACCCTTTAAATATCCTTTATTTTTTATCATCTTTAAGGAAATTCCCAACTAATATTTGTCTAATACTTCTTTTTAAATTAACTTTGATAGAAATATTAATTCCCTTATTAAAATTATTGAATAAAATCAATAGGAGGATACGGAGTAATATAAATTATACTCTTTTCATGTTAATAGAAAAATTCTATATTACCCTGAAAATACTAAACTTTTATATTCAAAAAAGGGATTCCAACACTTTGCCCTCTATTAGCTTTTTCTATCTTCTTTAAAACTGCACCATGGATTAAAATTCCTTTTCCAAATTTTATCCTTAAATTATCAAGAGCATTGTATAGTCTCTCTATCTTTTCTAAGCCAACGGGATTTTCAAAGAGATTGCACTGTTTAGCCTTAATCGATGTAAGTTCAAGAAGAATAACACCTGTCTGTCTATAACAATTCCTAGCGACATAAAGTCTATCAAAGGAATTTCTCAGAAAAGAAAAGACATGTTCCGGATAAGAAGTATAATCGGTTAGCCTTATCTCACATGCTGTTTCCTGGAAGTCATGTGTTTTAATAAATATTATCAATCTTTTCGTGCAAAGTCCGTATCTTCTTGCTTTAAAGAAGGCGCTATCAAGGTTTTCTATAAGATGACCGTATACCACCTCTTTTTCTCTTGTAGGAGTAAAGGTTTTTGCTTTACTTATTGATTTATACTCTCTCTTTGGCTCAGGATTTACTTGGTATATACTTCTTCCATTCAGTTCCTGCCATATCTCATAAAAGGGCTTTGAAAAATGCTTCTTTATGAAACCGTCAGGCTTTTTTGCAAACTGAAGGGCTGTGTATATACCAAGCTTTTGACAATAGGCAGATGTATTTGCTCCTATCCCCCATATCTTTTCAATAGGAAGAGCTTTAAGATAAAGATGTATCTTTCTGCCAGGTATTGCTGTTAAGCCATCTGGTTTTTTATGTTTTGATGCTATCTTTGCTAAAACCTTTGTAAGACTTATTCCTACTGATACTGTTATGCCAAGCTCTTTCTTTATTGCCTCCTTTATTCTTCTTCCTATTTCCTCATAGGAACAGTGATAAACTCTGCGTAGTCCTGTGATATCAACAAAGGCTTCGTCTATTGAATATTCCTCTACCATTGGTGAAAATCTCCTCAGTATATCAAACATTCTTACTGAAAAGAGAGAGTATTTTTCATAGTCTGAGTTAATTAATATGACCTCTTTACAGATTTTTTTTATTTCGCTGAGCATCATTCCTCTCTTAATTCCCTTTCCCTTTGCTTCATAGCTTACTGCTGTAGCTATCCCTCTTTCTTTACCTACTACAACAGGTCTACCTTTAAGGTAAGGATTTATTGCCTGTTCAACGGATGCAAAAAATGCATCTGCGTCTATATGAAGGATAGCCTTATTCCAATCATAAATCATTAGAGGTTGCTCATTCATTTAATCTTCCTTATTACAGCCACCACAACACCTGCAATTTTTAGTTCATCCTTTGGTTTTATTGGTCTGTATTTTGAATTTGCAGGGAGGAGTATTACCTCTTTACCCTTTTTGTTTAAATACTTCATTGTCCATTGTCCATCAACCTGTGCAATTACTATATCACCATTTTTTGGTGTAAGAGACCTGTCAACAAGAACATAGTCAAAGGGTAATATTCCTGCCTCAGTCATAGAGTCTCCTGTTACTTTAAGCATAAAAGTTGATGAGGGATTATTTATCAACCATCTGTCAAGAGATAAGGTGTCAACAAGTTCTTCCTCTGCAGGAGATGGAAAGCCAGCTTCAACAACTCCGAGAACTTTTATAGGATTTGTGAGTGCTTTTGAACTTAATCTACCCTTTGAGTCTTTCTCTAATATATTAAGTTTGATTAGTTTCTCAATAAATTTGAAAGCTGCATTTTTTGACCTAAATCCAAAAAGTTCTGCAATCTCAGAATATGAAGGCATCCTTCCTTTTTCATTATAAAAAACTAATAATTGATTAATTCTTTCTTTAAGTTTTTTATCTCTTTCCATGAAAATATTATAATTGAACTTTCGTTCACTGTCAAGGAGAATTTTTAGATATTAATAGAATCAGATAAGTTTTAATTTTAGAGAAAAATAAAGTAAAAGCTATTAAAAAATTTATAGGGAAAATCTATTTTTTATCAAGGCATACAAATTTTATTTGTGCTTTTACTGTAACTGCTTTGTCCTCTTTCTTTGGTTCTGGTGCCTCAATTGTTCTATCAGCCATGCCTGCAATAGCTGATTTATAGACTACCGGCTGTTCCCAATATAATCTCTTAATATCATATTCTATGTTTGAGATAGAACATTGTCTTCCTAATTTCTCTCCTACTTTTTTGGCAAAATCCATTGCCGTATCTATAATTTCTACTTTTAATATATTTTCCGTCTCTTTGTATTTTTTCTCTGTTATTATCCATTGAGGATTTGAAACCGTATAGGTTATTTTCTCTCCATATTGCTCCTTAATTTCTTCTACTGATTCTAAGATTTTATTTTGCTCTTTTGAGTCTTTTAATTTAAAGGAATAACTCAAATCACCTTTATAACCTACGCATTTCAATTTGTTTTTTTCCCACCAGCAGTCCTTGTAAACTGAATAACTCCCACCCGTGTAATCTACCTTGAGATTTCTAATTAACTTATCAACAGAACCAAGAATGTTAATTACATCAGATTCTTTCTGCGCCTTTGCAGTCATAGAAAAATTCATATTTAGAATATCAGGAGATAAATCTCTTTTTTCTTCAAGGGTGATTGAAATTTTTGTTAATTCGTAATCCTTTTGTAAGTTATCTGCATAACCATAAGAAAAAATCATAAAAAAAAATATGACCGAAAACAAAACAATATTTTTTTTCATATTCTACTCCCCCTTCTTTTATTTAGAGTTATTTTTCTACATTATAAAATATAGCACGCTAAAATACCCAATAAAAGTCTTATTGAAAAATATTTTAAATTTTTTTCTTAAAATTTTTAATATTCAAAATAATTATGTTATCCTTTCAAAAAAGGAGAAATTTTGATAAATCTTTTAATTATCATATCAATAGTTATTTTTTTTAGTTGCAATCTTGTTTGCCTTCTTAGAGCAGAACAGAATAGGTTCATTTCTCTTTCTGAAGTAATATTTTCATTCCAATTGTCTGTAAAGGATTTGGATATATCAAAATATCCTGAAAACTTAAAATATTGTGTTAAAAAATATCTTAATAATATCCCTCCAAAATCAAATCTTTGGAAATCCTATCAAGCTTCCAAACCTGAAGATATCTTAAGTATAAAAAGGCTTTATCTTATAGAACAGATCACTGTAATATTAGGTCATAAAGTTTTAAAAGATGCTGAAGCATTTGCTAATTCGGTACCGCTTAACATAGAGTGGGAAGGAATGAGTGAGGGACCTTTGAATGAAGCTAATTTTGTAGATTATTGGCTAAAAGAAAATCCAAAAACACCAATAGCTTTCAAAGCCCATCGACTGCGAGCAGCATATGAAGCAGCAATTTTAAATAATAAAAAAAATATTTTGCCAATTCTTGCAAAAAAATATACGATGGCTTTAAAAAAAGCACGACAATCTAAAAATCCATTAATCCTATGTATTGCTGATGACTTGGATATGCAGAAAGATGTATACATTGAAGGTCAGGGGAGACCATAAAATGAAAAAAATATCATTATTTTTTATAACTTTAATTCTCCTTTTATCTATCTCTATCTCTATCTCAAACTTAAGTGCATGTTCATGTAATTGGGAAGGCCCTTTTCTGGTTGTATCAAAAGATTCACCGCTTGTGATTTTATGCAAAATCACCAGACATCATCCTGGAAAATCTCCAGCTATGACTGTTTTGGTTGAAAAAACTCTAAAAGGTGGGATTCTGGATTCAGCTCTTCTTGTTCAGATGGGAGACGGTATGCATTGCCGTCCCACACTTGAGAATTTTCCTCCTGGAAGTAGATGGATATTGGCTCTCAACGGGCCAGGTTCAAAACCAGGAATAGGATATGCTCTATCTCATTGTGGAGAATACTGGCTTAAAGTAGAAAATGATGAAGTTATTGGTAGTATTGATGGAAATATGTCACAAATTAAAAAAATGCCAATTGATAACTTCAAAAAAAAGTTCAAATATCCTAAGTTTAAAGTTAAATTTAGAGGGCATGTAAAAAGAGGAGAAAGCTTTCAAAAAAACTTTGGTAATAGTTTTGAATTTATACTTAAACCCTTTTTTGGTGGCGGGGAAATAGTCATAAAAGAGTTCGGTATAGATGAAAACATTGCAAGACTAACCCCACCCTTTCATTTCATTCCTAATCCGCGATACATAGAAGGCTGGCATTTAATGGAAAATCCCGAAGTCTGTACCATGCGGGAATATGATGCAGAAAGAGGTCCTGAAAATCCAAGAAACTTTATTTTTTCACCGGAAGTAGGAAGAACCATCGGAGGCTCTGAAGGACAGAA
>CAZYLC010000073.1:0-4700 GCA_964648755.1 uncultured Thermodesulfovibrio sp.
TTATGTAGATTCCTATCTACAGAGCAAAGTCATGGGAGCAGATGGATTAGAACTTACAACCATGCTTTATGACAGAGCAATTATTGCACTAAATGTTGCAAAGGAGTCCATCTTAAAAGGGCTTGATGAGCCTGAAAGAGTTACAAAAAAGGCAAAAGAACTTGGAAAAGCAACTGATATTCTTTATTATCTTAATGATATAATTGACAGACAAAGAGGATGCGAGATTGCTAAAAATTTGAGCATTATCTATACAACTCTTATAAGCGAGCTTGTCAGGGCAAATCTATTTAATGATTTAGAAGTTATAGAAAAATGTATGGAGATTCTTAATAACTTAAAATTAGCTTGGGAGGATATTAAAAAACAAACAAGGGAATCACAAAATGAACAAAAAAGAGCATTCTCAGGAGCAGTCTAAGATAAGAAACCTTCTTGTACTGACAGAACTTGCCCTGAAGGAAGACCGTTTTGATGAAGCTATTGCCATGCTTTCATGGATAAAGACAGAGGAGTTTGCAACTTTGACTTTAGAGGAACTTCATGCTATTGGTAATCTTATAAATTATATAAAAAGTCTTGCTGAAGAAAAAAAAGCATCCCTTGTAAATCAGATGAGAGTAATTCAGGCAAGCAAAGAGTATGTATAAATTTGGCAATACCCTCTTTTTGTTTGTATAATCAAATCTATGCTTGACAAAAAATATCTACTTCCAAAGGATGTTGTTAATCTTTTACTTAAACATATTAAATTTCGAAGCCTTCCAGGGGAAATAATATTTTTAGAAGATGCATACGATAGGGTAACCTACGAGGATATTTTTTCTCCCGAAGACCTCCCTGGTTTTCATCGTTCCACTGTTGATGGCTTTGCTGTAAGGTCAGTAGATACCTTCGGCGCAAAAGAGAGTTCGCCAGCTTATTTAAATATTAAAGGTGATATTCCCATGGGAGCTATCCCAAATTTTTCAATTTCCCAAGGAGAATGTGCTTCAATTGCTACAGGTGGAATGCTTCCAGAGGGTTCAGATGCTGTTGTAATGATTGAGCGCGTAAATGTTATATCGCAGGATTTGATAGAGGTTCTCAGAGCAGTTTCACCTTGGGAAAATGTAATTTTTAAAGATGAGGATGTGAAAAAAGGTGAAATTGTAATTAAAGCTGGTAAAAGGTTAAAACCTCAAGATATAGGAGCTTTAGCAGGACTTGGGATAGTAGAGGTTAAAGTAGCAAAAAAGCCCATAGTGTCAATAATCCTTACAGGTGATGAAATTATCCCTCACACTGAAAAAGTCTCTCCAGGACAGGTAAGAGATGTAAATTCTTTTACTCTTTCAGGGCTTGCGGCAAAGACTGGTGCTGTGCCTATAAAGATGGGCATAGTGAAGGATGACTATAGGGAAATAAAGGCTACAATTGATAAAGCCTATGAAATAAGTGACCTTGTATTAATAACAGGTGGAACAAGCGCAGGAGTAAAAGATATGACAGCAAAGGTGATAGATGAACTTGGTTCTCCAGGGGTGCTTTTCCACGGAGTGTCCATTAAACCCGGAAAGCCTCTAATTGGTGGTGTCTGCGGAGGAAAACCAGTTTTTGGATTGCCAGGACATCCTGTTGCTGTTTACATCTGTTTTGAATTGTTTGTTAAACCTGTTATTGAGCAAATGATTGGTTTACAGGAAAGAAAGGTTAAAAGACTCATAAAGGCAAAAATGGCAAGAAGTCTTCACTCACAGGCAGGTAGAGAAGATTTTATAAGAGTTTCTCTTGAAGATAGAGATGGGCAACTCTGGGCATTACCCCTTTTAAGTAAATCAGGTCTAATAATGAGCCTTGTCAGAGCAGATGGCATCGTTCATATACCATCTGACCTTCTTGGACTTCAAGAGGGTGATGAAGTTTTTGTAGAGGTTATTGATTAGCAATAGCACACCATTTTATTGATTCTTTATAAGAAATGGGCTCTCTTTTTATAAGTCTTTGGATAGGATAAACATCCTTAGAACTGTCACATATATTATCACGCCACATCATTTTATACTGTTCTGAGGCAAAAATTTTTAAAAGTGAGTTGGGAAAGGGCATAAATATTACCTTTTTACCTATATAATTTACAAAATCGCTAACAATATTTCTAAGGCTTACTCTTTCATTACCGCATAGTTCAAAAACAGCCTTTTCTTTAAAATCAATTGCCTTTATGAAGCAATCAGCTACGTCTCTAACATCAACAGGTTGAAATCTATATCCTCCTATATCTGGGAAGATTAGCAAAGGCAATTTTTCCAGCATAGGTTTTAGTCTGGCAAAGAGTAGCTGTTCTGGTCCTAAGATAAAAGAGGGTCGAAGAATTGCGTAGGGTATGCCGCTTTTTAATAGTTCCTTTTCTGCCAAGAGTTTTGTTATATGATATTTTGAAGGAGCCTTTTCATCAACACCTAAAGCACTCATGTGGATTATTTTTTTAGGCGGTATTTCTCTTAGTATTTCATAGAGAGTTTTTGAATATTCGTAATGAACTTTTTCAAAAGTAATACCCTTAGATTTAATCTCCTGAATTATTCCTATCAGATGGATAAGATAATCAGGTTTTATTGCATCTATTATCTTTCTTAGTTCATCTTTTTTTGAAAAGTCATCTAAAAGATGAAACTTTACTCCTTCAGAGAAGATTTTTTGTACTTTAAAGGGATTTCTTGCTACAAGATGCACTTCATAGCCTTTTTTTAAAGCTTCCTTGACTACGTATCTGCCTACAAAGCCTGTACCGCCTGTTATAAGAACCTTATCCATGTTTTATTGTATCATTTTTTCAAAAAGTCAATAACTTTTTTTGCTAAATTATCATTAAAACTTGGTAATTTTGCAATTTCTTCAGGAGAGGCTTCTTTGATTTTTGATAGGCTCTTGAATTGTCTGAGAAGAATTAGCCTTCTTTTTTTACCAATTCCAGGAATTTTCTCAAGAACTGATTCAAATTGAGATTTTGCTCTCAACTTCTTATGGTAAGTTATGGCAAATCTATGGGCTTCATCTCTTATTTTTTTTAGCAAAAGAGAGGAAGGTTTCTTATCTTCAAGAGAAATTTCTTCCATGTCAAAGGAGATTATTCTATCTGGGTCCTTTGCTATAGCAAAAAATTTTAATTTTTCCTTAATTTCTCCTATTACTCTAATTGCTGCATTTAAATGCCCCTTGCCTCCATCAATTAAAACTATGTCAGGTTTTGGAATACCCCCATCAGCGTCAAAATGCCTTATAATTCTCATCACAATCTCTCTCATCGAGGCATAGTCGTCTATTCCCTCTGTTTCCCTAATTTTTAGATGTCTGTAATATTTTTTGTTAAATGACCCTTCTTCCCAATAGATAAAGCTACCTACTGAGTGTGTTCCAAAGAGTGTAGATACATCAAAGGCTGCTATCCTTCGAGGTGTCTCATCTAATTTTAATCTCTCCTTTATCTCATCTAAAGATGTTTCAGAAGGGGATATGTGATGATTTAGGTGAACTTTGGCATTTTTAATGGACATTTCAAGAAGTCCCTTTTCATCTTCCTTCTCTGGAGTTTTTATCTTAACCTCTTTTTCACCTATTTGGGCAAGCCATTTTATTATTTCCCTTTTATTTTCAGGGAGGTTCTCAAGTAAAATTACCTCTGGCGGTATAAGTGTTTCTTTTGAATAAAGAGATTGTAGAATGGAAAGTGTCAATTCTGAAAAGTTATCGAAAATTGCCTTTTTAATAAGATAATTTTTTGAACCAACCAATACACCATTTCTTACAAAAATAACATTAACGGACACTCTCATTTTATCTATATAGATTCCTATCACATCTAAGTTTTGCATATTAGGAGATACAACTCTTTGTTGCTCAAAGATTCTCTCAAGTCTTTTAATCTGATCCCTAATTTTTGCAGCTTCCTCAAATTTTAAGTCATCACTTAGTTTTAGCATCTTATTTTTTAATTGTTCTAAAAGTTCTTTTTTTTGACCCTTAAGAAACATTATGACTGTTTCCACACCCTTTAGATATTCTTCCTTTGAAATTTTACCCGCACAGGGTGCAGGACATCTTTTCATCTGAAACTGTACGCAGGGTCTCATGGATTTATTTAGATTGTATTTACAGGTTCGTATGGGAAAATTTTTACGAATAAATGATAGGGCTTCCCACATTGATTGAGCAGGAACGTATGGTCCGAAGTATAGGTTGTCGTCTTTCTTTATTTTTCGAACAACCTCTATTTTAGGCCATTCCTCTTTAATGTTAATTTTAAGATAAGGAAAGCTTTTATCGTCCCTAAGAAGTATGTTGAAAGGAGGTTTATATTGTTTTATTAAATTTGCCTCGAGGACTAAAGCTTCAAATTCATTTGAAGTTACAATATAAGATAAATCATGTACCATTCCCATCATTTTTGACTTTCTTGGGTCAAGTTCATCCTTGTTTAAATAACTGCGAATACGGTTTTTCAAGTTCTTTGCCTTTCCTATATATAAAACCTTGCCTTTTTTGTCTTTGAAAATGTATACTCCCGGAAGATTGGAAATTTTTGAAATTTCTAACATAAATATATTATATTAATTTACCTCTTGACATTTGAAAACTTTTTGTGTAATATAACTTAAACTATTTTTAGAAAGGAGGCTTAGCGTGGAAGCACCAACTTTTTTACACATGTTATTCCCTTC
>CAZYLC010000074.1:0-4554 GCA_964648755.1 uncultured Thermodesulfovibrio sp.
CTTAAAGAATACATTGGAGTGAGGGAGTAAAATGGCTACACCACTTAATTTAAAGGAATTATCAAAAAAAGAATTAAGATTCACAGCAGGACATCGTCTTTGCGCAGGCTGCGCAGCTCCGATAGTAGTTAAAATGATTCTTCTTGCTGCATGTGATTATCCTGTAGTTGCTGCATCCTCTACAGGATGTCTTGAGGTATCCTCTTGTATATCAACCTTTACTGCTTGGAAAATTCCCTGGATACACAATGCCTTTGAAAATGCAGCAGCAACTCTCTCTGGGGTAGAGACAATGTATAGGTCCCTAAAAAAGCAGGGAAAAATCGATAAAGATATTAAATTTATTGCTATTTGTGGTGATGGCGGAACTTATGATATAGGATTTCAGAGTCTTTCAGGCGCAATGGAACGTGGACACGATATGTTATATGTATGCTACGACAATGGAGCATACATGAATACGGGAATTCAACGTTCAGGTGCAACACCAACTTTTGCGGATACTACCACATGCCCAGCAGGCGCAGTAATTCCAGGTAAGCCTCAACAGAGAAAGGATATTACAAAAATAATGGCTGTTCATGGGCTCCCTTATGTTGCTCAGGCATCACCAAGCCATTGGCCTGATCTGATGAAGAAAGTAAGAAAAGCAATTGAAACACCGGGTCCTAAGTTTATAAATGTTTTTACACCCTGTAATCGTGGATGGCGTTCAAGAACAGACGATGCCATAATGCTCAGCCGATTGGCTGTGGATACCTGCTTTTGGCCTCTTTATGAAGTGGAAAATGGAGTGACAAGAATAACTGTAAAACCAAAGGAGAAAAAACCCATTGTTGATTTTCTCAAAGCTCAAGGTAGATTTAAGCATCTTTTTGAACCTGGTAGGGAAAAAATGATTGAACAGGTTCAAGAGATGATAGATAAAAACTGGGAATGCCTTTTGAAAGAAGAGGAAATGACTCTTCCTAAGGAGTAAGGGAGTAAATAATTTAGTTTGAAAGAAGCTGTCTTGAGGTAAAAACTCAAGACAGCTCAAATTATTAATTTTTCTCTTTTAGCAATATTTAAAAATTTGTTATTCTAATTAACTATACCTAAATTTTAGGAGAAAGATGGGGCCAGAAAGCTTATTAAGAGAGAGATATTTAGCCGTTATAATAGTGATAACTATATCTTTGCTCATAGGACTGGCAATGTTTATAGTAAGCAAATTCTTAAGACCTAAAAGGCCTTACACAGAAAAACTAACTCCCTATGAATGTGGCATTTCATCCGTAGGCGACACATGGGAAAGATTTAATGTAAAATTCTATATTGTTGCAATAGCCTTTGTTATATTTGATGTGGAAACAGTTTTTCTTTACCCTTGGGCAATTGTTTATAAAAAGATCGGGTTCTATGCTCTTTTAGAAATGTATCTCTTTATTTTTATCCTTTTAATTGGTTATTTTTATGCTCTCGGAAAAAATATTTTCAACTGGAGGAGAGATTAATTGCCGGGTTTAATAAGGATTTTTGATAATACAACAGAGCCTGTGGAAGTAGAGGAAGGGGTAAAGATTGTTCCAGGTGCAAATACAATTATCACAAATTTAAACAAAATTGCAAGCTGGGGAAGACGTTCTTCACTTTGGCCTCTTACCTTTGGATTAGCCTGTTGTGCTATTGAGATGATGGCAACAGGTGCTTCCCATTATGACCTTGACAGGTTTGGTGTAATTTTTAGGGCAACCCCTAGGCAGGCAGATGTGATGATCATAGCAGGAACAGTAACAAAAAAAATGTCGCCTGTAATAATTAATCTCTATCATCAGATGCCAGAACCAAGATACGTAATTGCTATGGGAAGTTGTGCCTGTAGTGGTGGAATATTTAATACCTATAGCACTGTTCAAGGAGTCGATGAAATTATTCCTGTAGATATTTATATTCCTGGATGTCCACCAAGACCAGAAGCTCTCATAGAAGGAATTTTAAAACTACAAGAGAAAATTAAAAATGAACCTTATCATAAGGAAAGATGCCTATCAGGTGTTTGCTTATTAGACAATACACAATTAAAGGATAAAAATGAATCCCTTAGAGATAGTGAAGAGAATAAAGGATAATTTCCCTGAAGAAGTATTGTGGTTCAGATGCTTTAGGGAAGAGTGCGATATTACTGTAACAAGGGAAAAAATAAGAGATATCTTAGAATATATAAAAAAAACTCCTACCTTAGATTTTGACTATCTCATTGATTTAACAGCAGTGGATTATCTTGGATTTAGAGAACCCCGTTTTGATGTAGTCTACAATCTAATGTCAATAAAATACAGACATAGAGTAAGAATTAAAGCACAGGTGCCGGAGCAGGGCTGTTGTATTCGTTCTGTAGCAGACCTTTGGAAAACAGCGGATTGGTTTGAAAGGGAATGTTTTGACATGTTTGGGATTCAATTTAAAGGTCATCCTGACCTCAGAAGAATTCTTATGCCTGAGGATTGGAATGGTTTTCCTCTTAGGAAAGATTATCCTGTATCCAGCGAACTGGGTGATAAAGAGTGGGAAACATATAAGGAAATAAGGGAGATAGCAAAGGGATTAAAGGAAAATGAACCCTGAAAATTCTAAAGAACTTCTCATAAACATGGGACCTCAGCATCCTGCAACTCACGGGGTGTTAAGACTTGTATTGGAAGTTGAAGGAGAAGTTATAACAAAGTGTATTCCCTATATTGGCTATCTACACAGAGGAGTAGAAAAATTATCAGAAGATTTAACCTATGTTCAGTCTCTTCCTCTGACAGATAGGCTTGATTATCTCTCAAGCATGGTTAACAATGTGGGATTTTGTATTGCTGTGGAAAAACTCATGGGAATTAATGTTCCTGAAAGGGCAAAATTTATAAGGACAATGATGGCTGAGATGGCAAGAATTGCTAGTCATCTTGTATGGATTGCCACTCATGCCCTTGATATTGGAGCAATGACAGTGTTTCTCTATGCCATGAGAGATAGAGAATGGCTCCTTGAGCTATTTGAAATGGTTACAGGAGCAAGATTAACAGTAAGCTATCCGAGAGTAGGTGGAGTAAGATGTGATATCGATGAGGAGTTTCTTGAACAATTAAACAAATTCATAGATGAATTCCCTTCAAGGGTAGAAGAGTATGAAACCTTAATAGACCGAAATCGAGTTTGGCTAAAGAGAACAAAAGGTGTTGGTATAATCACTGCTGAGGAGGCTATAAACTGGGGACTTACTGGTCCTACACTGAGAGGTTCTGGTGTTTATTATGATGTGCGTAAATTTTTCCCCTATGATGCCTATGAAAAAGTGAATTTCGAAGTACCCCTTGGTAAGAATGGAGATATTTATGATAGGTATAAATGCAGAATGCTTGAATTTAGACAGTCTGCAAGGATAATAAAACAATGTATTGAAAAATTACCATGTGGACCGATTCTTGCAGAGGAATCTCCGAGAATAAGAATGCCTGCTTCACCATTGAAGATAAATAAAGAGGATATACAGTTTGAGATATATTTAGAAGATAAAAGTATAGAGGATTTTGTAAAAAAATTTACCGAAGTTTATGCTTCTGTGGAAGCTCCGAGAGGGGAACTTGGTTTTTACATTGTCTGTGATGACTCAGCAAAACCTTATAGAATGAGAGTTAGAGCTCCTTCTTTTGTTCATGCAGGTGTATTACCTAGACTTTGTGAGGGAGCTTTAATTGCTGATGTTATCGCAAACATAGGGTCTATAGATATTGTTTTAGGAGAGTGTGATCGATAATGGAGACCTTGTATGTTATTTTTATAACAATTATAAAGACAGCTATTTATTTTGGCTTTCTTATGATTCATGTTGCCTATGCTACCTATGCAGAAAGGAAAATTATAGGTCATATTCAACTTAGGCTTGGTCCAATGGTCGTCGGTCCTCATGGATTGTTGCAGCCTATTGCAGATGTAATTCCTGTCTCTCAAAATTGGTATATTACAAACATAAATGTCGGGGTTTTATATGTTCTTGGCGTAGCAGGTATAGGTACCTACGGACTAATTTTCGCAGGATGGGCTTCAAATTCTAAATATGCCTTTCTTGGAGGATTAAGGTCAGCAGCTCAAATGATAAGCTATGAGGTAGCTCTTGCCATGAGTCTTGTAGGAGTTATTCTAATGGCTGAATCTTTCAATTTTATTGAGATAGTTAACAAACAGACGGAATATTCCTATGGAATGTTCCTATTCCCTCAAATTTTAGGCTATTTTGTTTTTGTTGTAGCTATGCTTGCAGAAACAAACAGAGTTCCCTTTGATCTTCCAGAAGCAGAGACAGAGCTTGTAGCAGGTTATTTCGTGGAATACTCGGGCATAAGATTTTCCCTTTTTTATCTTGCCGAATATCTTGCCATGTTCTGTATGTCAGCCTTGGCTACTATATGTTTCTGGGGAGGCTGGACAGTTCCTCCTTTTTTATTAAAGATTTTCCCCTTTCTTTCAATTGTTCCCGGTGTTGTTTGGTTTATACTTAAAGTTTACTTTCATATTTTTATATTTTTC
>CAZYLC010000075.1:0-2629 GCA_964648755.1 uncultured Thermodesulfovibrio sp.
TAATGTAGGTGTTAAAGAAGGACTTTATAACTTTTATTAAATCTTTCTGGAGGTTCTGAGATGAAGAAATATATTATAATTTTATTCCTTTTGATGTTTGGAGTTGGTTTTGCGGATGATGAAGAATCTGCGAGGGAAAAGTTTCTTTTTGTAGCTTTTGATACGGGGCAGATGATCAAGGCTTTATTCAGTGGTGGAGGATACGGATTAGGAGGACAGATTGAGTTTGCAAATTTTAGATATGTTGGAATAGCAGCTAATGTAGGGTATTTTAATGCAGGTGATAACTCTTATCGTGTTGAACTTTTGAGCTATGGAGGAGGTCTTTTGTTCTATCCTGAAGGATATGGGCCTTATGGGTATTATATAAAAGTTGGCTGTATGTATAATAATGGCGTTGTTTCCACAAATGGAGTGAGTATAAGTGGTAATCTACTTACTATTCCTATTAATCTTGGAATGAAGTTTGTTTTTGATGATTTGTGGGGGTTGACGTTTGATCCATATCTGGAAGGTGAAGTTTACATAGGGCTTGACGGTGTGTATAAGGATGTTCTTACAGTTAGACAGGCTGTTGGTTTTAGATTTGGTTTTACTTTTTAAGAATATTTTAATAATTTATTAATATTTCCTTAACCTACTTTTGTTAAAATTTTATATATTTTTATACCAAAAGGAGGTTAAGGATGGAAATTTTTATTATCAGACATGCATTGGCGGAAAACACTGATGAGAAAAAAGAAGACAAAGATAGAGAGTTGGTTGAGAAAGGTTTTAAAGATACTAAAGCAATAGCCAAAGTTTTAAATAAACTTAAGGTTGGCCCTGATCTTTTAGTTTCAAGTCCATTAACCAGAGCTATTCAAACTGCAGAAATAATCGCTAATAAGTTAAATTATAAGAAAAAAATCAATGTAGCAAAAGAACTCTTACCAGAATCAAAGCCAGAGGATATTCTTAATTTAATAAAATCAAAGATAGGTTCTAAGGTTAAAACGTTGGTTATCGTAGGACATATGCCTCTATTAGGTGAGTTTATTTCTTTTTTGTTAAACATAAAAAATTTTTGTTTTGATATAGAAAAGAGTGGTGTTTATATTATTGAGTTAAATTTTAATGATAATAAATCTATCGAATCTATCTTAAAAGGTTATATTACTCCTTCTATGGCAAGGAGGTTAAAGTGAAGCATGATTTTTCGGGTCGGCTTATTGCTGTAGAGGGAATAGATGGTTCAGGTAAAAGTACACAGATTTATTTATTAAAGAAATGGCTAGAGTCTGAGGGTTATAGTGTTTTTTTTACTGAATGGAATTCTTCAAATCTTGTTAAAGATACTATTAAAAGAGGAAAAAGAGAGAATTTGCTTACACCACTTACCTTTTCAATCCTTCATGCTACTGATTTTGCTGATAGGTATATGCACTTAATACTACCTCCTTTAAAAGCTGGGATGATAGTTCTTTGTGATAGATATTATTTTACAGCTCTTGCTAGAGATACTGCAAGAGGTGTGCCTTTTGAATGGGTTAAGGATGTGTATAGTTTTGCATTTGAGCCGGATTTAACTTTCTATTTTAGAGTGGATGTAGAAACTTCTTTGAAAAGGCTTAAATCAAGCAAACGTAAAATAAAGTTTCATGAGGCAGGTATGGATTTGAATATATCTGAGAATATTAACGAAAGCTTTAAAATATTTCAAGGAAGAGTTGTAGAAGAATATGATAGGCTTACAGGTATTTATAGTTTTGATGTTATTGATGCAAAAAGAGAGATAAATATTCAACAGCAAGAGGTAAGAAAGATAATGAAAGAAAAAATTCTATTTAATTATGTTAAGAAAAATTATCTTAAAAGGAAGTTAAAGTATGTTAAATAAAAAATATGAATTTTTTAGATCGGATCTAAACTATCTTGATATTTCTGATTTGAAGGGTTTGTTTATTGTTATTGAAGGAACTGAGGGGGTTGGCAGAAGTACACAGATAGAGAATATAAAAAATTGGCTTGAGTTTGAAGGTTATGCTGTTTTTACAACAGGACTTGGAAAATCAGCAGTTGTTAAGGAAGCCATAACTGAAGCTAAGAAAGGGCATAATTTAAATAATTATACATTTTCTATGGTTTATGCAGCCGATATAGCTGATAGAATAGAAAATGATATTATTCCATATCTTAAAGCTGGGTATATTGTTCTTGCTGATAGATATATTTTTACATGTATAGCAAGAGGCGTGGTGAGAGGTATAAATAAAGAGTGGATTAAAAAATTATACAGCTTTGCTTTAAAGCCCGCAGCTACAATATACATGAGAGTAAATTTCAATAATCTTATTTCAAGGGTCATAAATGCCGATAATCTTGTTGAAAACTATTGGGAACTTGGACTTGGGTCTGGTCTTGATTATTGGGAAGCTGGAATGGATATAAAGATGGGAAAAGATTTTTACGAGAGTTTTGAAAAATACCAGAGAAGAATTATTAAGGAATTTAATCTAATGGCAGAAGAATATGGATTTATAACAGTAGATGCAAGAAAGGGACTTAGATCTACATATAAAGAAATAAAAGAAGAAATAAGTAAAATTCTTGAAAGGTGGGAATTTTGAACATTGCAAGTGTAGATTTA
>CAZYLC010000075.1:2644-2890 GCA_964648755.1 uncultured Thermodesulfovibrio sp.
TTCCTTTCACATGGTTATCCTAGAGCTTAAAAAAGGACATATTAACTTGCTTGATAGACAAAAAGAAAAATTAAAACTGGCATCGAAAAAAAATCTTGTTTATATTAATGAAAAACCATATATTACTGATAATGCTATCGTTAGAATTATAGATATAATGCAAAAATTTAAAGTTGTAGCAAGCCTTTATAATGCTAAAATCATAGCTGTCGCAACTAGTGCCATAAGAGAGGCAGAAAATAGAGA
>CAZYLC010000075.1:2900-4277 GCA_964648755.1 uncultured Thermodesulfovibrio sp.
TATTTCACCTTATGAAGAAGGTAGACTTGCATATCTTGGAGCTGTGTATAGTCTTGATTGCTATGAAAAGGATGTTACCGTAATAGATATAGGTGGAGGAAGTGTCCAAATAGTAAGAGGCAAAAAAGGGAGTATAAAGAAGATTAAAAGTTTTAGAATGGGTGTTATAAGGTTGACTGAAAACTTTTTTGACGAAGGTTTTAGTAAAAGTAAATCAAAAGAGCTAATAGATTATATAGAGTCTCAACTTGAACCTATCGAAGAATACTTTAATTCTGCTGAAGTTTTTATAGGTGTATCAGGGACAATAGAAAATATAGCTCGTTTAGCTAATAAAGTTGCTAAAAGTGCCAATTCAAATGGTCTTGTTATAACTATCGATAGTTTAAATAAAATTTATGATTCTATACCTGATTTTATTAGAGAAGATGATTTATTTAGTTTTTTGGATTCTTCAAGAAAGGATACAATTTTTGCTGGAATTATTCTTTTAAAGTGTATGTTTGATTTTTTTAATATCAAAAAACTTAATGTTTCTTCTTATGGTATAAGAGAAGGAAATGTGATTAGCCTTTTAAAAAAAGAGTATCTGTCTAATGTTAGATATTCTAGTACTAAACACATTCTAAAGAGGCTTAATATAGACAAAATTCATGCTAAAAATGTAAGTAATTTTGCCATTAAAATATTTGAAGTTTTAAGAAACGTGCATAATCTGGATAAGAATTGGAAAGATTATCTTTTTACTGCAGCCACTTTACATGATGTTGGAAAAATCATCTCATTTAATAATCATCAAGACCATTCTGAATATATAATTTCAAATTTGCAAATAATTGGTTATACTGAAAGGGAAAAGAAAGTTATATCGAAGATTGCAAAATATCACAAAAATCAAAATATCGATGATGAAGATTATGAAATTAAAGTAACTTCAGGAATTTTAAGGATAGCAGATTCTCTTGATAAATCTGGTTTTTCTCTTTGTAAGGATATAAAATATGATTCATACAACAAAACATTAATAATATTTTTTCAAAAGGGAAAAATGTTTAATATTTTCAGTTATTATATAGAACATAAAAAGAAACTTCTTATTCAAACCTTAAAGATAAAAATAGAGGTTTCTATCCTTGATTAGTTTAGGTTATTCATCCTTTCTGATTAGATAGACATTGTTTTTAGTTTATATATTAAACTTCGATATATTGTAATATTTCTTTGTCATATAAAATCATTCATTTTAATTTTTTGGCTTTGTTTAAGACTTCTATTATGAAATCAAATTTCTCTATGTTATTATTTTTGTCTTTTATCTTTCTTTTTATCATTAAGTCTGTTGTGATTTTGATGCATTTGATGCATAAGGAATGAAAA
>CAZYLC010000076.1:0-4255 GCA_964648755.1 uncultured Thermodesulfovibrio sp.
TTTTCACCATATATCACTGTGAGGTTAGGCGAAAATTCGATTACAGATTCTGATGATAACCGGTTAAGACCCTGTATGTTACCAAGTTTTTTAAGCTGGATTGATTTACCTGTAAATGCGACATTAGGTTTTGATATTTCTATCTCTTCAATATCATCAGGAAGACCAATGCTTTTGCGAAAATGTCGATAAACGGTGTTTAGCTTCTCAGAAGGCAACGGCTCTGTGGTTTGTGATACTTCGTGGAGGAGTAACTTTGCCCAATTTCCTTTTTCTTCTGCCCATTTCCAGAGGAATTCCAGTACATCTCTTTTGCTTCCAAGATGCTCTTTACTCATTTTTAATCTCCATTATATTCCACCCTCACCTCTCCGCTCATCAGTTTTGGCAACAAAAGGTCGCGGAGTTTTTCAAGGGTGCGAATTTGGCCAATATTTTTATTCATTTTCGAAAAGATACTTTTTACTATTTTCGTAAATTCTTCTATGACTACTCGAGGTGGCATTTTAAAAACATAGCTTGGAAC
Organism: uncultured Thermodesulfovibrio sp.; assembly: GCA_964648755.1. Taxonomy (GTDB): domain Bacteria; phylum Nitrospirota; class Thermodesulfovibrionia; order Thermodesulfovibrionales; family Thermodesulfovibrionaceae; genus Thermodesulfovibrio. Next base: position 527 of record CAZYLC010000076.1, read on the forward strand.
AGCTCTTCTGCTTAAATGCAAAACAGTAGAACCATTAGATAAACCTAAGCAATGTTCTTTAAAATCAGAAGTTTTCATCAACAGATATAAAAACTCTTTAGATAACCAACTGTGTTTTGGATTAACCTTCACCAAATCCATTGAAATTACCAATGTTTTATATTTGGGATCGTCAATAATATATATTGGATTTCCTATTATAGAAGCATCTTGTGTAATATCAGTGTGTGCAACTGCTAAATCTCCATTACAAACAATTTGTTCTTCTTTATATTTGCCTGTATAGCATTTAAAACCATCTAATCTAAAACCACCATTTGGATCAAAATTTTTCAAAGTAACAAGGGCACAATCAGAAGTATTTAAATCAGAACCTTTATAAGAAACACCATTAATACAATCAACATAATCTCCCAATCTTTTTTCCTCCCACCCCTCTGGCAACCCGTTTTTGCATGGTTCCACGAACCATTGGCGGAACAAGGTTTCTGCCATGGCTTCGAGGGTTTTGTTTTGCCGGTGCAAGAGGTCTATTTTGTCGTCGAGGCTGGAGAGCACGGCGGCGATGGCCTTTTGTTCGGGGAGTGGGGGGAGGAGCCATCTTGTTTTACAGAGGAAGTCCCAATCAGCTCGTGGCATTCTTGTACCACCCTCCCCGCTACTAGCAATATCAACGAAATCCCAATTTGCTATAAAATAGAATAGGAATTCTTGGGAAAATCCTTCTTTTGCTCTGAGTACCCAAATATCAGTTGAACAAATGCCAGAAAATTTAGGTTTAATTACCTTTCGAAAATAAGGACGAAGTTTTCCGAACAGAATATCATTCGCTTGAAATAGAAATTTATTGCTAATGACATCAGTTGAATTCCCTACTGAATTTAAACGTAATGTTTCTTGCTCTATATGTTCTAGTCCGATATATTTCTGATCATCTTTTCCGTTTGGCTTGTAGATATCTTTCACCAAAATTGCAAACTGCTCAAGGCTATACTCCCTCCAACCCTTCAATCCCTTATCTCCTCTTTCTCTGTCAGCGGGGTGGTTGGTCTGGTTTTTCAGCAATTCCTGGTTTTTTGTCATATTGTTTTTCATAATCATTTCACCCTTTAATTCTTATAAATCGATGCCGGGTATTTTTAGTCTTTTCAGATTTTCGAGTAAACTCACACTTTGAATGTCCATTTTCGAAAATGCAAACCATTTTTTCCCTAAGTCTTTGAGCGAGGCGCCGATATGGTATAAATCAGTTTCATCAATAATTAAGAAACGGTCGTGGGCCGCAGAAAAATCTTTAAGCAGAATGGGTTCATATTGCGAGTTGAACTTTTCTACATCAGTTTTAAGTTGTTGACTTGGATTTTTTGTAAGCAAGGTAACTGTAACCCCCTTGCTTCGCTTGGCAAAAAGGGTGAGTACCGCATCATCAATATAATTATCAATGAGTATAATGGATTTCTGAGCAGATCTAATGAGATTGCTGACAAAATTCCATGCATCAAAAACCTGCCCATCATAAAAAATACCTTGTTTTGGGACTACCGTTTTTTGTTCAATAGCATTTAAAACACGTTCCACCTTTTGGTCGGTTTCGATCTGCTTCAATTCCAGATTATCGAGGCGTTGAAATATTTGTGCATGAGAGAGTAAAAAACGCCGCATGGTGACAAAGGCATTCATAATTTGAATACTGACTTTTACTGCCGTTTCGCTCTTCAAAACAGCCGATAACATGGCAACGCCCTGTTCTGTAAAAGCATAAGGGAGGTATCGTCTTCCGCCCCAACTTGAGGTCACAAATTGTGACCTCAAGTTTTCCATATCCTCTTTGGTCAGTTGAAACATAAATTCGGGTGGAAATCGCTCTTGATTCCTTTTAACTGCCTGATTGAGCACCTTTGTTTCCACGCCATATAGAACGGCCAAATCTTCATCCAACATCACTTGAACATTCCGGATAGTATAAATTCGCTTTTGAATCTCTTCAATTTTAATAAGATCGCTACTCATTATAGTATTAACCTTTTCAAATTTTCTATTATCGCTTTATTCAGCCTTTCTTCCTCTTTTAATTGCTCTTCAAACTCTTTTTTGAGTTGTGTAAATCGTTCGTTGAAGTCGAAGTCATCTTCTTCATCAGGCAGGCCTACGTATCGGCCGGGGGTTAGCACATAGTCGAGTTCGCGTACCCGTTCGATGCTGGCAGAGCAGCAAAAGCCTTTTATGTCCTCGTATTTTCCGTTGGGGTTTCGCCATTCGTGGTAGGTGCGGGCTATTTTTTGAATATCCTCGGAGGTAAGTATACGGTTTCGACGGTTAATGAGCTGTCCCATATTGCGGGCATCGATAAAAAGAATTTCATCGGTGCGGTTGCGGTATTTTCCGTTAGCCTTGTTTCTACTCAAGAACCAGAGGCATGCCGGAATCTGGGTATTTAGAAAGAGCTTGGCCGGCAGGTTGACAATACAATCTACCAGCCGTGCTTCGATGATTGCTTTCCGTATTTCACCTTCGCCCCCTGTTTTGGAGGTAAGCGAGCCTTTTGCCATCACGAAACCAGCCATTCCACTGGGGCTTAAATGATAAATGAAGTGTTGTATCCAGGCGTAGTTGGCATTACCCTCCGGCGGAACACCGTATTTCCAGCGAGCATCGTTACGGAGAAGATCCCCTCCCCAGTCGCTATCATTAAAAGGAGGATTGGCAATGATAAAATCAGCTTTCAGGTCTTTGTGGGCATCGTTTAAGAACGAGCCTTCGCTGTTCCACTTGACCTGCGAGCTATCAATGCCGCGGATGGCCAGGTTCATTTTGCACAGTCGCCAGGTGGTCTGGTTGCTTTCCTGTCCGTAAATGGATATGTCGTTGATTTTTCCCTGATGGCTTTGTACAAACTTTTCGGATTGCACAAACATACCACCTGAACCACAGCAGGGATCGAATACCCTTCCCCTGTAGGGTTCGAGCATCTCAACAAGCATCTCAACCACACATCGCGGGGTATAGAATTGTCCACCTTTTTTCCCTTCGGCAAGCGCAAACTCACCTAAAAAATATTCAAACACATGGCCTAAAATGTCGGCGCTGCGGGCTTTGGCTTCTCCGAGAGCGATATTAGATATGAGGTCAATGAGGCCGCCCAGGCTAGTAGGGTCAATATTACCACGGGCATATACTTTGGGAAGCACATCTTTGAGCGAGGGGTTTTCCTTTTCGATGGCGTCCATGGCCTCGTCAATTTCTTTGCCAATGGTAGGCTGTTTTGCCCTCGACTGCAGGTATGACCAGCGGGCTTTTTCGGGGACATAGAACACATTTTCTGCCTTGTATTCCTCCTTATCTTCGGGATCAGCTCCGGCATATTCGCCCTGACCGCTTTTTAGTTTTGCGTGAAGTTCTTCGAATGCCTCTGAAATATATCTCAGAAATATCAAACCAAGTACAACATGCTTGTACTCAGCAGCGTCAATGTTTTTGCGGAGCTTGTCAGCCGCTTTCCAGAGTGTTACCTCGAGCCTGTCGAGAGGCTGTTTTTCGAGAGGTTCGAGGTTATTGTTTTCTTTTTTCTTTGCCATATCTTAACCCATCCATGGTCTCTCTTTTATTGTGAGACATATCACCATCGCACTCTCTCAGAGGGTCCCAATACCTTGAGGCATTACCTTTTGCAGAATGCTTTGCAAATAAGTGAAGTTACCAACTTTGATGAAGTCACCAATTTTATTATAA
>CAZYLC010000077.1:0-4155 GCA_964648755.1 uncultured Thermodesulfovibrio sp.
CATTTTTTAGTATAACATAACAGAATGGATGAGCTTGCAAAGGAATACGTAATTGACTTTTTTAAAAAAAGATTAATTCATTTTAAAGACTCTCCTGAAGCTGTGGGATGGACACCTAAGGGACAGATACTTCGTTATGAGATGGTTTTGAATTTTTTAAAACCTTATGGTAAAAGTCTACTTGACTTTGGATGTGGTAAGGGAGATTTTTTTAGATTCTTAAAAACAAGAGGAATTCATTGTCATTATACTGGCATCGACATAAATCCAGCACTCATTGAACTTGCTAAAAAGAATAATCCAGAAGCAGAATTTTTTGTCCAAGACATTGAAAAGGAAGAACTCAATAAAAACTTTGACTATGTGATTTCAATTGGCGTATTTAACCTTGCAGTTCAGGATATTAAACATACCATGCAGAAATGCATAGAAATTCTATTTAATCACACTAATGAAAAGCTTGTCTTTACATGTCTTAATCAAACAACAAAGTTAAAAGATGTATTTGTTACATATTTTAATTCCAATGAATTAGATAAAATCGCAAGAAAGCTCACACCAAAATATCAGATTTTTGATAACCTTATTGAAGACGACTTGTTTTTAATTTTAGAAAAATCCTGACTATTATTAATTACTCTCTAATTGAATAGTAAAGCTTCAAAGAAATAAATCCAAAGATTATGGGAGTAATACATGGTGCTATAAAGGGAGGTATAATCTTAGAATATCCCATAAACATAAAAAAGGAATAAACTAACCAATACAGTATTGTTACAATTAATCCAATGCTTACAGTTATTATGCTACTTGTTCCTGAGGCTCCTCTCATTTTTGAAGTAATAAAAGTAAATTTTTCATAAGCACCAAGAGGCAAAGATATTCCAAGAATCATCATAAAGAAAGTTACAAAATTATAGGACAGTTTACCGCTAATATCTGTATCAATCTTCGGGTTGCTTAATCCTACATTTTTAAGTTCTTTCCTTTTTTTAATAAGTTCTGCCAAACTGAATTCTTCTATTTTTTTTATGTCTTTAAAAGCTGTTATAGATATTTTTACATCTGTAGAATAGGACAGGCTATCAATTTTTTCAATCTTACCAGTGGTGAAATCATAAATTTTTACATCTTTTAGAATCCATACATTATCATTAATTTCAGCTTCTTCAATATCAATCCTTTTAGTTAAGTTATTTCCTTTAATTTGATAAATTTTTATATTTTTACCCACTCCTTTATCTTGATATAAAGAACCAATATTAATTACTGTGTTGTCCTTTCCCTTAAGATAAATATCCTTTTTTAATAGAACTTTTCTTTTCTCAGTTAATTCAGAAACCATATTGTTTATTTCCTTTGTATATTCCGGTTGGATAAATTCACCTACTATAAAACCAACAACGGAAATAAAAATACCAAGCACGATGAAGGGTTTCAACATTTCTCTTAATCTACCACCGGCAACACTTAGAATTAAAAATTCTCTACTCCTTACCCCTATGGAAAAAATAAATAGAGAACTGATTAGAGTAACAAAGGGAATCAAATAGAAAACATATCGAGGTATAAGATAAAGAACATATTTCAGGAAAAAAAACACCGATGGCCTATACTGAGAAAAATCATCAATTTTGTCCACGAGTCCTAAAACTGATAACAATAAAGACATGGAAAAAATAAGAATAGAAAAAGTCTTAATAAAGTCCTTTATATAGCTTCTACATATCCTATTGATAAACATTTATCTCATACCCTTATCCTACTGTAAAAAATAACGGCTATGATTCCAAATATGAAAACGGGAGAAAATGAGCCTATTTCTGGAGAAATCTTCCCTGCCTTTGCCAGATTCGCACCATATATCATTAATATGTAATACAAAGTAAAAACTCCGAGACCTATAGTAATGCCTCCTAACCTACCACTTTTACCTATCAATAGGCAAAGAAAAGGAGTTAAAAAGGCACTTATTATGCACAAAACAGGGAGTATTATTCTTCTATAGAACTCAAGTTTATAATCAATTTTCCTTGTCACATCGCTTTGAAACTTATACAAAAGCTCCGAAAATGAATATTCACTAATTTTTTTTGCAACTGGTTCAATATTAGGAGAAAGTTTAAAAATGTATTCTTTAAAGACAATTTCATTGAAATTTATCCCTCTATTAAAGTATGCTTTACCATCAATTAAACTAAGTATTATGTTATCCTTTTCTTTTTTTATAAGCCCTTCCTTAGCGATAATAATTATCTTATCTTCTTTTCTTTCGTCAAATATTATTACCTCTTTCAGATGCATCATATCAGGCTTTTCTCTAACAAAAATTGTTACTCCTTTGAATCCTTGATTAAAAACTCCCTCTTCAAGTCCTAAAGGAGCTCTTTCAGCAAGAAGAGATATAATTTTTTCTCTTACCAGACTTACACCTTTCGGTGCAATATAAAAACTCATAAAGAGTGTGAAAACGAAGGCAATTAGACCAAAGTAAATAACTACTCTAAATGTTCTTTTATAAGGCATTCCACTCACCATAAGTGTTAACATTTCATTATCGGCAATAATTCTTCCATAAGTGAGCAATACACTTAAGAGTAAAGACATGGGGATTGTAAAAATTAGCAACTGGGGTTGTAACATAACTATTAGAAGAAATAGATTTAATAAATCAATTCCAACTGAAGCAAAAATCCTACTAAGTTTCAATAACTTTTCGATTATTAAAATGGTATTTAAAAAAGCTAAAGAAAGAAGCAAATTTTGAAGAAGCTCACTTATTAGAGCTTTTTGAAAGGTATTCATTAAAATATGCCTTTTTTTAGGATATCATGGATATGTATTATTCCTTTAAGTGTGCCTTTAGAATCTGGCACCACAAGGCTTGTTATTGAATGCTTTTGCATTTTTGATAGAGCAACGGCAGCAAGCTCTTCCTCATGAATTGTCTTAGGATCCGGTGTCATTATTTGTGATGCTTTTAGGTCAAATAGCTCTTTCCCCCATTTTTGAATGCCTCTTCTAACATCACCATCAGTAATTATGCCTACAATTTTTCTATCTTTATCCACAATTACCACTACACCGAGTCTCTTTGAGGATATTTCTAAAAGAGCTTCAAGCATGACCGTATCAGGATAGGCTATAGGTAATGCCTCACCAACATGCATTAAATCTCTAACTTTTGTTAACATTTTTCGACCTAATGAGCCTCCGGGATGGAAAAAGGCAAAATCTTCTTTTTTAAACCCATTCCGCATGATTAACGCCACCGATAAGGCATCTCCCATAGCAAGGGTTGATGTGGTAGAAGCTGTAGGAATAAAACCAAAGGGACAAGCTTCTTCCTTTACTGATACATCAAGAACAGCATCAGCCTGTTGCGCTAATGTTGAATACACATTGCCAGTAATAGCTATTATCTTTACATTGAAATATTTAAAAAAGGGAATCAATTTAATAACTTCTTCAGTCTCTCCACTATTTGATATAGCAATAACCACATCTTCTTCTGTGACCATTCCTAAATCTCCATGACTTGCTTCAGCAGGATGCATGAAAAAAGAGGGAGTACCTGTTGATGCTAAAGTAGCAGCTATTTTTCTACCAACTAATCCCGATTTACCCATTCCAGTTACTACAACTCTACCCTTAGAATTATGAATTATCTCAACAGCCTTGAGGAAATCTTCATTTATTCTCTCTTTTAATTGTTCAACAGAATCTGCTTCAATGGATAAAACTTTTTTGGCGATTTCGATTATCTTTTCCATAACTCATATTTTAACTAATTTCACGGATTTAATTCATTAAAAGGCGTTTTCAAAATGCTCTATTTCTCTATCTTTAATTGATATTACATCGAACCTTACAGGTAAGTCTTTACCAATTCTACTAAGATAATAAAGGGCTAATTTTTTTAATTTTTCTTTCTTTTTATATCCAACAGCAAGAAATGGTTCTCCAAAACTCTCTTTCATTCTTCTCTTTACTTCTATAATTACTATATATTCTTTGTATTGTGCTATTATGTCTATTTCGCCTAAGGGAGTTCGAAAATTTATTTCAAGAATTTTATATCCCTTGTTTACAAGATAATCAACTGCTAATTTTTCTCCCTCTTTGCCTGTTTTTATTCTTCCCATTCTTTCACAT
>CAZYLC010000078.1:0-3244 GCA_964648755.1 uncultured Thermodesulfovibrio sp.
CAGACTTTATTTCCTCGAAAGCATAATTATTAAATCCTTTATATACAGGTGCTGATACTTTGGATATCTTGGTAAGCTTGTTGATGAATTCATTTATTAGAGACTTTTCAAGGGTTCTATATTGCTCAATCTTCATTATTTCCCCAAAAGAAAGAATACCAAATTATACTTTTTTTGAAATTTTTTTGTCAATATACGGCAAAAAATTGCCATACGGCAAGATTATAAGAATAAATAAGGGAGAGGCAAGAGCCTCTCCCTATAAATTCCTATCCGAGCAAGATTTTCTTAGCTTCATCCATATCTGCTTCCATTACATAGGGGATTCCAGTTACTTCTGCTGCTTCTTTAGTTAATGAAACAAGGTCATTTCTATCAAGGTATTCGATAGAGAATTTCCTTGCGCCTGCCATAAGTTGTTTGAGTCCTATGATAAGTCTATCTACGAAGGTGTACATCCCTATAGCACCCCATGGAAGTTGTTTGAACTTCTTGCCGTACTTGTTCTTAAAAATTTCAGAGGTAATGAATATCTCCTCAACAGAGTTACCATATTTTGCTATATCTGCTGGAAGTTTGCCATCTTCATACCATTTCTGAATGTGTTTGCCAACAAAAGCAGGAATCATCAATGCTCTTCCCATACATACTGCTTTAAAGTATGGTGCACCAAGTGCTAATGCCTTGAAAATATGGTCTTCAAGGGAGAAGCCTCCAGCTATTGCAAGGTCAGGCACATATTTTTTCTTTGCAGCCAATTGTTTTGCAAAATTATATGCAATTGCCTGGAGATAAATAGTTGGTATACCCCACTCATTCATCATTCTCCAAGGGCTCATTCCTGTTCCTCCACCAGCACCGTCAATTGTTACAAGATCAATTCCAACATCAGAGGCAAAACGAAGAGCCCTTGCAAGATCAGTAATTCTATAGGCACCGGTTTTAAGGGATACAAATTTTGCACCGGCTTTTCTGTAGTGTTTTACTGCCTTTTCAAAGCTTTCATATTCAACCATTCCGAGACGGGAGTGTCTTTCAAACTCCTTGAACTCTCCAGCCTTATAGGCTTTCTGAATAACAGGATCTTCAGGGTCAGGAACTACTATGTAGCCTCTTTTCTTAAGTTCGAGGGCTCTCTCTAAACTTTTTAACTTCACCTCCCCTCCAATGTTTTTCGCACCTTGTCCCCATTTAAGTTCAATACAGTTTACACCAAGTTTTTCAATGGCATACTCTGCAGAGGCAAGACGGGTATCCTCAACATTTTGCTGTAAAATAATCTCTCCATATCCGTCATGCCAATCTTTGAAGCATTTTACTCTTCTTTCGAGTTCAGGAGATTTCGTAACCTTTCCTTTTTTATCAAACTCAGCCTTAGGATCCATTCCAACAATGTTCTCACCAATTACTACCATTATTCCCGAGATTGCTGCACCTATTGCCAAACCTTCCCAGTTGTCCTTTGCAATGTCTGTTGAGCCAAGGGCTCCAGTAAATATGGGTATTCTTAGCTTAATCTTGTAATTTTTTCCTATCTCTCTTTCAGTGTTTGCAGCTAGAAAAGTAGCTTTATCAGGGTTTGCTTCAACTCCTACAGCGCCCACGCAGGTTCCCTGAATATTTAAATGGGAATAATCTACAGGATACTTTTTTGTTGCTCCCGCTGTTATTTTTCCGAAAGGTGCTGGATAAATGACCTCTCTACCTCTAAATGATGACTTTCCAATTTCGCAAAAACCTGGACATCCATCAAGACATACGGCACAAATTCCTGAATAAGGTGCTGGGTCAGAGACTCTGTTACGAGTTTGTGTTGCCGAACTCGCATTTGGTTGACCTGGAAATACGCTCATTCTTATTCCTCCTTCTTAAAAGTATTGGTAAATTTTTAATGAGTTAGTTTAGTATTACTAACTCCTTTGGACAAAAAAATATCAAAGATATTTTTTGCCTCTTTTAAAAATTTTAAAAATTAGTTATCATCTGCTTATGACTAAAAGTTCTGCTTTCTCACCCCCTTTATTTTGCCATTTTTCTGGCATGGATTTTTTAATATAAAGAAAATCTCCTTCCTTGAGATTGTAAGAAAAAGTATTTACAGTTACTGTGATTACCCCTTTTTGTATAAATATAAGTTCAGGTTCTTTTTTAGGTAGAAAATGTCCTTTTATTGTGCAATCTGGAGGAATCATTATAATTGAAACATTAAACTTTTCATCCGATAAAACTTTATAAATCTCAGCACTTGATAACTTTTGTAAAGGATTTGCAAGTATATATTCCTTTTTGATTACGGGGTTATCTTTTTCTCCTTTTTCACTTAATATTTCACTGGCCTTTACTCCAAGAGCTTCACAAATTTGTATGAAAGATGTAATAGATGGTACAATCTGATTATTTTCCATCTGCGAGATAAATCCCGGGGTAAGATTAACTTTCTCTGACAATTCCTTCTGACTCATATTCTTTGAAATTCTTATTTCTCTTAACTTACTTCCAATATCAAGGACAAGCGGTTGTTCCGTTAATTTGATTTTTATCTCATCATTTTCAGTAATTTCATACATATGAGGCTTAAAGGCATCACGATTTTTCCTTCTTGCAAGCTTCAATGCTTTTAGGAAAAAACTGTCCTTACGTCTGTATAGTTCCAGAACCACCTGAGTTATATGCCTAATATTTGCCTTAAACTTTTGACTGTGAGCATTTCTCTCTACGATCCAATAAGCCACGCTATCAAGATCGAAAAGTCTTGGGCACATATAGGTAAAAAAACTATATGTTAGATTTTCATCTTTAATTAGATTTTGTATTCCTGTGAGGCTATCAAATATGTATGATATTGGATAGGAGATTTTACTCTCAACAGAGGCTATGGCATTTGTTAATTCATCAAGATTAGATGGATTTGAAAGTTTAATAATATCTGCCGTTTTACTAATGTTATCGTAATTTCTTAAAAAGGTAGGGTCATTCTTTCCCTTACCTGAAGTAAATCCATCAATTATGTGGAACTTTTCATTGGCAAAGTTACCCAATTCTTTCAGAAGAGTAGCAACTGATTTATTAAAGCTTATATATACTATATCTTTTGATTCTTTTGCTGAAATTTCTATGAATTTTCTAATAAATATCTCATAGGAAGTGCCTGAATCAACCTCCCAGACCACATTGTCTCCGAGATAGATATAGTCAATGAGATTGTCTAATCCACTTATGCCTGAAGATACTTTTTGCACGGTAA
>CAZYLC010000078.1:3254-4146 GCA_964648755.1 uncultured Thermodesulfovibrio sp.
AGATACATTTTATTAATACTAAAATTTGTTTGTCAAGATTTTCTTTAAATAATATTGATTTTTAGTATAATAGGTTGTTTCATTAATAAAACTTAAAAACTTTTATGGAAAGGAGAAAATGAATAATATAAAAATAGGCTTAACAAATATTTTTCTTGGTTTAGTGATTATTATTTTATGCGTTCCGCTTGTAAAGAGAAAAATAAAAATGAATTGCTGGTATGGTATGAGAATTCGCAAGGCATTTAAATCAGAGGAAAATTGGTACAGGATAAATGAATACGGAGGTAAGATATTTATATACTGGGCAATCCCGATATGTTTATTGGGATTGGTGGTTTTATATCTTCCACCATTGGGAGAAAAAAGTATCATCGTAACGAGTATATCTCTTGTTTTTATTATATTAGCTACAATACATTTACTTCTATATTCAAGAAAAATATAACTTATATCTGAAATATGTCTAAGAATGTTTGACAATTTTGTAATATTCTACAAAATTGTCAATTTATAAAAATAAAAAATCATTAAATATCAAGCGCTTCCATGTTGGCACGCTTTTAGTATAAGTAATAACTAAATTAAAAATGGAGGTGCAGTCATGAGAAGTTTTAGGTATTTAGTAGTGGTTTTGGCTATTTTTCTATCCTTTTCTGTAGTAAAAGCGGAGGATGTGAAAAAGGAAGAACCTAAACAAGAAGAGGATAAGGTTACAGGTAGTGTTTCTCTCGGTGCTTACAGCAGGTATATCTTCAGGGGTTATGAGCTTAGTTCTGGTAGTGTTGTTATTCAACCTTCTGTTACAGTTTCTTACAAGGGCTTTTCAGTTAACTACTGGGGTAACATTGACACAAATGAGAGGCAAACACAAAGTTTCGTACCTGACAGA
>CAZYLC010000079.1:0-2244 GCA_964648755.1 uncultured Thermodesulfovibrio sp.
AACTTGAAGTAAGGGAGCTACTTAGCAAGTATGGATTTCCAGGGGATGAGATACCAATAGTAAGGGGTTCAGCATTGAAGGCATTGGAGAGTGGCAGTAATGATCCTAATGCAGAGGAATACAAGCCAATACAGGAGCTATTGGATGCATTGGACAGCTACATACCTGAGCCTGAAAGACCGATAGACAAGCCATTTTTGATGCCTATAGAGGACGTATTTACCATATCAGGGCGTGGAACAGTAGTAACTGGTAGGGTAGAAAGAGGGATAATCAAAGTAGGAGATGAAGTAGAGATAGTGGGAATAAGGGAGACACGTAAGACAGTGGCGACAGGAGTAGAGATGTTCAGGAAGATATTGGATGAAGGAAGAGCAGGAGACAACATAGGAGTGTTATTAAGGGGAGTAGGCAAGGACGAAGTAGAAAGAGGGATGGTTCTTGCCAAACCAGGAAGCATAACACCGCATACTAAGTTCAAGGCAGAGGTATACGTACTGACGAAGGAAGAAGGAGGGAGGCACACACCCTTTTTTAATGGATACAGGCCACAGTTTTACTTTAGGACGACAGATGTGACAGGAGTGATAAAGTTACCTGATGGAGTAGAGATGGTAATGCCTGGGGATAATGTAAATTTAAGTGTAGAGTTAATAGCACCTATAGCGATGGAAGAGGGATTGAGATTTGCTATAAGAGAAGGTGGAAGAACTGTGGGTGCTGGCGTTGTTACAGAGGTGTTGGAGTAAAATGGACCAAAAAATAAGAATAAAATTAAAAGCCTATGACCATAGAGTTCTTGACCAATCTGTCAAGGAAATAGTGGATACTGTTAAGAGAACAGGGGCAAGAATAGCCGGTCCTGTTCCATTACCTACTAAAATTAGTAGATATACTGTTTTAAGATCCACTAATCAGGATAAAAAATCAAGAGAGCAGTTTGAAATTAGAGTTCATAAAAGACTAATTGATATACATGATCCCACCCCTGAGACAGTAGAGGCTCTTTCTAAGTTAGAACTCGCTGCCGGGGTAGATGTGGAGATAAAGCTATGAGAGCAATATTAGGAAGAAAAGTTGGAATGACACAAATTTTCGGTGAGGATGGAAGAATTATTCCTGTCACTGTTATTGAAGCTGGACCTTGCTGGGTTGTTCAGGTAAGAAGTAAGGAAAAGGATGGTTATGAAGCGGTACAACTTGGTTTCCAGGAAGTAAAGAAAGAAAAAGTTTTGTCTAAACCCATTTTAGGAATATTTAAGAAAGCAGGACTTCCGCCATGTAGAATTCTTAAAGAGGTAGAAATGACAGGCTTTAATGTGGGTGATAAGGTTACAGTAGAGATTTTTTCAAAGGGTGATGTAGTTAGTGTATCGGGAATCTCTAAAGGAAAAGGGTATCAGGGTGTGATGAAAAGGCATAATTTTAAGGGCGGACCTGATACTCATGGGTCTATGTTTAATAGAGCACCAGGTTCTATAGGAGCAAGCTCTTTCCCCTCAAGGGTATGGAAGGGTAAGGGCATGGCAGGTCATATGGGAAATGAAAAGGTTACCGTAAAAAATATAACAGTAGTTGATGTAATTCCAGAGCAGAACCTTATTTTAGTGAAAGGTGCTGTTCCGGGAGGAGAGAATGGAATATTAGAAATATGGAAGGTAGAGTTATGATGGAATTAGAAATAAGAGATATTCATAATAACATTGTAGGCAAAAAAGAAGTTCCTGATATAATCTTTAATAATCAAGCCTCTGAATCAGTTGTTCATTCAGCGGTTGTTGCATATATGGCAAATCAGAGACAGGGAACTCATGCAACAAAGACAAGGGCTATGGTTTCTGGTGGAGGAAGAAAGCCTTGGAGGCAAAAACATACAGGAAGAGCAAGGCATGGAAGTATAAGATCTCCTTTATGGAGGAAAGGTGGCATAGTATTCGGTCCTCAGCCAAGAGATTATTATATTAAGCTACCTAAGAAAATGAAGGACACGGCATTATTTAAAGCACTTACTCTTAAATATAATGACAAAGAAGTTTTATTGCTTGATAAAATTGAACTTTTAAGACCTAAAACTAAAGATATGGTAGAAATCTTAAAAAATCTTGAACTTGCAGATAAATCTGTTCTTTTTGTATTACCAGAAAAGGATGAAAATATATTACTTTCAGCAAGAAATATTCCCTATGTGGGAGTGGTGAGAGCTGTAGATTTAAATGCCTATTATGTATCTCTATTTGACAAAGT
>CAZYLC010000079.1:2254-4122 GCA_964648755.1 uncultured Thermodesulfovibrio sp.
CAAGCCTTGATAGATTAATACAGTTTAAGGGGGTGACCTCCTGATGAATTTGTTTGAAATTATAAAAAGGCCTTTATTTACAGAGAAGGCAATGAATCTTAAAGAGGGTGAGAATAAAATAATAGTTGAGGTTCACCCTAAAGCAAACAAAGTTCAGATTAAAAGAGCTTTTGAAGAATGTTTTAAAGTAAAGGTGGATAGTGTGGCAGTGATTAATGTTAAGCCTCGCATTAAAAGAGTAGGTCTTCATTACACAAAAACTCAAAGATTCAAAAAGGCAATAGTAACCCTTAAAGAAGGGGAAAAATTAGATCTAATAGAGGGTGTCTAATGGGAATAAAGAGATGTAAACCAACATCATCAGGTAGAAGATTTGTGACTTATTCTGATTTCCGTGAGATAACAGCTGATAAACCCTATGAGCCTTTGACAGTTTGCATCAAAAAGAGAAAAGGTAGAAATAATCAGGGAAGAGTTACCTCATGGTTAAAGGGTGGCGGTAATAAGAAGTTATACAGGATTATTGATTTTAAAAGAAATAAGTATAACATACCAGCAAAGGTTGTAAGCATAGAATATGATCCCAACAGGTCAGCAAGAATAGCTCTTTTAAAATACATTGATGGCGAGTACAGATATATTCTTGCTCCCGATGGATTAAAAGTAGGCGATAATATAATGAGTGGAACAGGAATAGATATAAAAGTTGGTAATTCTCTTCCCCTAAAGGAAATACCTCTCGGTACAATGATTCACAATATTGAGCTCTTTCCCAAAGGTGGGGGCAAGCTTGTCAGAAGTGCCGGAACTGCTGCTCAGCTTATGGCTAAAGAAGGTAGATATGCTCATGTAAAGTTACCCTCTGGTGAAATGAGGCTTATAAGTGTAAACTGCATGGCAACCATAGGACAGGTTAGTAATCTCGATCATGAAAATATAGTGATAGGAAAAGCAGGCAGAATGAGGCATATGGGGAAAAGACCTTCTGTTAGAGGAGTTGCTATGAATCCAATAGACCATCCATTAGGCGGTGGAGAGGGTAAGGCTTCTGGCGGTAGGCCAGCATGTTCTCCTTGGGGTAAACCTGAAGGTGTTAAGACAAGGAAGAATAAAAGAACTGATAAATTTATAGTTAAGCGAAGGAAGTAAGGGGGTAGAAAGTGGCGAGATCATTAAAAAAAGGTCCCTTTGTTGATGAAAAGTTGATGGATAAGGTAAAAAAAACCATAGAAAGTGGCGATAAAAAGCCTATAAAAACTTGGTCAAGAAGGTCTACAATCGTTCCTGAATTTATTGGATTAACCTTTGCAGTCCATAATGGCAAGAAATTCATTCCAGTATATATTACAGAAAATATGATTGGTCACAAACTTGGTGAATTTGCACCAACAAGGACTTTTAAGGGGCATGCAGGCTCTGAAGAAAAGAAAAAGGCTAAGGGGAAATAAAATATGGAAGCAAGGGCTATATTAAAATATGCTCGAATAACTCCTACCAAAGCAAGAAGAGTTATTAATTTGATAAGAGGGAAAAAGGCAGGCGAAGCTTTATTGACATTAAAATATATGCCTCATAGAGGGGCAAGGATTATAGAAAAGCTCTTAAGGTCTGCCTTAGCAAATGCGGAACAAAAGAATCCGAGACTTGATATTGATTCATTAAAGATAGTAAAAGCATTTGTTGATCAGGGACCTATGATGAAAAGAATAGAGCATAGAGCTATGGGAAGGGCAAATATAATTAAAAAGAAGACTTCTCACATAGCTATATATGTTGGTTCTGAAGAAAATTAAAGCGGGGGTGTAAGGTTGGGTCAAAAAACAAATCCAATAGGTAACAGGTTAGGCATAATAAGGACATGGGAAAGT
>CAZYLC010000080.1:0-4057 GCA_964648755.1 uncultured Thermodesulfovibrio sp.
ACTGATGCTATCAAGGCAGAAGTTGGTGGCAAGTGGACATTTCATGTAACAATGCCAGCAAATGGTAGTGGTGAAGTAAAAGATGGGGTTTTTACTGTCAAGGTACAAGCAGCAGGAAATGATAACTGGCAGCTTCAGCTCGTCCAGTTCCCTGTTCCTATGAAATTTGGAAAGAAATACTTTTTCAAATTTGACGCCAAAGCAGACCAACCCAGAGCTATAGCTGTGAAAGTTGGTAGAATTGGTGGAGACTGGCTTGCCTATTCAGGTATGATGAGATTTGATTTGACAACAGAGTGGCAAACTTTTACAAAGGAATTTAAATCTGTTGGTGGAGATGATTTTGGCAGACTGGAATTCTTACTTTCTGGGCATCCAGCTGGGGTTTCTATAAGAAATGTATCTCTTAAACCAATATTGGAATAATTAATACAGAAATAGGGAAAGAAAATTTTATTTCACCAGGGTTGTCTCTCTCTTTATTTTGTGATGACAACCCTGGGCATTTCTTCTCTTTAAAAGTGGGGCTTTTCTAACTTTTTATAAAGAATTTTTTGTTGCAATTTTATTTTTTTTATTTCATAATATTTTTAAAATTCCTTAAGAAGAGAATGAAAAATGAATAAGAGACTTGCCTTTGGTGTTATATTTGATTGGATTGGTTCTCCGTATCATACTGGTATAATTTCTGGTATATCGCAGTTTACTTTAAGTCGAGATATCGATACTTATTGTTTTATCACTGGTAGAATTAATTCTCCAAACGATTGGGAGAAAAAAAAGAATCTTTTGTTTTATTTTCCCAAAAGAGAAAAAATCGATGGGTTAATAATTACCTGTCCAGCTGTTTCAAATATAATTGATGAAAAGGAGTTAATAGATTTTTTAAAAATATATCGAGATATACCGATAGTAACTTTAGGCATGAGTGTTAACGATTTCCCTTCTGTAGAAACAGACAATGAGGGTGGTTTTAGAAAACTTATTGAACATCTTTTGATAAATCATAAAGTTAGAAAAATAGCTTTTATTCAGGGACCTGAAGGTAATCCTGAAGCAAGGATTAGAAAAGCTGTTTTTTTAAAGGTAATTAAAGAAAACGAAATAGATTTAAAAAATATTTTGTTTGTTGAAGGAGATTTTTCGATTTTATCTGGAAGAAATGCCACTAAAAAGATATTCGACGAAGAGGGTTTCTTCCCTGAAGTAATAATTTCATCTAATGATCAGATGGCTTTAGGAGTCATTGAGGAACTTGAATTTAGAAAGATAAAAGTTCCAGAACAGATTCTTGTTACAGGATTTGATAATGTTGATTTGAGCATTGAAAAAGGATTAACCACGGTTCATCAGCCTATAAGTGAACTTGGTTATAAATCAGCAGAGCTTTTATTAGATCATATTAATAATAATATTAAAGAAAAAAGGATAGTTTTATCCACCCATCCAATTTTTAGAACATCCTGTAGTTGTAAAGAAGGGGATGTTTTATTTGAATCCTCAATGAAAATAAAACCTCTCGCCCATGAAACTTTAATTGAAAAAATGAACGATATGGGAGAACAACTAATAACTTCATTTGAATTAAAAAGACAAATCAACATTTTTGAAGATAGTATGAAGTTTATGGGGGTTGGAACTTTTTTACTTGCTGTTTATGAAAATTCAGAAAAGCCATTTTATAATTCAAGAATTATAAGTGCAGTATTAGAAAATAAGAAAGTAGCATTAAGAGAAGATGTTTTCAAAACCACAGATCTTTTTCCTGAAGAAATATACAAACATAAAAAGAGTGCAAAGACTTATATAATTCAGGGGTTGTTTCATGGAGACAAACAGATAGGTTTTTTTGTTATGGATTTTTTTGTGACAGATGGAATGATTTATGAAACGATAAGGCAAAAACTTAGTGTTGCATTAAGAATTTCTAGTTTGATAGGGGAACTTAAAGATTATTCTCAGAATCTTGAAAAGCTTGTAGAAGAAAAGACAAAGGATCTTAAAAGAATCAATCAAAAGTTACAGGAAGAAATAGAAGTTAGAAAAAAAATGGAAGAAAGATTGAAAAGAAGTGAAGAAAAATTTAAAGATATAGCTAATTTTTTACCTACTATAATATTTGAAACTGATTTGAATTTTAAGATAGAGTTTATTAATCAAACCGGAATAGATTTCTTTGAAATTGAAGAAAAGAACAAGCTTAATTTGTTAGACTTTGTTATGGATGAAGATAGAGAAAAAATAAAGTTATATTGTGTGGATATTTTATCATCCAACAATTCAAACTTCAAAGAATTTAGAATAGTAACAAAAAGAGGAAAAAAACAAACCCTTCTTGCCAAAGCATTGCCAATAGTAAAAAACAGGCAAATAAAAGGCTTGAGATGGAGTTGTATGGATTTAAAATCTTTTACTAACTCTTTTCTTATTCCAGAAGAAGCCTTTTTCAAAAAATATAATCTTACACAGAGGCAAAAAGAGGTATTTTTGCTATTGCTAGAAGGTTATAAGGTAAAGAATATAGCCAGTAAGCTTTTTATTAGCGAAAGCACCGTCAAAAACCATATAAGTGCAATATATGATGAAATGGGTGTCAAGAACAAAACAGAATTTTATAATGCATTAAAAGAATATCAATTAAAACAATTTGGTTATGAATCATTTATATTTTCGGTATTAGCCTATCTTATTAAAGATGAGAATTCTAATTAAGATTAGAGCTTGATTTTGCCTGTTCTATACTGTTCCAGAATGAAACTATTTCAACCAGTTTTGTCTTTTTGAAAATATCTATTACATTTTTTTCGGGGTTTATAATACTTACTTCAGCATCTAGAAGAATAGCATTTTTTACAACCCATGCTATAAAGCCCATGCCAAAAGAATCAATCCACTTTGTATTTGATAAATCAAAGAGAAATAATTTTTTTGTTTTAAAAAAGTTAAAAAAATTTTTTTTAAGTTTTACTACTTGAAGAATAGAAAAGGTCCCATCAATAGATATAATCAAAACTTTACCATCTTCTATTAATTTTACTTCATCCATTTTCAAACCCTATTTAGATTATCATATTGTTTAAAAAAATTCAAGAGGAACTTATCTTTGTTTCAAAAATTTCTTTTTTATAGTCGTAGTCTTTACTCCAATTGAGAAAATAAACATCAGAAAAAACTGTAGAAGCTTCTTTATAAAGTTTTTTCCAGATTTCAATAAATAGATTTCTTATTTCCCATTGGGCATGTCTGCTCACTCTTAAATCTATTATATGGAGCCATTCTCTGAAATTTGCCGTCATTGTTATAGTTGTGTTGGTGGCATTTGGGAGTAAAAAACGAGCATCTTCTTTCTTTATTCCCATTTCTACAAGTTTATTGTATGAATCTTGGATGTTTTTTATGGTTTCTATATAAATTTGCCTTGCTTTATTATTTTCTTCTACTTCGGGAGGAATAATAAATGAGAAATCTTTCTCATTAATATATCTTTGGGATCGTTGGGAAAAACTTGCAAGTCTTTGTCGAACAAGCTGGTGTGAACAAGCCCTCGATATTTCATCAATCAGAAAAGTAGCAAATGAATGCTCCAAAACTGATAAGTGCCCATTTTTTATTAGATTGGCTAAAAAATTTTTATGCGAATCTGCAGTCATCTTATCATTGGAATTATAACATGTTCTTGCACAATATTCTATGTGTTTTTCACTATTAGCAGTGACGGAAATTAATTCTACTTTCATATTTTATATCTTCTCCAAAATTTAGTATGGCATATCTATAAAGTTAAAATTTACATAATTTTTAAATTCTTTCTTAAGGACTTCCATTAAAGATAAAAGTCCATAAATCTCTGTTTGATAATGTCCGGCTAATATTATATTCATTTTACATTCTTTTAGCAAGTAATAGAAGGTACTCTCCGAAGAAGCTTCTCCTGTGAGTATATTCTTAATTCCTATATTTGCCAAATATTCAAGCATATTTCTTGAAATAGCTCCTGTTGACACAAACAGTTCCTTTATCTTTTCATTATTAAAATTATAGCTTCTTGCATTATGAT
>CAZYLC010000081.1:0-3339 GCA_964648755.1 uncultured Thermodesulfovibrio sp.
CTGGTGCCTTGGAAGAACTTGGTGATACATCAACACTTGCTGACCCATCAGTAGTAGAAGAATTGATAACAGGAAGAAAATAATTTTATAGGCAAAGGGGAGGGACACTTACCCTCCCTTTTTATTTAAATCCCTCATTTATTGCTTGATTTTGAATCGAGGCCTCTTAAAAAAGATTACCGTAAGAAGCATAGAAATCATAGAGACACTCAAAATCCAGAAGGCTTCATTGAAGGCAATTGCTTGAGCTTGCCTAATTAATTCTCTATATATGACACTCTCAGGAGCCAAAAAAGATCTTATGGATAAAAATTCAGTTAATCGTTCAATCGTTATTTGATAAGGTAAATCATAGGGAGTCAAATTATCAATAAGTCTTGATTGATGGAACTGAGCCCTTTGACTAACAATTGTAGTTACAATAGCAGTTCCAACAGAACCTCCTATATTTCTTATTACTGCGCTCAGAGGAGTAGCATCTTGCATTTTCTCCTTAGGAACAAAAGCTACAGTCATTACTGCCAGTGGTGTTATAACAAATGCCATTCCCAAAGCCAAAACAGCCCTCGGATAGACAAAATCCCAAAAGTCTGCTTGGAGATTAAAAAGGCTCATTAAGTAAGTTGAATAGGCGCACATTAAAATACCAAAAGCGAGAGGAATTTTAGGGTTCATTTTATCGGAAATTTTACCACTTATCGGAAAGGCCAATAACTGTACTATTCCCGCAGGACCTAAAACTAAACCAGCTAAAAAAGCTGTATAACCCATTAGACTCTGAACATATATGGGCAATAAAATTATGCTTCCAAATAAATTTACAAAGGTAAAAAACATCACTAAATTACCAAAGAAAAAATTTCTATCTTTGAATAATCTCAGATTAATCACAGGATGTTCTGCTTTTTTTAATTCCCACCACAGAAGGGCTAAGAGACTTGCTATACTGACAATTGACAGCATTATTATGAAATTAGACTCAAACCAATCCTCTCTTTCTCCCTTATCAAGAACTACCTGAAGACAACCTATGCCGAGAGATAGGAATAGGATGCCAGGATAATCAATTTTTAATTTTTCTCTCTTAAGATACGGTGGGTCTTCTATAACCAGATAGGTCATTAGAATAGAAATCGCTCCTATAGGCATATTGATGTAATATATCCATCTCCAAGAAAAGTTATCTGCAATCCAACCTCCTATCAAAGGACCGAAAATGGGTGCTAAAATAATTCCCATTCCGTAAATTGCCATAGCTTTACCGTATTGATTTTTAGGAAATGTCTCAAGCAATATGCTCTGACTCAGAGGTTGAAGCCCTCCACCACCAATCCCTTGAAGTATTCTAAAGAAAATAAGAGTGCTTAGATTCCATGCAATACCACACAAAAAAGATGCGATTGTAAATAAAGTAATAGAAAAAATAAGATAGTTTTTTCTTCCGAATAATCTGCTTAACCAGCCCGCCATAGGAATAATTACAGCATTCGCTACAAGATAGGATGTTATAATCCAAGTGGATTCATCGGTTCCCGCTGACATATCACCTTGAATATGTCTCAAGGCAACATTATTTATAGTGGTATCAAGTATCTCTATGAAAGTTGGAAGCATTACGGTAAGGACTATCCAGAATCTTTTCATCTGAATATTATATAAAAATTTGCTTGTAAGTTAGTAATAACTTTCTGAAGATTGGGGAGAAGTCCTCGAAGAATTAATTTCGAGGACTAAAAAATTTTTAATTATTTGATGTAGTAACTGCTAACACAGAATTGACTTTTTTCATTAGTCTTGATATTTTTCTTGATGCGGTATTTTTATGGATAATACCTTTTGCTGCAGCTTTACTAATTGTTTTTACTGCTTCATTCAGCACATTTGAAATTATCTCTTTTTCATTTTTTAAAATAGCCTCTTCAACTTTCTTTATTGCCGTTTTAATTTTTGTTTCCCAGGCTTGATTTCTTAAGCTTCTCTTTTCATCCTGTCTTATTCTCTTTAATACAGATTTACTTCTCTTTTTAATTGTTGATCTCGCGGTTGCCAAAATTGTCCTCCTTAACTTTATATATTAACTTTTTAAAATACCATAGTTTACATAAATGTTTCAATATCTGTAAAATTATTTTTATGCTAAATTTCGGTATATCGCCTTGTCCAAATGATACTTTTATCTTTTATGCAATGATTAAGGAAAAAATCCATTTAAGAGGTTATAAATTCAACTTTATCATTGAAGATGTGGAAACTCTTAATAACTTGTGTATTAAAGGAAAATTACCTATTTCAAAAGTTTCGGTGCATGCTTTCTATCACTTACAAAAAAAATATAATTTACTTAATTCAGGAGGGGCTATTTCAGAATTTGGTCCGGTTGTGGTGGTAAAGGACTTAGAAAGACTTTATAAATTAAATCAAATAAGAATAGCTTTACCAGGGGAACTTACTACTGCCTCTGCACTTATGTGGTTTTACTGGAAAAAGAATTTTTCTGATAAAAGTTACACTCTTAAATTTGTCAATTTCAACAAAATTTTTGAGCTGCTACAAAAAGATGAAGTTGACATGGGAGTACTAATTCACGAAGGTAGATTTGTATATAAGTCTCTTGGTTTAAATTTATTAGTAGACCTTGGCGAATTTTGGAAAAAAGAAACTAAAACTCTTATCCCCCTTGGATGCATTGTGGCTAAAAAGGATAAAATTGATAAAAAAATATTGGAAGAAATAATCAAAGACAGCATATTGTATTCAAAAAATAATATACAAGAGGTGATACCCTTTATAAAAAATTACGCCCAAGAAATTGATGACAATGTTATAATGTCCCACATTAATACATATGTAAATAATTTTTCCTTAGATTTGGGGGATAAAGGTCAGAAAGCAATAGCAATTTTTATAAGGAAATTAAAAGAGGAGGGAATATGGAATTAGAATCTTTTATAAAAAATACAAGTATTGCCTATTTTTCCATGGAAATAGGGATTAGACCGGAAATGCATACCTACAGCGGAGGCCTTGGTATTTTAGCAGGGGATACTCTCAAGTCTGCTGCAGACTTAAGAATTCCAATGATTGGAATAACCCTAATACACCGAATGGGTTACTTTAAACAAGAACTTGATCCCTTCGGTAGGCAAATAGAGCACCCTGACCCTTGGGATATAGAAAAATATCTTAAAAGAATTGATAAAAAAGTCTCTATAAGTATAGAGGGAAAAACTATTTATATTTCCGCATGGTTTTATGTTATTGAGAGCACCACAGGAGGTAAAGTTCCCGTAATATTCCTTGATACTGATCTTCCTGAAAATGATCCTGACAGTCGAAAAT
>CAZYLC010000081.1:3349-4039 GCA_964648755.1 uncultured Thermodesulfovibrio sp.
TTAACCCATTTTCTCTATGGGGGAGACCTTACTTATCGTTTAAAACAAGAAATCATACTCGGTATCGGTGGCGTTAGAATGCTTGAAGAGCTTGGATTCACTATAAGGAAATATCACATGAATGAGGGGCATTCAAGCCTATTAACACTTGAACTTCTTAATAGATTCAAAAGACCCTTAGAGGAAGTTTGGTCAGAGGAACTTGTATGGGACGTGGAAAAAGTTAAGAATTTGTGTGTTTTTACAACTCATACTCCTGTAGAAGCTGGTCATGACCGATTTCCCTATGACCTTGTACAAAAAATTCTCGGTGAACCTGTTCCCCTTTGGTTAATTAAAAAACTTGCGGGAGATGGAATGCTTAATATGACTTTACTCGGCTTTAACTTGAGTGAATATATAAACGGAGTCTCTAAAAAACATGAGGAAGTATCTGAAAGAATGTTTCCAGGATATGAAATTCATGCAATTACAAATGGCGTTCATCCATATACGTGGGTTTCAGAGCCCTTTAAAGCATTATACAATAAATATCTTCCTGGCTGGGCAAATGAACCAGAAATTTTTGTACGAGCCTGGAGGATTCCCTCTGAAGAAATTTGGGACACCCATATGCAGGCAAAACGCATTTTAGTGGACTATGTTAATAGAATAACGGGAGCAAATCTCAATTATGAAACATTCACGATA
>CAZYLC010000082.1:0-4028 GCA_964648755.1 uncultured Thermodesulfovibrio sp.
GAGGGTTTTCTCTAAGAGGTTTGTATTTTCTTTTAGATTTCTTATTTGAGGCAACTCGACCCCTTGATTTAAGAATTAAATAATTATATACTTTACGTAATGGATTTAATTGCAATTTTGGGATTAATAATAGGTATTAGTGCTATTATTGTAGGAAATCTTGTTGAAGGAGGCACTACAGGCCATTTAGTTCAGATTGCCGCTGCGATCATTGTATTTGGAGGTACTTTAGGAGCTGTTCTTCTGAGTTTTTCCTTAAAGGATCTGAAAATTGCTATTAATTCACTGAAGTTAATATTTTTTAATAAAAAACTTTCTTACGAAGATACTATCGATACAATACTTGAGTTGCTTGTTCTTGCCAGAAGAAGAGGGCTTTTAGCTTTACAGAATGAGTTGGAAAATGTAAGAGATCCCTTTCTAAAAAGAGGTCTTACATTTATCATTGATGGATTAAACGGTGATTTAATAAAAGAAGCATTAGAGAGAGAAATATTAGCTTATGAGGATATGATGAAAAGAGCATCTAAGGTATATGAATCAGCTGGAGGTTATGCGCCCACAATAGGAATTATTGGAGCAATATTAGGATTAATACATGTTCTAAAAAATGTAACAGACCCTACTAAGATAGGTATTGGCATAGCTACTGCTTTCGTTGCAACAATATACGGAGTGGGTTCTGCTAATCTTTTGTTTATTCCGATTAGTAAGCGTATTATTAATAAAATCGAAGAGGAAGTTATTCTTATGGAGTTAATGATAGAGGGTATTCTTGGTATAGAAGCTGGAATGAATCCATACTATTTGAGAGTTAAGTTGGAGTCTTTCATTAGAGAAAGACAGAAAGAAAGAATATGAGATTAAGAAGAAATTCCCAAAAAGAAGAGGATAATACTCACAGATGGCTCATTTCCTATTCTGACTTCCTTACTTTGTTGTTTACTTTTTTTGTTGCCCTTTTTTCACTATCTACAATGGATTTATGGAAAGCAGAAAAATTTACTGGTTCTTTAAGAAAAGCCTTTAAAGTAATAGATGAACCTATTCCCTTTGAAGAGGACAGAAATAAAGCTGTAATTGAAGATTTAAAAAAGCTCCTAAATGACATATCAGGGGTAGAAGTTAAATCAGATATTAGGGGTATAATAATAAATCTTCCAAGTTCTTTATTATTTGATTCTGGTTCTGCTCAACTTAAACAGGAATCGATTGAAGTTTTAAAAAGAATTACAGAATACCTTAGAGATATCCCAAACAAAATCTCAATTGAGGGACATACTGATAATATCCCTCTTTCCTCAAATTCTGTTTATAAATCAAATTGGGAATTATCAGCAACAAGAGCCTCTTCAGTTTTACATTTTTTAATTCAAATGGGGCTCTCTCCCGATAGATTTACAATAGCTGGATACGGTGAATATAGACCCATAGAGTCAAATGAAACTCCTGAGGGAAGGGCTAAAAACAGAAGAGTTGAACTTATAATTTTACGATAATTATAATAATTGAATAACTTCGGAGACAGTTTAATGAGAGAATTTTCAAGAGTTGAAGCATACATACCTTTAGGTATAAGAGTTTTATCAGAAACAGAGAAAGATAGGGTTAAAGCAAGACTCTCTGGAGACATCACTTTTATAATGACAAAACCTGCTGAAGAACCCTTTGATAGAGCCCTTGCAGAGTGGTTAAAAATCATAAATCAAAAGCTTGATTTCCTTATTAGCATAATTACTATGGAGCAGCAAGGCTTTTCATCTTTGCCTCTAAATAAAGTGGACATAAGTGGTGGAGGAATGAGCTTTCTATCAGATTATCCCTATGAAACAGGCGATATATTAGAATTAAAAATGGTCATAGAGAATCCTGCCCCCTTAGCTCTTTATGTTTATGGAGAGGTTTTAAACTGTGAAAGCATGGAAAATGTATATAAAATTGGTGTAAAATTTGTCAATATAGACGAAGACGTGAGAGACCAGATAGTAAAGTTTGTCTTTCATAGACAAAGACAAATTTTGAGACAGAAGAGGGAAATTTAATGCTTGTTATTATAGGTGCAGCAGTTGTATTAGGCTCTGTTGTTGGTGGATACATACTAGCCCGGGGAAACTTATCTGTACTCTTTCAACCTGCTGAATTTTTGATAATTTTCGGAGCAGCTATAGGTGCTATAATCATAATGTCTCCGTCACATGTTTTAAAATCTATAATAAAAGGATCGATTAGAATAATTACTAGTGGAAAGGGATATTCAAAAAAAGACTATTTAGAAACTTTATTATTATTGACAGAAGTATTTACAAAGATAAGGAAAGAAGGACTTATATCTATAGAGCAGGATGTTGAAGAACCTCAAAATAGTGCTATATTTTCTAAATATCCGAAGTTTTTAAAAAATCATCACGCATTAGGACTTCTTACAGATACTCTTCGAACAGTAATGACAACAACAGTGTCTCCATATGAATTAGAAAGTATACTTGATAGTGAATTGGAGACTTTGCATGAAACAGAGTTAGCGCCTGCTAAAAATTTAAATACAGTGGCAGAGTCTTTACCAGGATTAGGAATTGTAGCTGCGGTTTTAGGAGTTGTCATAACTATGCAAAAGATAAAGGAACCACCAGAGGTATTAGGACACAGTATTGGTGCAGCATTAGTAGGGACATTTCTTGGAGTCCTCATGTGCTATGGTTTTGTAGGTCCTCTTGCTAAAAAACTTGATGCCAGTGTAAATGAGGAAAAGGAGTATCTCAACATGATAAAATCTGCTTTAGTTTCCTTTGTAGGAGGTGCAGCCCCTCAAATAGCAGTTGAATTTGCTCGAAGAAGTATCCCTCCTCATTTAAGACCCTCTTTTTATGATTTAGAAGAAGCAATTAGGGCATTAAAGAGTGGCAGATAAATCCAAAACAACAGTAATTATAAAGAAAATCAAGAAAAGTCATGGTGAACATCATGGCGGAAGCTGGAAAGTGGCATATGCTGATTTTGTAACAGCTATGATGGCATTTTTCCTTCTTCTTTGGCTTATTACAATGGTTGAACCAGAAAAAAGGGCAGCCGTAGCTGATTATTTTAGAAATTTTAACCTCTTCCAACAGTCAGGAAGATCATTCATGGAGCAATCTTCATCAATCCATAAAGATATAAAGACAACAGTTGAACCTGTTACAGGACAAAATATGGCGGAGAGACTCAAGGACCAGATTAAGGAGGCGGTGGAACAAAAATTGAAAGAATTAAAAGATCATATAATTATTGAAACAGTTGAGGGAGGAGTGAGAATTCAAATTGTTGACCTTGAGGGTGAACCTATGTTTCCTTTGTCATCTTCTACCCCCACGGAAAAGGCAAAGCAAATTTTAAAGGTAGTAGCTGAAAACATAAAGGAAGAAAATGCCAGAATTGCAATTGAAGGACATACAGATGCTGTTCCCTTCAGAGGTGGTAAAATAACTAATTGGGAACTTTCGACAGAGAGAGCATCTTCTGCAAGAAGAGAACTCGAGCAGAATGGTATTGATCCAGAGAAAATAGCAAGAGTTGTAGGATATGCTGATACCATGCCTCTTATACAGGATAATCCTAAAGACCCTCGCAATAGAAGAATCAGCATAACCCTTATGTTTGAGAAGGGCCAAAAGCCTTCAAATGCTAACATCATTCAGGGAAAACAAGGCTAAGAGCATTTTTAACGAGTTTTATCTCTACAGGAGTTTTTCCGAAGTAATCACCATCAATCTGCACATGGGCATCTCCTGTTACTTTTAGAGTTTCTGCATTAAAATAATCTGTTTCCTTCATCCTTATGTGTGTTCCAAAAAAAACACCTAATATGTGAAGAGTTAATCTAATTTTTGATTTTGTCTTAGATAGAAAAACTGAGAAAAAGGGAGATATTAGGTTAGTATCTGGTGCAATTTTAAACCTACCTCCGTAGCACGAAGCATTACTTACTACAGCAGTGTATGCCTTTCTATAATTTCCATTTTCTATTCTAAGTTCCTTAGGGTTGTAACTCA
>CAZYLC010000083.1:0-3700 GCA_964648755.1 uncultured Thermodesulfovibrio sp.
GATATAAGGTTACCTTATCAAAAGAAGACGTTTACAAAGTAAGAATAGGCAAATATTCAAAGTTTTCTCAGGCAAAAAAAATATCAGAGGAATTAAGGAACAAGGGGTTTGAAAACTTTATATTAAAAACAAAAGAGACATCTAAAGGAGGGAAACCATAGCACGTATTATCGAACTTAATGAGGAAAAAGAGTATCCCTTTATTCATGGTGGGTTAGATAAAATATTCAAACTCATAGAAGAAGTATTAAATGTCACATTGAGTATTAGAGGTAATAAAATCATTATTCAAGGAGAAGAAGAAAGGGATATAGAACATGCAGAGAAAATAATAGAAGAAATAAGACTTGTTAATAAAGAAGGATACGTAGTTAAACCAGAAGATGTAATGCATTCCCTCCAGTCTCTCAAGGAAGGTAAACCTTTTTCCATATTAGGACTTTTTAAAGGTGGGATTCCAATACCTTCAAAGAAAAGACTAATAATACCAAAAACAGAAACCCAAAAACTTTACATGGAAGCTATGTTAAAACATGATATTGTTTTTGGAATCGGTCCTGCCGGAACAGGTAAGACTTATCTTGCTATGGCAATGGCGATACATTTCCTGCTTAGTCGAATAGTATCGAGAATTGTTCTTGTCCGACCAGCTGTTGAAGCAGGAGAGAAATTAGGATTCCTTCCAGGTGCCATTGAGGAAAAAGTCAGTCCCTATCTTAGACCTCTTTATGATGCTCTCTATGACATGCTTGACCTTGATAGAGCCTCAAAACTAATTGAAAAAGGAGCTATTGAGATTGCTCCTCTTGCCTTTATGAGAGGAAGGACGCTTAATGATGCTTTTATAATTCTTGATGAAGCACAGAACACGACAACTGAACAAATGAAAATGTATTTAACAAGGCTCGGATTCGGTTCAAAAACCGTTATAACCGGTGATATAACTCAAATTGACCTTCCACCTCAAAAAACTTCTGGATTGGTTGAAGCTTTGAAAATACTTAAGGACATTGAGGGGATAAAAATAGTATATTTTACTGAAAAAGATGTGGTAAGGCATAGACTTGTTCAGGAGATTATAAAAGCTTATGAAAAACACGAAAGACAGCCAGACTCTTAAACCAGTAAAAACAGATAGAAATTATTTAAGAAAATTTATTGAAAGATTTAAAGAAACAAAAAATGGTAAGCAACATAAAAAGTTTATCGATAAGGAAGCCCTTTATCCTATTATTCTATTATCCTTTCTAATCTCTTTATTACTACATGATTATAAATTGGGAATATTGTCTTTTTTAGGAAGTACGATTTTAGTTTTTATTCTTCTTGTCTTTTTCTATAGAGACTTACAAAGATATAAACCAAGCTACCTAAAAAAGAAAAAGATGTTAATCCTTCTTAGCAGCCTTTTAATCTTAAATTTATTGATTGGTAAAGTATTTGAATACTTATTTTTTATTTTTTCAAAGGGGTTAAGTATTGAAAATCCTTTAATTCACTATTTTGGTATACCTTTAGCAATAGGTGCGGTAATCGTTGTGATGATTTTTGATTTTCATACTGCTATAATTTTTTCCCTTGTACTAAGTTTAATGATAGGAATTTGGATAAAAACTTCTCTTTTCCCCCTCTATGTCTTTATTACTTGTCTAATAGCGGCTTTTAGTCTAATTAGAGTAAAGAAGAGAAGCGATATCATAACTGCAGGATTTTATATAGTATTATTAACAATTATCTCCTCTCTATCAATTTTATTTATTACAGAGGAGGTTACCTTTGAATCAGTTTATTTTTTGATAGTTTTTTCCTTTATTAATGGTTTTTCCGTATCGTCCCTTTGTTTTTTATTTTTACCTGCTTTAGAAAAGGTATTCAAAATAGCTACTCCTTTAAGTTTAATAGAACTTCTTGATATAGACCATCCTTTAATGAAATATCTTTCAGTAGAGGCCCCAGGGACATATCATCACAGTATGATAGTAGGAAGTCTTGCAGAATCTGCTGCAGAGGTTGTAGGAGTAAATCCACTTTTAGCAAAAGTAGCCTCCTATTATCATGACATAGGAAAAGTTAGAATGCCTGAATATTTTATAGAAAATCAAACGGGCTGTATTAGTAAACATGAAAAACTAAATCCTCATTTAAGTAGTATGATTATAATCTCCCATGTAAAAGACGGAGTCGAGCTTGCTGAAGAATATAATCTACCAGAAATAATAAAGGATGTTATTCAGCAACATCATGGCACTTTTCTGATTACTTATTTTTATCAGAAAGCTCTGAAAGAACAGGAATCTCCACCACCTGAGATGGATTATCGTTATCCAGGACCTAAACCGCAAACAAAGCTTGTTGCTCTAATTATGCTTGCAGATGCTATTGAAGCCTCTGCCAGGACTCTTGACGATCCTACTCCTGCAAGAATTTCCAATCTTATAGATAAAATTATAAAAAATATTTTTCTTGATGGACAGCTTGATGAATGTGAGATTACGCTAAAAGATTTAATAGAAATTAAAAAGAGATTTGAACATGTATTAACTGGGATTTTTCATAGAAGAATTCCCTATCCAGAAATACAAAATAGAGAAAGAAAGATTGAAAATCTTAGTTGAAGTTCTTAATAGACAAAGAAAGATTAAACTCTCATCGAAGAGATTAAAAAAAATTGCAAGTCAAATAATAAAATATTTATATCAGTCCAAAGAATTCAGCAAATTTCAATTTGAGAAAAATCAAATTCTAACGATATCAATAGTTTTAATAGGTAACGAAAGAATGAGAGAGATTAATTTTAAATATCGCGGGAAGAAATATGTTACCGATGTTTTGTCCTTTTCATATTTAGAGGATATAAACATATCAAAAGAACTCTATCTCGGAGAGATACTTATTAATCCTGAAAAAGCCAAAATTCAGGCAAGAGAGTATGAAGTCTCTCTATGGCAAGAGATAACTCGCCTTCTTGTGCATGGAATACTTCATCTCCTTGGCTATGACCATGAAGTATCAGAAAAGCGTGCAAGAAAAATGCGTAAATTAGAGCAAAAAATTTTATCTAATCTAAAGCCCTAATTCTTCAGGTGTTCCAATTCTACCAAGCACTCCACTTGCAGCAGCAACCCCTGGATTGCTGAGATATACCTCGCTTTCAGGGTGTCCCATTCTACCTACGAAGTTTCTGTTAGTTGTAGCAATTGCTCTCTCTCCTTTTGCAAGAATACCCATATGTCCTCCGAGGCAAGGACCGCAAGTGGGAGGTGAAACCACAGCTTGCGCTTCAATAAATATCTCTATAAGTCCTTCCTTTAATGCTTCCATGTAAATTTTTTGTGTAGCTGGTATAATTATCATTCTTACCTCAGGATGCACTTTTCTTCCCTTCAAAACCGTTGCTGCTTCCCTTAAGTCCTCAAGCCTTCCATTAGTGCATGAACCTATCACTACTTGGTCTATGTTTACGTGAGAAAGCTCATTAGCAGGTTTCACATTAGAAGGAAGATGAGGGCATGCAACTACTGGAGTAATTTTTGAACAGTCATATTCCTTTATTTCATTATAAGTTGCATCTGAGTCTGAATTATAGAATTTATAAGCTCTTTTGGCACGATTTTTCACATAATCTTCTGTAATCTTGTCAGGCACGATTATACCTGCTTTAGCTCCTGCTTCAATTGCCATATTGCACATACTAAATCTC
>CAZYLC010000084.1:0-2823 GCA_964648755.1 uncultured Thermodesulfovibrio sp.
AATTCCTTGTGTCATGCTTTTACCTCCTTTTTTTCTATTAATTTTAACATTTTTTATTTTTATTCAGCACCTATACCAATATAGGATCTTATTTTTTCAGTTTCAAATTTTTCTTCTGCCTCTTTCTCTTTTGTAAGGAGAGAGACAATAATACCAGCAATAAAAGAACCGAAAAAGGAGACAATTCCAGGATTTTTCAAGGGGAATATAGGTTGAGAATTTTTGAATATATCAACCCAAACTGTTGGACTTAAAATTATTAATACAACACTTAATACAAGTCCTGTGTATATGCTCCACACAGCCCCCTGTGTGGTGAACTTTTTCCAAAATATAGACATGAATAAAGCTGGGAAATTAGCTGACGCAGCTACTGCAAAAGCTAACCCTACCATAAATGCCACATTCTGACCCTTGAACACAATTCCAAGAATTATTGCCAAAAGTCCAAGGCAAAGAGTAGCTATTTTAGCTGCTTTTACCTCTTGTTTTTCATCGGCTTTCCCTCTTTTTACAACGCCAACATAGATATCATGGGAGACAGCAGAGGCACCTGCGAGGGTTAGACCAGCCACAACTGCTAAAATTGTTGCAAAAGCAACGGCGGCCAGGAAGCCTAAGAAAATTTCTCCACCGAGTGCTTCAGCGAGTAAAGGTGCAGCCATATTGCCACCCTTATCGATTTTGCTTATTATTTCATGCCCTACGAGGGCTGCAGCACCAAAACCAATTGTAAAGGTAAGAATATAAAAGTAACCTATGAATCCAGTTGCATAAAAAACTGACTTTCTTGCTTCCTTAGCATCTGGAACAGTATAAAACCTCATTAAAATATGGGGAAGCCCTGCGGTACCAAACATTAAAGCGATACCAAGTGATATGGCATCAATAGGATTTTTTATTAAACCACCAGGTTGAACGAATTTTTCAGAATATTTTTGGGTAACATTGGAAAATAGTTCAACGTAAT
Source organism: uncultured Thermodesulfovibrio sp. (assembly GCA_964648755.1). Lineage (GTDB taxonomy): Bacteria > Nitrospirota > Thermodesulfovibrionia > Thermodesulfovibrionales > Thermodesulfovibrionaceae > Thermodesulfovibrio. The sequence continues at coordinate 971 of CAZYLC010000084.1, forward strand.
TAAATCCAAATTGATAAAGAGTGAGAAATACTAAAATTGTAGCACCTCCGAGAAGAAGACAGGCTTTTATGATTTGAACCCAAGTTGTTGCAAGCATTCCACCAAATAAAACATAAGCAATCATTAATCCTCCTACTATGATTATTGCTATTTCATAGGGAAGACCGAACATTAATTTTATTAGAGATCCTGCACCAACCATTTGTGCAATCAAGTAAAAAAGAACAGTAATTAATGCACCTGTTGCAGCAGCAGTCCTAATAGGCCTCTGTTTAAGTCTGTAGGCCACAACATCTGCAAAGGTATATTTACCAAGATTCCTCAAAGGTTCTGCGATTAAAAACATTACAATAGGCCATCCAACAAGCCAACCTACAGCATAGATAAGCCCATCATAACCCTTAAGAGACACAAGCCCAGCGATTCCAAGAAAACTTGCTGCAGACATGTAATCTCCAGCAAGGGCAAGACCATTCTGTAGTCCTGTAATACTTCTGCCAGCTGCATAAAACTCTGCTGTTGTTCTGGTTCTTTTTGCAGCCCAATAGGTTATGTAAAGTGTTGCTGCAACAAATAATAGGAAAAATAATATACCCGTTAATGTTGGTTGTCCTAAAACAGTCTCTTGCATCATTCGCCTCCTAACTTTTCTTTCATCTTAGAAACCCTTTCGTCATAACTCTTGTTTGACCATAGAACATAAATGCCGGTAAGTACCCAGCTTAAAACTATTACTCCTATCCCTATAGGTATACCTATGGTTACAGGACCATAAATTTTCTGGCCAAGAAATTCCTTGTTGTAAGCAATTAATAAAACAAATCCAAAATAAAGAATTAACTCTAATGCTGTAAGAATAAGAGAGACTGAGTTTTTACTTTTCACAATGTCTTTAAATTCCGATGATTCTAAAATCTCTTTTTTCATAGCCCTTCCTCCTAAAATTGATAAGCTTCTTTTTTTGTAATATTTTGATAACTAAAACCTTCAGTAGATGTTATGTTTAATAACTCTTCAATTGTAAATATTTTTAAATCTGATAAATAGACAAGCAACTTTTGGAAAACTTGGGCAGTTATAAAGGCATCTGAAAGAGCATCATGTAAATCCTTTGCTTCAATACCTAAGGATAAAGCAATATCTTCTAAGGAATTTTTATTGGAAAACTCAGAGGGTAGAACTTCTTTTTTTATAAGCCATTTGTAAATTAAAAGAGTATCAATGGCAAAGGGTTCAAAAATTTCTCCGATGTTACTTTTTATCTCTCTTTTCAGGAAGGCTAAATCAATATCAACACAATGTCCTACAATTATACTGTCTGTGGCAAATTTTATGAATTCTCTCAGAATTGGTTTTATTTCGGGACATTTTTCAAGTTCAGAGGGAGTAATTTCATGAATCATTATACTTTCCCTTCTGAATTTTTTTGTGGACGGGCTTACTGTCCTGTAAAAAACATCCCCTATTTTTATAGTTCTTCCCTTCATTTTTATTGCGCCGATAGCTATTATATTGTCCCTAAATTCATTTAAACCTGTAAGTTCTGTATCAACAACAACAAAATTAGTTTCACTTATAGGTTGTTTTGATATAATCTTTTTCTCTTTAGTTTTTTTTAAGAATTTAATCATTTCTATATAATCATCAGCTTATATCTCTCAATGAGAATATCCTGTAGTTTGGAGATAAGCTGGAAAGTATCTTTTAATAATTTTTTTTCAAGATTACTTAATGATTCGGGATCAATAAAATTATCAGGCATGTTCCCTTTTAAAACTTGTTCATACTGATGACGCATTCTTAATAGCATTAGAAACTCAAAGGCATAGACTATCTCATCAGCATAGTCCCTT
>CAZYLC010000085.1:0-2551 GCA_964648755.1 uncultured Thermodesulfovibrio sp.
AACTCCTTCAGAGTTAAATTTTAAGCCTCAAGCCTCAGAACTTTTAAGCCTCATTCACAGAACAATAAAACGGGTAACCCTTGATATAGAAAAGGAATACCAGTTCAACACAGCAATTGCTCGTCTTATGGAATTCGTTAATGAAGTTTATGGCTATGAGCCAAAAACAGAACAAGAGCGCCAAATATTCAAGTTTGCCATTAGAAACTTTTTGATTTTATTAAGCACTTTTGCACCTCATTTAGCAGAGGAACTTTGGAAAGAGATTGGTGAGCAGGGTTTTATCCTCAATCAACCCTGGCCTTTTTATGATGAATCCCTTGCCCGTGAACAGGAAATAGAGCTTGTGGTACAGATAAACGGTAAAGTACGTTCAAAAATAATGATTTCTCAGGGCATGAGTGATGAAGAAATAGTAAAGATTGCTCTTGAAGATGAAAAAGTTAAGCAATGGATAATTGGTAAAGAGATTCTCAAAGTTATCCCCGTAAAAGGCAAGCTTGTAAATATAGTGGTGAAGGGATAGCTAAAAGGTGCTATTATAAGTTATGTTTCGTCTAAATAAAATTGCAGGGATAAGATTATGAGAAAAATTTTTGTATTAGCTTTAATTCTCTTTAGCCTTTTCACCTTCAGCTGCGGATATAGCATTTATACAAAAGCTGATTTGCCTTTTCAGGAAATATATTTGAGAAATGTTGAAAATCTCACTCTTGAACCAGGTCTTCAGGATAAACTGCGAAAAATTGCCTATCAAAGTCTCTCTGAAAATGGATTTACTTTAACCTCCACTGCAGAAAAAATACTTGACCTTCAAATAAAAAACTATAGACTAATAACCCTCTCTGAAATAGGGCTTACAACAGTGGAATACGAAGTGCAAATTGATGTAAAGGCAATCCTTCACACCAAGCATGGAGAAAAGCTAAGTGAATTTAATCCAACTTCTCCTTTCAGAACAGTTTTCAGAACATCAAGAGACCTTCAGAGAGTGATTGCCGATAGAAACTTCGCCATTGAAAGTTTGATGAGGGACATATGTGATGATTTAATTAGAAAGTTGATTTTTGATGTTACAGATTCAAAGATTTGAAGAACAGATAAAAAAGGCACTTCCTGAAAAAATTTATTTCCTCTTTGCCACAGAACCCTTTTTTCTCTTTGAAGCAGTAAGATTAATTCGTAAAAATTTCAACCCTATCACTATAGAATCCTATGAATATCCTGAGGAAGTTGACACTACAGCTTTGATGACCACTCACTCACTCTTTGCAGAAAAAAGGATACTGATAGTGAGCAACTTTGAAAAGATTAAGAAAACAGAAAAAAGAATAGAATGGCTTAATAAGGTGAAAAAGGCTTTAGCCCCTCCAATTAGCCTCATTATTCTCTCAAATACATCAACCAAAGAGATACCCGATGAACTGGATTTTATAAGAGGTGAAAGAATCAGCTCCTTTAATCTTGATATTGGTGAAAGAGATTTAGAAGAATGGATATCATATAAAGCCTCTGAACAGGGAATAAATTTAAAATTTGATGCTATTTCCTATCTCATTGACATAACAAATGGGCAACCAGGACTCCTTTCCTCTGAAATTGAAAAGATTTCTCTGCTTACAGAAAAAAATCAATTGGGTTTATCTGACATAAAAGAGATTCTTTCAGAGGTTGCAGAGTATAAGACCTTTGACCTTATTGACGCAATAGAGAGAAAGGACACTGAAAAAGCCTTCAAAATACTTGAACAAATTAAAACTACCGATGCTGATATGGTGTTAGGAGCATTAAATTGGTATTACTCAAGAAAGCCCTACACAGATGAAAAAATTTATCACCTTCTTTATAATGCCAATCTTTCTTTGAGACAATCCCGTTCCCTCAGCCTTGACTTACTATTATATGAATTATTGAAAAGCTAAGGGATGAGACCCTGTCCCTTTGCTATCGCTCAATGTCAGAGTTACAAAAAGGGAGGAGGAGACTCTTCGGGACAATGTCTCTCAGAGTGACAGAAAGAAAGTATCCCGAGACACTCTCTCTTTCATTCCGAGACCTCCCCTCCTGTCATTCCGAGGCTTCCCATCCTGTCATTCCGAGGTACGAAGTGCCGAGGAATCCCTTCCACATTGAGGAGACCCCTCGCTAATGCTCGGGGTGACAAAGAGAGAGTCATTCCGAGGGACTCAATGTCCCGAGGAATCTCTGATATGCTCCATTACGGAAAAAAGGATGGGATTACTCCCCCTCGCTTTGCTCGGGGTCGGAATTACAGAGTAAGGCTGTCATTCCGAGCCGAAGCGAAGCCCTGAGCCGTAGGCGAAGGGTCTACGAGGAATCTCCTTCCACTGTGTCCATAATTCAACATTGTGTGTTTCGAAGAATACATTTAAATATAGATAAACTTTTAAAATTCAACCTTTAACCTCTGGCAGACAAATTGCTAATGATTACTGTTGTAAGTCAGAGAAGCAATTGTGACGAGGAAACTGCCCCCTTGACAGAGGGGAGAAAGTATGTTAAAATTTTTTAAACTTTAAAAAAAGGAGGT
>CAZYLC010000086.1:0-1902 GCA_964648755.1 uncultured Thermodesulfovibrio sp.
GCTGGGGGCGGAGGAGCTTTCCACCCTCGACCGCTTCCTGGCGGGAGAGGAAGTCTCCCAGGCCGATCTGGACGCCCTGGCGGCGACGCTCAAGGCCCGCATGGTCGCATAGCAGGCAAGCCCTTTCGCCTTCCGAGGATAGTCCTTGTCTTCGGGAGGTTCTTTTTTAGTTAGCCGGGGTGGGCTTGTTGAAGCGGATATATTCGCCGTCGTAGGAGGGGCGAAGCTCGCCCGAGCGCAGTTTGTTCAGAAGCTCCCAGGCTTTGGGGGCACGCTCGAGGTTCACCTCGAGGCGATCTTCTTCCAGCGTAGCCTCCAGGGGTTCGTTCAACGATTGGTGCAGTTTACTCAGGAAGGCGTAGAGATCAGCCGGGCTTTCGCCTGGCTCAAAGGCGTGGTAGACCACCCGACGGCTTTTGAGATGAAAGGTGGATTTGGGCATGGATTCAGCTTAACGCAAAATGACCGGGAATGCCCGGCCATTTGCGGTCTCTGGAGGGAACAACGTCCCTTCCGTCTTTCATGGTAATAAACGGCCTTGGAAAGGTCAAGCAAAAGTAATATAGTATTACTGTCTCTGGAGGTAAACAATGGAAGTAGTTGTGTTTGGGAACATCGAAAAGGCCCGCGAAGTCGCCGCTCTCTTCGAGATCATCATCGAAGAAGATCACTCTTGGAATATCCCTGCTTTGCGGGTCAAGGGTGAAGCTCCGGTGGTTCGGGGTTATCTGGCGTTCCTCAAAGCGCTGGACGACTCGATTGGCTTCGTCAGCTAGGCCCTTCCGTCCTTCTCTCCTTCCGAGGATAGTCCTTTTCCTTGGAAGGTTCTTTTTTTATTGCCGTCCAAGCCGTCGTGTAGCCCGGAGGGTGCGGGGGGCCTGAGAGAGGTCGGCCAGCAGCCGGTTGCCTTCGACCTCGAGGTGCACCGTCTCCCCGTAGCGCTTCGCCAGGGCTCGGAAGTAGTCCTGGCTGAACTGGAGGAAGGCCTGGGCCGCCTCGCCCCGTAGGTTGGAGGGCGGGTAGAGCAGGAAGCCGTTACTCCGGTAGCGGATGTGGGGCTTCATGCTCTGATGGTAGCAGAAAGAGCGTGAGGGTGAGGATTTCTTGCCCCTTCAGAAGGGGGGTAGGAAGAACCAGGGGGCCCCGCCGCCTCCGGCGGCGGGAGGCCCCGCTAAGTAGAGCGAGGAGGGCAGGAGGCGGTGTGGGTGCTCAAGCGGATGGGGCGGCTGGAGATCGTTCAGGCTTTAGCGGAATAGGAGGTATAGCAATGGAATACAAGACCCTTAGAGGCAGCTACGGCTACATGGTCAAAAAGGACAACCGGACGCTCACCCGCGCCAACCCCGACTGGGGCGGGGCGATGGGGACGGTGGATCACCCCTGGGGGGTGGAGTGGCGCTACTTCCCCACTTTGGAGGAGGCGCTGGCAGACAGCGACTTCGCACCCCTGGCGCGGTGGGGGGAAGAGCGGTATCGGGGCTAGAAAAGAGCGTCTTACCCCCCTCGAGGCTCGCTGTGGAGATCGAGGGGGGTAAGAAAAGCATGACCCAGGGGGCTAACGCCCCGTCAATAAGGATGTCAAACCCATAAGCCCTGACCACAAGGCAGGCCGGGTAAGGAGGAAATATGGAAAACAGTGGTGCTTACGGAGTTTTTGTGCCCGTGGAGGTCAGCGACGAAAAGACCTTCTGGAACCGCATCGGGGCGGGGTTTGTGAACAGCAAGGGGTTGACCCTGCTTCTGGATGCCATCCCCGCCCAGGGCAAGGCGGTGGTGGTGGCGGAGGAGCTGCCGGTGGGCGAGGGGCCCTACAAGGTGTTCACGCCCGTGGAGTACACCAAGGACGGTGAGCAGAAGACCCGCTGGACTCGCATCGGCACCGCCCTTGGGAACAAGAAGGGC
>CAZYLC010000086.1:2011-2377 GCA_964648755.1 uncultured Thermodesulfovibrio sp.
TGGCGCTGGAGCTTTTACTGTTGGGCATGTTGCTGGCCTCGTTGCTGGCCTACTACCTCGAGCGCACCCGGCGGGAGCGGGAGGCCGGGGTGGTGCTTCCCTTTTCCGGGGGGTATCTGCTCAGAAAGCGGAGTATCCCCTGGAGGCTGAGCCGCCAGGACGGGTTCTTCCCCATCTTCCGGGTGGTGTGGCTCCGGCGGGAGACCGCCGAGGGACGCACGGTGAAGGATGTGGCCCTCGCCGCGCATGAGGCGGCCCACGCTCTGAGGTTTGCCCGAGGGGAGCGCTGGGCCTGGATTGCCTACTATGTGCTCATCTTTAGATGGATGCTGCTGGGCAGCGGGCTGACCCTGGCTTTCCTGCTCA
>CAZYLC010000087.1:0-2365 GCA_964648755.1 uncultured Thermodesulfovibrio sp.
CCCGCCCGGGGCGGAGAACTAGCCGGCCAGCGCTTCGTCCTTCTTCCGGCGCAGATTGGGCAGCAGCATGGCGATCAATGCGATGGCGGCGATGCCGAGCAGCACGCCGCTGATCGGCCGCTGGATGAACACCATGGGATCGCCGCGGGCCAGCAGCATGGCGCGGCGCAGGTGCTCCTCCATCATCGGGCCGAGGACGAAGCCGATCAGCATTGGCGCTGGCTCTAGCCGCAGCTTGGCGCAGATGTAGCCGAAGATGCCGAACAGCGCCGTTTGGTAGACGTCGAAGACGTTGTTCTGCAGCGAATAGACGCCGATTGCGCAGAAGATCAAGATCGACGGATAGAGATAGCGGTACGGCACCTCCAGCAGCTTCACCCACATGCCGATCAGCGGCAGGTTGATGATCAGCAGCATGACGTTGCCGATCCACATGCTGGCGATCAGGCCCCAGAACAGGTCGGGCTGCGCCTCCACCATGCGCGGCCCCGGCTGGATGCCCTGGATGATAAGGGCGCCGACCATCAGCGCCATCACCGCATTGGCCGGGATGCCGAGGGTGAGCAGCGGGATGAAGGAAGTCTGCGCCGCGGCGTTGTTGGCAGCCTCCGGCCCGGCCACACCTTCGATGGCGCCGGTGCCGAATTCGTGGCCGTATTTCGACATCCGCCGCTCCATCATGTAGGAGCCGAAGGAGGCGAGCGCCGCGCCGCCACCTGGCAGGATGCCGAGCACCGAGCCCAAAGCCGTGCCGCGCAGAACAGAGGGGGTGGCGCGCTTCCATTCCTCCTTCGTCAGCCACAGGCTGCCGACCTTGGTCTTGAGCGCTTCCCGCGCTTCCAGTCGCTCCAGATTGAGGATGATCTCGGCGATGCCGAACATGCCCATGGCGATGGAGACGAAGCCGATGCCATCCGACAGTTCGGGGATGCCGAAGGTGAAGCGCTGCTGGCCCGTCTGCACATCGGTGCCGACAAGGCCAAGCCCGACCCCCAGAACCACCATGGCGATCGCCTTCAGCACCGACCCCTGCGCCAGCACGGCGGAGATGATCAGGCCGAGCAGCATGAGGGAGAAATACTCCCACGGCCCGAAGGAGAGGGCGACCTCCGTCAGGATCGGGCCAGAGGCAGCCACCAGAACCGTCCCCACCGTGCCGGCGAAGAAAGAGCCGATGGCGGCGATGGCCAGCGCCGCGCCCGCCCGCCCGTTGCGGGCCATCTTGTAGCCTTCGAGAGTGGTGACGACCGAGCTCACCTCGCCCGGCAGGTTGAGCAGGATAGAGGTGGTGGAGCCGCCGTACTGCGCGCCGTAATAGATGCCCGCCAGCATGATGATGGCGGTGGTCGCCTCCTGCCCGAAGGTGATGGGCAGCAGTAGCGAGATAGTGGCAACCGGCCCGATGCCCGGCAGCACGCCGATCGCCGTGCCGATCAGGCAGCCGATCAGACAAAAAAGGAGGTTCTTGGCGGAAAAGGCGACGCCGAAGCCGTGCGCCAGGTTTGCGATTAGCGTTTCCATGGGGATGCGGTCCTCGGCATCAGAACTGCGGCCAAATGTTCACGCGGATGTCGAGTTCCTTGATGAACACGAACCAGCAGAGCACGATCTGGAATAGGATCAGCGCGATCGCGCCCTTCACCGTCTGCGTCTCATCAGCGGTGGCGGCCACACCGATGCACAGCGCGATGGCCAGGAACAGGCCGCCGACATCGAGCACGATGCCGAACAGCACCATGCCGGCGATGACAAGGGCCAGTTTTCGCCATCGTTCCGCGATGGCGGCGATCAGGCAGCCGACGAACAACCCGAAGCCGAGGGGATACCAGTTGCGCGAAATCGCCCCCGGTTGCAGCGCCAAGATCCAGGTGATCGCCACCGCCGCGCCGATCCCCGCCAGCACCGCCAGCACATCCGTCCGGCTCCAGGGCACCAGCGGATCCGGGCCGTTGAACAGCCCGATCAGAAAGACAAGCAAGGCAAGCCCAGCCAGAAGACCAAAGGCCAACATCGGCATATAGCCCGGGCCCATGCGGCGGGCGGTGCCGATGGCGTGATCCTCCGCATTGATCCAGAAGCCGACGACGGCAAACGTCATCAGCAGCGCCGCAGACGCAAGGTCCTTTGCATTCAGTCGCACGAACGGTTTCCCCCTTCCCGGCCTTGCCCGTCGGAACAGCAGGGCGCGCAGCCGCGCTGTGCCCGGCCGCTCCGCCCTTGCGTCCCTGCTTTCGACCAGCGTCACACTACCTGCCGCGGCCACCCCAACAAGCGCCACGAGGCGCGCTGGCAGGAACATGGACATTTTTTCATGTTTCACAAATGTTTCTGCAATGATTCCGCCGCCCGCGCCCGGAAGGATGCG
>CAZYLC010000088.1:0-561 GCA_964648755.1 uncultured Thermodesulfovibrio sp.
GGGTTTCACGCCATGTGTAGCTTTACATACTCGAAATCGCCCGGCTTGCCGTCGATGCCGACTTTGGGCGGGGCGATCCAGGGAGCATAGCGGCCGGGGGTGTATTCGGGGCGCATCAGCCCCTCAAGGAACAGCCCGTCATCGGCCGAGGGCAGCCAGGAATCCCGCCGTGCCGCCCAGGTGGCGGCGTCTACCACTTCGCCCTCGGGCGTGACATGGGCGCCGGAGAATTCGCCGATACGGCGGATGTTCGCCTTCTCCAGCACGCGGTTCCAGCGCGACACCCCGGCCTCGCAATCGGCCACGTAATCGTCGCGCAAGCGCATGTTCAGGGCGGACAGGGCTGGCACCTGCTCCTGCACGATGCGTCCGTCCTTCAGCCGCAGCACGGGATAGGTGGAATCGAGCAAGCGGTGGTCGTCCTCGATCTTGTCCTCGCGGTAACGGCCTTTGAGCCCGGCGTTGTAGGCGTTGGCAGCGTTGGTCGAGACCTCGTTGCCGAACAGGTCGAGGGTAAGCGAGAAGTGCAGATTGATCTTCTTCTGCACCAGCGGCAGGTCG
>CAZYLC010000088.1:571-2237 GCA_964648755.1 uncultured Thermodesulfovibrio sp.
CGATCACCCCGAGGGCGCGCACGCGCTCCACATCCGTTGGGTCCTCGATCCCGGCCTCGTTCATCGCTTGCGCCGTGCGTTCGACGATGCGCTGCACGCCAGTTTCGCCCACGAACATGTGGTGGGCTTCCTCCGTCAGCATGAAACGGCAGGTGCGCGAGAGGGGGTCGAAGCCCGACTGCGCCAGCGCCTCCAGCTGCATCTTGCCGTCGCGGTCGGTGAAGAAAGTGAACATGAAGAAGGAGAGCCAGTCCGGCGTCGCCTCGTTGAAGGCGCCGAGCATGCGGGGCGCATCCTGGCTGCCGGAGCGGCGGCGCAGCAGCTCCTCGGCCTCTTCGCGCCCGTCCTTGCCGAAATACTTCTGCAGCAGATACACCATCGCCCACAGGTGCCGCCCTTCCTCGACATTCACCTGGAACAGGTTGCGCATGTCGTAGAGGGAGGGGGCGGTCTTGCCGAGGTGCCGCTGTTGTTCAACGGATGCCGGCTCCGTGTCGCCTTGGATGACGATCAACCGCCGCAGCATAGCGCGGTATTCGCCGGGAACCTCCTGCCAGGCGGGTTCGCCCTTGTGCTGGCCGAAGCCGATCTTCCGCCCTTCCACCGCTGGCGCCAGTAGGATGCCCCAGCGGTATTCCGGCATGCGCACATAGCCGAAGCGCGCCCAGCCCTTGGGATCGACGCTGACGGCGGTGCGCAGATAGACAAGGCTTTCCTGGAACCCTTCCGGCCCCATCTCCTTCCACCAGTCGATGTAGCCGGGATGCCAGGTTTCCAGGGCCTTGCGCAGGCGCGCATCCTGGTTGAGCCCGACGTTATTTGGGATCAACCCATCGTAATCCACCATCATGCCGTCCGGCATCGCGTCCCTCCTGTCTTGTTCGGTCCAGCCTGCCTCACACCCGTTCCTTGTCGAACTCCGGCTGTACACCGGTGCCGTAGAGCTTGAGTGCGCCTTTCTCGCCCACCGCGTTGGGGCGCTGGAAGATCCAGTTCTGCCAAGCGGACAGCCGCCCAAAAATGCGGCTTTCCATCGTCTCCGGCCCGACAAAACGGAGATTGGCCTCCATCCCCGTCAGCGCATCAGGAGAGAAGGAGGCGCGCTCCTCGAGGACCAGGCGGATCTCATCATCCCAATCCGCCTCGTCATAGGCGGCGGTGACAAGGCCGACCTCTTCCGCTGCCTCTGCCGCGAATTGTTCGCCAACGCGGCTGCGCAGGGCATCAAGCGTCTGCGGTTCGCCCCAGAAGCGGGCAGCCAGGCGCGATAGCCCGTTGGACATTGGGTAGGCGCCGAAATTGAGCGGCGAAAGAGCAAGCGCCGCCGGCGCGCGATTCTCTCCGGCCCGCAGGCCAGCGAAGATGTACTGCCGGTCGGCGGCAAAGGCGAGTTCCGCCAGGCTGCCGGCGAAGCAGGAGCCAGGCTCGATCAGCGCGAACAGGCTACGAGAGGTAAGATCGAGCCGCTTGAACACGCGCTTGAGGAAGTGCCGCACCTCGCGCAGGAACCAATCCTGGGGGTGGTCGGCCAGCAGGGCATCATAGGCCAGCACCTTCGCGGCATCGCCTTCGGTGCGCAGCACCAGCACGCCGAGCGTGGGTTCGTTGAAGCGCAGATCGAGCAGCGCGTCGTCCAGCTCCCGCGCCATGGCCAGCGGCCAGAAGG
>CAZYLC010000089.1:0-2094 GCA_964648755.1 uncultured Thermodesulfovibrio sp.
GGTGCTACTGGAGCAACAGGTCTTCAGGGTCCTCAAGGTGCAACTGGATTGCAAGGTCCAATTGGTGCTACTGGAGCAACAGGTCTTCAGGGTCCTCAAGGTTTTCAAGGCGCTACTGGATTAACAGGAGCAACAGGACAAGGGGCTACAGGAGCCACTGGTTTACAGGGTCCAATTGGTGCTACTGGTGCAACTGGACCACAAGGACCGCCGGGGGCTACAGGGTTAACTGGAGCAACAGGATTAACAGGTGCTACTGGTCCTTCTGGTGGTTCAATTCAGAGTACTTTTGCAACATTGTCCACAGATGTTCAATTAGCTACGTCTAATACATGGTACGATATTTTGAGTGTTTCTTTGACTGCAGGGACTTATTTTGTTATTTTCAATGTATTAAATACTAGGTCTGCTACTACGGCAGGCCAAACATACGTTAGAATTACCAATAAAACTACACATTATGCATCAGCCCAACATTACCATCCATCCGTGAGCGGAGTCACACAACAAATTACATGTACTGCAATAATAACATTGTCATCAACAACTACAATTTTCGGTCAAGCAGCAACATCGGCAGGTGCAACTGCTGAGGTTATTGCTGCACAAACTACAGCAAATTCTAGCGGCACTAACGCAACCCAATTGATAACTATAAAACTTCAATAAAGATTATTAAATAAATATTTTTTTAGAAAATATGGACCGAAATATTACTAGTCGGATTATTACAGGATCCCTAAAAATTAATACATTATCTACTTTAATTGGTGCCACTGGAGCTACTGGTCCTATAGGTGCTACTGGAGCCTCTGGCCCTCCCGGGAATGATTTGGAAATTAAAGGTTCATTCAATGAGTTCATTCAATGATCCTAGTGAACTTCCAATGATTGGAAACAAAATTGGAGATGCTTATTTGATAGTAGGTAATTTATGGATTTGGCAAGGAACTAGTTGGGAAAATGTTGGAAATATTCGGGGTCCGCAAGGTGCAACAGGATTAACCGGACCAATGGGTGCTACAGGAGCCACTGGATTACAAGGACCACAGGGAGCTACAGGATTTGGCTCTACTGGAACTACTGGATTACAGGGACCGCAAGGTGAAACTGGTTTTCAAGGTGCTACAGGTTTAACAGGAGCCACAGGTTTAACCGGAGCGACGGGTTTGACTGGTGCAACAGGTCCTGCTGGATCTGGTGGCAATCCTGAATGGAATTTAACACAATTTCCTGCTCCTAGAGTGCCCGGATTTACAACGTCATTATATGGAGTTCCATATGCAATAAACTCAACCGATCCAACAACAATTGCATTGACTGTTGGTAGATTGTATTTTATTCCATTTACCGTTTCTCGTTCTGTTTCAATTACTCAAGTTGCTATCAACGTCACAACAGCTGGTAGCGGTTCTACTGTTTTGACTGGAATTTATAATTCTAATAGTAACTGGGAGCCGAATGCATTAATTTGGTCACATTCAACAGCATTTGATTCCGCGTCTACAGGTGTGAAAACAACAACTCAAAATCTTCCAATCACATTAAATCCGGGAATTTATTGGTTTGCTTTGGTGTGTCCTGCTGGTACTGCGCCAACATTGAGAGGTATTGCAGTTGCAGCTTGCTTATCTTTAGGAATTAATGCTTTAGGAACAACCTCAACTACATTATTTTATGTTTCATCAACAAGTTTACCATCAACTGCACCAACATCTGATTGGACCCAAGCATCACAAATTGTTCCAGCAATTGGTGTTTATTATACATTTGTATAAATTAAATTATAAACAAAAGACTGGATGAACTTTATTTGTTGTAGTTGAATTTTTTAAAAATTTTAAAAAATCTGGTGTTATAGTATTTTCATTTGCAATTTTAAAATCACAATATTTTATAATTATATTTTCATTTTTATAATGATTAAAATTAAAAGTTATAGAACGGGCATATGTTCCTGTTTTACGTTCCCGATTTGGGAAATGTTTTTCAAGACAAGATTGAATTCTATCTTTTAAATAATAAAATGGAAATTCTATAATATATGCAAGTTTCCCGTCAACAAACCCGGAACAGAGCATATATACGTTATCG
>CAZYLC010000090.1:0-1987 GCA_964648755.1 uncultured Thermodesulfovibrio sp.
CCTGCGCTTCCACCTGACGCCGCTCCGCTGCGCTGCGCGGCGCAGGTGAAGCGCAGGCCGTTGGGTGCTTCGTTCATAACAACAAGGAAAGGGTCATGTGATGAAAATAATCGAGCAAACAAGAATATACAACCCTGATGACTGGGGTACAGGCGGCATTTTTTCTGCTTTTTCTCACGATGGTCAATTAATAGCAGTTCGTGTTCCAAGCAAGATTTGGCAGAATGGCGGTCAAAAGTCCGATAATCTTTTCGTTTACGATATTTATGGCAATAAGAAATGGTCTGGCTTCAGTCTTGACGGGGGCGAATCGGGAATTGTTTTTTACCCTGATAAATATAGTTTGTTAGTGCCAGGGGCGGACGACAATCACGGAAGTTTAGACGGATTAAAGCAATATCAGATTGGCGGAAATGGCTTTGCGCTGCCCTTTGGTCATACAAGTCTAAATGGCATAAACACAAGCGTTTACGCAGCATCTGACAATGGCGAAGCAATTTTAGGCAAGAAAGATGGGTTATTTTGCATTATCGGCAAGAAAGAATTGCCTATAAACGGTGACGGATTTAGTGAAGCACACTTTTCCCCTGATGTTGAATTTTTGGCTTTTTCATATTTTTTCGATTGGAAGTCTTGGCTTCATGACTTATCAGAAAGCGATAAAAAGATTGAATTGTCTGGGCAATTCGTAAGTTTTCTCCCTAACAAGCAATTGCTGGAATATGAAAGCGGATATAACAAGAGCAATTTTGTCGTTTGGGATATGAGCAATTGGCAAGAAATAAAAAGAGTCACTGCAAACTTGCCACATTATATTTATTCAGGAGCATCTACTAATGGTGGCGAGTTATTTGCCGTGTGCGACTTCGATGGCGAAATAAGTTTATGGGAACGTGAAAGTTTTACGCTGTTAGATAAAGTCAATTTGCCGTCAAGATATGGTGCTTCAAGAATGAAGTTTTCATCCGATAGCCAACATTTGTTAAGCGTAATAATGGATGGAGAACGGCGACGGAAAGAAATTATCGTTTGGAAAATTGAGCATTAAAAAACGCACCCAACATTGCGTGCAGCGGACGGGCGGGGGCATTCGCCCCGCCCAAAAGGATTCAGCCTTCAAGCGTTTTCTACCTTTGGCTTTTTCTTGCCGAGTCCCCCGCCCGCCGCTAACGCTTGCCGTTGGGCGGCCTAGAGGAGGCATAGGCTATGGAACTTTCAGCCATCAACTTAACCCAGATTCTTACCACCTTGATTACAACGGTAGGAGCAATTGTCTGTGCTGTATTGGGAAAGAAAGCCGAGTCGAAGCCGACACAGCCAGAAATAGGGCAGGGAGACAAAAAGCATATTAGCATCTGGGCGTGGGGGATGTGGGCTTGCATAGCAATTGCTCTTGTCAATACAGGTATCTTGGGAGTGCGCTTGCTTCGTCCACCTTCTCCTACTGAAGTGGCGATAACCTATCCCACTAACTTTGCACAAGCAGAGCAGAGAGAAGTGATACGTGGAACGTTTGAGGGTTTGCCAGAGAAGACAGTAATTTGGGTGGTACTCTTCATACCAGATGTAGGACGATATTATCCACAAAACCAGCCTGCAGACCTGGAGGCAAACAATAGGTGGTCCTCGCTGGCCTATCTTGGTGTTCCATCAGATACAGGCAAAAGATTTGACATTCTTGCAATTGTAGCAGATACTGAAGCGCAGAATGCTTTCAATGCCTATCTTGCAGATGCAAGGGCTAGGAACAATTGGGCTGGCCTAGAAGCTTTACCTCAAGGCGCAAGAATTTACGCTCGTATCACGGTTACAAGAAAATAAACAGCGATATGACAAAGACTATAGAGCCGCCCAACCAGCGTTTCCAGCCGACAGCGCTCCGCGCTGCGGCTGAAACGCAAACCGTTGGGCAGTCGGTCGCTTGATTTTTCTCGTACCTTGAAATTCTGGTCGGTCGCGCGCCGGTCTGGCCCGCATGAAACGTTGC
>CAZYLC010000091.1:0-1939 GCA_964648755.1 uncultured Thermodesulfovibrio sp.
TACCCTGTGCTTCTATAATTATTTTTTCTCTTTGAGTTGCGAAATCTTTAACAAGATTATTAAAGTTATCAGTTGCTAATATTGTTATATCAAATGGCTCATCTACCACAGCTTCTTCAGGTGTATCAATAATAAAAGCCCTTACTGATCCATTTAAAATCTCTGTTTTATCACTTTTCCCTGTAACTTTTTTATTCAATAAATTTGCTTCAATATGAAAAAATCCGACTTTATTTGAAAAAAGTCTAACCTTAACATGGCAAGTATCGGGCAAATATTGAATCTCTTTTATCTGTGGAGAAATATCACCTTTGAAAAATAGATTTAAATCTTGTGGATTAAATTCTTTGCAAACAGTATTACCAAAGCGATCATTCCCTGAAATAAATGCTTCAAAATCATTACCCACTCTTACAGAAGGTGGAACTTTTATATTAATTTCGGATATATCTGCTGGTAAAATTTTTATTTTTTTTTCAATTATAGGGAAAGGACGATTAACTTCATAAAGTGATATTATAGCCTCTTCTGTCTTTTCACCTTTAAAATTAACCACAAAGCCTGCCTGAGTTATTTCATTTAACTTAAACTTGGAAGGAGATATTACAGCTGAACCTTTTACGATTAATTTGTATTCTTTAATGCTATCCGAAGGCAGACTAACAGGGTTACCAAAAACATCAACCGCATAAATATATATTTTATATTCATTACCAGCTATTAATACATCAGGAGCATCAATCTGGAAATGATCAAAAGTTCCTGGTTTAGCAACAATTTCTCCAATTTTATTGTATCCTATCATAATTGTTTATACAAAAAAGAGGCAAGTGCTAATTTAATATAAAATATTTAAAATAATAATATAATGATAAAAATGGTTAATAATCAACGCCATAATAGTATTATTCTTTTCAGAGGAATTGCTAAATTAATTGATTTGTTTATTGTCATTTTTTTCTGGAAAGCCTTTCATGAAGCAGGAATGTTTTTAGGAATTTTTTATCTACTAATAAGTGATGGTTTATTTAAAGGTTGTAGTATTGGTAAAAAATTTCTAAGACTAAAAGCTATTAATATCGAAAGAAAACTATATGCTGATTTCAGAGATTCTATAGTCAGGAATTTATTAATATCTTTGTCGTTATTCTTTCTACTTATACCTATCGTTGGCTGGTTAATTTGTATCATTATTTTTGTTTCTGAGTTTATTATCCTAATAGGAGATGGTGAAAATAGAAGATTGGGTGATCATTTGGCAAAAACCTCAGTAATAGAAGAATAGGTCTAAAATATTTTAAAATTAAATAATAATTTATGGGGGAGGATAGTGTGCTTCTTGAGAAATTAGTGGGAAAATTTTCGAATGATTTAGCAATTGACCTTGGAACGGCAAATACATTGGTTTATGTAAAAGGCAAAGGAATTGTATGTGATGAACCTTCAGTTGTAGTAATTAGAAGAGACAATAGGAAAGTTGTAGCAGTTGGAGCAGAAGCAAAAGAAATGATGGGGAAAACCCCTGCTAATATAATTACTATAAAACCTCTTAAAGATGGTGTAATAGCAGACTTTGACGCAACAGGAGAAATGCTGAAATATTTTATAACTAAGGCTCACAATAGAAAATGTTTTATATCTCCAAGAATTATAATTGGAGTACCCTCTGGAATAACTCAAGTTGAACAGAGAGCTGTCAAAGATGCTGCTAATGCTTCAGGCGCAAGAGAAGTATATCTTATAGAGG
Source organism: uncultured Thermodesulfovibrio sp. (assembly GCA_964648755.1). Classification (GTDB taxonomy): domain Bacteria; phylum Nitrospirota; class Thermodesulfovibrionia; order Thermodesulfovibrionales; family Thermodesulfovibrionaceae; genus Thermodesulfovibrio. Next base: position 1,748 of record CAZYLC010000091.1, read on the forward strand.
AACCCATGGCTGCAGCAATAGGAGTTGGCCTGCCAGTGGGAGAGCCTTCTGGAAATATGATAGTTGATATAGGTGGTGGAACCACTGATGTTGCGGTAATTTCTCTTGATGGTATAGTGTGTTCAAAAGCTGTAAAAATTGGTGGAGACAAAATGGATGAAGCAATAATAGCTTATATCAAAAGAAAATATA
>CAZYLC010000092.1:0-1519 GCA_964648755.1 uncultured Thermodesulfovibrio sp.
TTTAGCTGCTGCCTCAGCAAGTCCAATAAGATAGTCCTGAGGCTCCTTTGTTGTAGGAACCATTCCAGTAGCAAGAACAACCATTTCTGTTTCTATCTCTGCTGTTTCACCAAGCAGAGAGTCTTCAACAGTAACAATTAGTTTATCGAAATCCTCTCTTATCCCGGTTACTTCACCCTTTGCTAGCATCATTCCTGGAGCATTTTGGGCTTCTTTGTAATAATACTCTAATTTTCCTGGTGTTCTCATATCTTTATAAATTATCATTGCTGAAGCATCAGGATTGCCATCTGTTACGTATCTTGCCTGCTTAAGTGATGTAGTACAGCACATGCCAGAGCAATAAGGAATGTGCTCTGCGTCTCTCTGTCCTGCACACTGGACAAAAAGTACAGATTTTACAACCCTTCCATCTGAAGGTCTTTTGATTATTCCATTATTATTTTTAGCAATCTCTTCAAAATCAAAATTTGTTACAACATCTTTAAACTTGCCATAACCATATTTTTTAGCAAGCTTCTTAGCATCGTAGGGCTTCCATCCTGTTGCCTGAATAATTGCACCTATTTTAACTATCTCTGTAGAACCATTATTGGAAATTGTAACATCGAAATCACCTGGCTGCCCGTCAATTTTCTCAATTTTTGAAGATTTATATACCTTTATCTTTGAATGGGATGTTACTTCATTTATTAATGGCTCAATATTAACATCAGCTAAAACACCCTGTGAGTAATCCTCGGTAGAAGCTTTTTTGTAAAGTTTTCTTGCAAATCCGCCAAGTTCAGCCTCTTTTTCTACAAGAACTACATCATAGCCTGAATTTGCTGCTTCCAAGGCAGCTGTCATACCTGATATACCGCCACCAACTACAAGTATTGTCCTATTAATTTCAATGATATAGGGTTCAGGAGTTTCACCTTTCTGAGCCTTAATTACTCCCATTTTGATGTAGTCTTCAGCAGCCTGTTGCTGTTCTTCAGGTGATTCAATAGTCCATATCGCAAGTTCTCTTATAGGAACTCTTTCAACAAAGCATCCTGGGAAATTAAATTCATAAGTTTTAACCCTTGGGGAACATCCAGCTATTACTATGCTATTTACACCCTGTTCGGCAATGTCTTTTTTTATTAACTCTACACCTTCTTTACTACAAAGAACTTCATGCTCTGCTACAACGGGTACTCTTAAGGCATTCTTTGCAATGTTAATTATTTTTTCAGTATTTATGACTTCACCTATACCGCAGCCTTTACAGATATAAAGTCCTATTTTCTTTTCCATGGGTTACCTCCTTAAACCAATCTGAATTGCCTTGAGGGCTGCGCCTGTGGAGTCCTTTCCACATCCTGCCACATCCATAGGATTATTTGCACAACCTGCTGAATATACACCGTCAGCATCAATCACAAAACCATCCACTGCGTATTTAAGCCCTGGAACTTTAAATTCTGAACCCTCAGGCTGCATTCCTGTGGCAAGAACAACCATATCTACTTTTTGTCTTATTTTCTCAAGA
>CAZYLC010000092.1:1544-1864 GCA_964648755.1 uncultured Thermodesulfovibrio sp.
TAAGGATATTCTCTACTGTTACTATTACGTCATCGGAATCTGGATCCTGCTCAATTGCTGCTACTTTACCTTTAATCAAATTAACTCCATTTTGCTCTTTTACCTGATTGTAGAACTTCTCATATCTTCCAGGAGTTCTAATGTCAATATAGTAAATAAAAACTTCTGCATCGGGATTTTGTTCTTTGATGTAAAGTGTATGCTTAAGAGACGCAAGGCAACAAATATATGAGCAGAATGGCAAGTGATTCTCATCTCTACTACCAGCACACTGAACAAAGGCTACTTTTTCAACAGGCTTGCCATCAGAGGGTCTCAAG
>CAZYLC010000093.1:0-1827 GCA_964648755.1 uncultured Thermodesulfovibrio sp.
GCTCGGCGCTATGAGCTCAGCGACTGGCTGGGGGGTGTGCGGGTAGTGGTGAGAGACCGACGTGTCCCCATCCGGGGAAATAATCAAGTCGTAGTGGGGTACCGGGCGGAGATGGTGAGCGTTACGGACTATTACAGCTTTGGGGCGGAGATAAACATGCGCTCCTATGAGGCGCAGCCCTGGTATCGCTATGGCTATCAGGCTCAGGAGAAAGACAATGAGATTTACGGCAAGGGGGCGATGTATTCCTACAAGCATCGCCAGCATGATGCGCGTTTGGGTCGCTTTTGGAGTGTGGATCCATTAGCGAGGAAGTATCCGTGGAATAGTCCGTATGCGTTTGCGGAGAATGATGTGGTGAGTTCGGTGGAGTTGGAGGGTTTGGAGAGGGTGCAGTTTAATATCCGTACTTCTCTAACACTTGGGGGGGATAGTCGTTTACGAGGATTAGGCTATTTGAATCTTGGAGTTGGTCTAAAGATAGAGAATGGGCCGGGATATATGGTAGGGACTCAGTATGTGGGGCGAGTAAGTGTAGGAGGATTGGGTGCAAGTGGTCAAGGTGAGAGTGTGAGGGGTCAGAGTGTGTTGAGCATAGCGTTTGGGTATGGTCAAGGGAATGCTCCGGAGATGGAGCTGCCAGTGTTTCATAGTCGGATGCCGAGCTTGTTGAGAACGTCGCATGAGAAGGTGGGTATGTTGGCTATGAACTATGTAGTGGATGGGGAACGGAGTCAGTGGGTAGGGGCGGTTGTGGTTCGGTCTAATGATGTGGTGGTGAGTGTGTATAATGATATCTTGCCCGGCTACTTTATGAATCCGCGGCGAGACGAATGGGAGACAGGTGGTGGTCAGGTGAGCATTTTATGCAGAAATTGTCCAGGAGGAATAAGAACCGTCAACGCCGGCTCGGAGGTCTTTACGAGCATAAGGAAAATCGAAAATGGTAAAGAATCTAAATATCCGAAGGGTCGTAGGGAGTATTACCATGTGGAGTCGCCCCAGGAGAACATAGGTTGGTGGTATTTGAGGTTGAATGGGGAGTGGAGTCCTGGGGACAATTGGGCTGTGGGGGGGTATCTTTTAGGAGGCAATACTGGGATGGCTCTTCAGAACTTTATTCACGATCGTATCCGTAATCCTCGCTTCGAGAGTCCGCATCCTTTAGGAGTGGGCGTTATGGGCGGTGTTGGGCAAACGGTAAGGATAAGACCATGAGGGAAGGGGCCATTTTTTATGGCGTTCTGTTTTTGAGCCTTCTGGCGGGACAGGACAGGTGTTGGGGGTTTTTTGTACCTTTGAGAAAGTTTACGTTTTCTCAGAAGTTCTATCAGGAGAGATTGACCAATGCGCTTTGGAGAATAGATACAAATGCGGTCTATCTTAGGTATAATGAAGAGACGCAAAAGTATCGTTTTATGAGATTTTTTAGTGATGGAGTTGTTTATATGAGTTGTACTTTTCATAGTGAGCCTGACTCAGCTGATTATAATAATCTTTGTGCTGGGAGGTTGATAGATTCTGGGGTCAGCTCTTGGTATGGGATGTACTATATAACTGGGGATACTCTTTTTGTTGAGTTTGCAGTCCCTTTTTTAGGCTATGATTGGCGTTACCAACGCTACTATATTTCCCCCAGTGGTGACTCTTTAGTTTTACGGGGGGGGCATATGGAAGGTACCCTAGCAAGAAAGAGCATGCATACGAAGATTCGAGGTATGTATATGTTCGTAAGCAGGTTCCTTTATGGAACTATGATTGGCGCAGGCATACGAAGGCGAAGTACTTGCGGCTGCCTTGGCGAGAGCGGGAGGCGAGGCGGATAGC
>CAZYLC010000094.1:0-501 GCA_964648755.1 uncultured Thermodesulfovibrio sp.
TGCCTGAGCAAGGGCGGAATCCACCGCCGGCGTGGTTGAAGCGCCGTTCAGAACATTCAGCCGAGCGGCCATGTATTGATGAGCCAGATTGTAATAGACATTGCCTGCCGGGGCCGTCCAGAAGACTTGATACCAGCTCTTCCCGCTCAGGAAGAAGACAGTATCCGCTCCCGATGGAAGATTAGCCCAGTTGTCATCATAGGGGGCCGGGCCGTAGGAAGAATGGGTTTTCCAGTAACCCTGCGTCAGCGTGCAGCCTCCTGCACAGGGCACCGTAATTGTCACCGTTGCGCTGTCGCTGCCGGTCGTTTGATTGTCATTGGTTTTAAAACTGGCGGTGTTGACAAATTCGTAATTGCCACACACATCGTAAGGTCCGACCGTGGACGTATAAGTGAAGGTCTTGGGGGCATCACTGTAACAAACCTCGCCAAGTTTGCCATACTTATCATCCGTCACCGTCACGCACTCGTCAATCTCCGTCATTTCGGCGTTCTCAAA
>CAZYLC010000094.1:598-905 GCA_964648755.1 uncultured Thermodesulfovibrio sp.
GGCGTCCGGGAGCGTATCAATCACTGCGGCAAGTTCGGCATCCATCGGGGCGGGGTTGTAGATTTCGATCGTACCGGTCACCCGATAGTTGCCGTCCGTATAACCCGTGCTCTTCACAGTAACCTCGTAGCTGACATTGTTGGTTTGCCCGGTACTGAGCGTCAAAGTAGCCGGCGTGACCGTCTTTTCAATATCCCAGTGATACTGTCGGTCGAATTGGGTTTCAGCATCCTTGGTAACTTGCAGGGCGTAACACTTCACCGTGACCGTTGCAGAATCGCTGATCGTGCCGAATTTTTGAAGGGTT
>CAZYLC010000094.1:1007-1775 GCA_964648755.1 uncultured Thermodesulfovibrio sp.
GCAGATGCCGTATTGGTATAGCTTTGATCTTCACCGCAGGTGAATGTCTTCTCGTAAACGGCCGAGCCGCTGGCTGAAAATACCCAGCTCATACTGCCGTCAACTACCGTGATGCTGTCGTTGAAAATCCGGCTCGGAGCGCTGGGGAAATTAACCGTGGCCGATGGGCTGGGGCCTTTGGGCTCGCCTAAGGAACCCGAGTGATTGGTGATGGTAACATCCGCGGTTACTTTATATGTTGTGCCGGCCGTGTAAGTATATTCAATGGTGTAGGGGAAGCATTTTGTCTCACCGGCGACAAGGTTACCCAAATTGCTAAGCTCCGTTGAAGCAAGGATAGTGGTAGAGGACGGTACCGTGAGTTGGACGGTAATTGCCAACCCTTCCGTAGGCCGCTCACCACCATTGGTCACACACACCTCCCCGCCAATCAATTTTGTATCGGTAGCACTGCCTTTAGTGACAGTAATCGTATAGCGGGAAGTGCCTGAATCACCGACGAACAGATCCCACTCTTCGGGTGTTACGTCCTTGTCAAGCGACCAATTGTAAACCCTGATCCATTCTGCTTTGGCAGTTACGTCAGCGATCAGCGTTGTACCAGCCTGACCCTGCGAGGTAGTCTCAACCCCTGCGGGAGGCTGTTCATTTCCCGCCATCACCCGGCTGACACTCGCCCCCGCGCTGACCAGCAAAATACTGATTAGAAACAATGTCAAAAACCACTTCGTTTTCATTTTTTACCTCCCATAAGTTTTAGAATTAGTC
>CAZYLC010000095.1:0-1755 GCA_964648755.1 uncultured Thermodesulfovibrio sp.
TAATCGCCTTCTCCTCCGCCGTCAGCTCATCATACCAGCCGAGGCGGCGCATCACCTCCACCGTGAACTCCGGATAGCCAGTGGTGAGTTCGGAGCCACGGCTGGCTGACCCATCCGCCAGCAGGGAGACGCCGTTGCGCTCCACGCCGAAGCGAGCACGGAAGGTGCCACCGCCTTCCTTCACATGCAGGTTGGTGTTGTAGAGGATGTGCGTGCCCGGATGGCGCCACTCCGGCTTGCCCCAGCACGGCCAAGGCAGGCCGTAGTAGTCGCCGCGCACTTCGGGCGGCGCATCCGGCCCCGCGCGCAGCGTCGTCAGGTCGAAGTACTGCTGGTTGGCCATGTGCGCCTTCAGCCGCTCGGGCGAGATGCCCGAGTAGCCAGAGGCGATGGCGCCGCGGTTGATCTCGCGCAGGATGCTCTCGGGCGTCGGCTCGTTGTTCACGATCTCGAAGTTCTTGAACATGTCCGCCTGGAAGCGGATTGGCATGTTCCGCCGCTCCGCCGCCCGGTCGAGCGCGCCCGCGAGGTGGTAGATGGCGTAGTAGTCGCTCTTCGATTCGAAGATCGGCTCGACGATCTTCGAGCCCCACTGCACCGAACGGTTGGAGGCCGTGCGGCTGCCCGAGCACTCGAACTGTGTGCAGATCGGCAGCAGGTAAGTGTTCTCCCGCCGGTTGTGCAGCACCGCGAAGGTGGTGGGATGCGGATCAGCCACCACCAGCAGGTCCAGCGCCTCCAGCCCACGCACCGCTTCCGGCATGCGGGTGATGGTGTTGCCACCATGGCCGAACACGATCATCGCCTTCAGCCGATCGCGCTGCGCCAAACCGGTCTGCGGGTTCACCTCAGCAGTGGCAGCATCGAAGTAGCGCGTCGAGGGGATGCCCGGCGTGGTCATCATCTGCGGGCTGTCGAAGCGCGCCACCATGCTCTCGTAAGAGACGCCCCACACGCGGCTCCAGTGGCGCCAGGCGGTCTCGTCGATGCCGTAGTAGGCGGGCAGGTTCGCCACATCCAGGCCAAAGTCCGTCGCGCCTTGCACGTTGCAGTGGCCGCGGAAGATGTTTGCCCCCGTCCCCGGCGCCCCGACGTTGCCAGTGGCCAGCAGCAGGATGGAGAACGCCCGCACATTGGCGGTGCCCACCGTCTTCTGCGTGGCCCCCATGCACCACACCAGGGTGGACGGCTTCTCCAGAGCGAACTTGCGCGCCACCTCGCGCAGCTGCGCCCCCGGCACGCCGGAAACGCGCTCCACCTCCTGCGGGTTCCACTTCGCCACCTCGGCACGGACCTCATCCATGCCGTACACCCGCTGGCGGATGAACTCCTTGTCCTCCCAGCCGTTCTCGAAGATGTGCCACAGCATGCCCCAGATCACAGGGATATCCGTGCCGGGGCGGAAGCGCACATATTCCGTCGCATGCGCCGCGGTGCGGGTAAACCGCGGATCCATCACGATCACATTGGCGCGGTTCTTCTCCTTGCCGGAGAGGATGTGCTGCAGCGACACCGGATGCGCCTCGGCAGCGTTGCTGCCGATGAACAGCACCGTCTTGGCGTTGCGGATGTCGTTATAAGAGTTGGTCTGCGCGCCATAGCCCCAGGTGTTGGCCACCCCCGCCACGGTGGTGGAGTGGCAGATGCGCGCCTGATGGTCGACGTTGTTGGTGCCCCAGAAGGCGGCCAGCTTGCGGAAGAGATACGCGCCCTCGTTGGAGAATTTGGCGCTGCCGAGGAAATACACCGATTCGG
>CAZYLC010000096.1:0-1728 GCA_964648755.1 uncultured Thermodesulfovibrio sp.
TAAACTGGCCTAATTCATCTGCTGCAAAAACATTATCATCTATAAAAGCTGTAGAGTCAATTATACCTCCTGTAAACTTAAGAGATATGTCTTTCTGTATATCAAACTTGTGTGCATACCAAAGTTCAAGAAGATGGTCTCTCCTGTGTCCATTTATGTTTTTTAGATCACTGAAAAGATCATCCCCATTTGGAGAGACAGTAAAGGGATTTACTGCTTTAAGTCCATCTCTTTTTGCAAAACTTACTTTCATAAAAATTTCACTGTTTTCAATAGGTCGGTAAGAAATGTTAAAGTCAATTACAGCAGAGCCTCTGTCTTTTTTCTTTGTCTCTGTGTCTTCATCAGCATATCCTTTTGTCATTTTTAACCATTGATAAACTGTTGTTGCGTCTCCTGATACTGAAAGTTTGTCTGTTATGTCTACAGCATAAGATTTTAAAGGAACCAGTAAAATACAAAAAACTGCAAGAACATAACAAATGCTTCTCATAACTCTCCTCCTTGTTTCTTTAAATTTTTAAGACAATCAAGACATTTTCTTAGAGTACATAAGCCACAGTTATGATACATGAAAAAGGGTATTCCCCTTGAGCGTGCAAATTTAGTAATTTCATCTTTAACAGAGTGGGATATTTTGTCCGTGAATATTATAACTACATCTACCTTTCCAATTTTTTTGCTTATATGCTTTTTTGGTTTTGTAAAAACTTTTAGATTAATACCTCTCTGTTTTGCCTCATCTAAATAATGTTTCTCAAGTCTGTCTAATCCACCAATCAACAGTATACTCACTTTACTCTCCTTTTCATTATTCTAATAAAATTTTAATTTTCTAATTTTAAATTATCTGACTATTTTTGTCAAGATGGTCTAATATTTTAAGATATATTAGATTAAATTTTCAGTTTTAGATAATAGTGTATGAATTGTTGATATTGCATCACTTAATGCTAAATGAGGTTTTCAGATATGATTTATATTACTGCAAATTTTACAAAGAATAATAGATATTCAAAAAGTTATCTAAAAAAAAAAGCGGGTTTTTCACCCGCTTTTTTAATTATTATAATCCTGTATTAGAATACTAATTAAAATCAAGCTGCTTCTTGCTTCTGAACAGTCTCTTCCCTCATAGCTGCTTTAGCAAATACCATAGCTGTTGCTCTGTATACCATGTGAGCCATCTTGGAGTGAGGAGCATAAGCAAAGAGAGTAAATACAAAAATAAGATGGGCAACATAGGATGCATAGGCTAATGTACCTGTATCAGCAAGCCTCAGCAATTCGGCCATAAAACCTGTTACACCAACTCCGAGAATTATAGTTATGAGAAGCCAGTCAAAGTAACTTCCAATACCTTGTTTTATGGCGTTCTTAGATCTGTTGGCAATGATATAAAGCATTCCAATTATTAAACCTATACCACTTATGTTACCTATAATCTTAACAATGTTAGTCTGAGGATAGGGTGATTCCCATCTTAGAACCCATTCATAGAAAGCTGCAATTCCCGTAGTAATCGCCAATCCAATAAAAGCATACAAAACAAGTAGATGGGCAGTTGTCCTTCCCTTGTTGAATGTACATAATTGGAATTTCTTATGTGCTAATACCTCTTTAACAGTTTCAAATATGCAGTTATAAATATCCTTTCTCTTGAGTTCCTTCCCAGCAGTTAGGTCGAGCCAATATTTCTTCACTCCAAGATAGAAGCATATTACAGCA
>CAZYLC010000097.1:0-212 GCA_964648755.1 uncultured Thermodesulfovibrio sp.
GCTGGCCGCACTAAGCACGGCTCACTAATCTATAGGATAGCTTTTGTCAATCATATAGTCAATAGAGTTGAGTGTGGTTATATCAAGTTCTCGATTCACACCTCCTGGACTAGGCTATCTTGGGCCATATATTGATGCTTATTGGAATCCAGTCCGGGTGCTCGAGGTTAAGTTGCGCCCGTATAAGGTCTAGAGATGAATCCAGGCTGCGC
>CAZYLC010000097.1:222-1718 GCA_964648755.1 uncultured Thermodesulfovibrio sp.
AAGTAGCGTCTGGACGTTGAAAACCCACCGCCTACCTCCCATCACCTACCCCCATCTCATCCTTCGCTGAAGGCTGGGCATAAGCCTAAAGTTGATATTAGGCGCAGATTGCAGGCTAAGTTGCGCCCGTATCAGGTTTAGAGATGAATCCAGGCTGCGCCAGAAAATCATGCTCCGGGCGCAATACCCGAATGATTTTTGATCATGCCATTATCCAAAACATAGACGGGAGGCACTTAGTACACAGTCGTATAGATGCCTGTACACTGATAACATGCAAAATCAACTCTACCCAGTGCGGTTGCAAAAGAAAGAACGCAGTAGCCTGCTGCACCTGTGCAAGAAGGGTACCGTGGAGGTACGGGTCTATAAACGGGCCCAGGCCCTGCTGCTGGCCCATCAGGGTCTGAAGGATCGGGAGATCGGTCAGCAAGTAGGCCTTAGCCGCACCACCCTGGTCAACCTGCGGCGGCGTTTTCAGCAAGAACGCCTCCAGTGCATCTACGACCAGCCTCGCTCAGGGCGCAAACCACGCTTTGACGGGGTTCTTCGGGCCAAGATCACCGCCCTGGCCTGCAGCGACCCGCCAGAGGGGTATGGCCGCTGGAGCTTGCGGCTGCTGGCCGATCGGGTGGTGGAGCTGGGCTGGTTGGAGAGTATCCACTTTGATACGGTAGGACGCATCCTCAAAAAAACCAACTCCAACCCCATCAGGTCAGAAGCTGGTGTCTAGGCAAGCTGGACGGGGGCTTCCTGGCCCGGATGGAGCACCTGTTGCACCTGTACGCCCTCCCCTATGACCCGGCCTATCCCCTGGTCTGCTTTGACGAACGCCCCTGCTTCCTGATCGGGGAGGTCTTGAGCCCCCTCCCGATGGAGCCAGGGCAGCCTAAACGGCAGCACTACGCCTACCAGAAGAACGGCAGTTGTAGTCTGTTCATGGCTTTTGAGCCGGCTACCGGGCGGCGCTGGGTCCAGGTCTATGCCCGGCGAAGCGGCCAGGAGTACACCCGGTTCATGCAGTACCTGCAGGAGCAGTTCCCCCAGGCCCAGCGGATCCGCCTGGTGCAGGATAATCTTTCCACCCACAGTCCCGCCTCTTTCTACGCCCATCTGCCGGCAGAGCAGGCCTTCGCCCTGATGGAGCGGTGGGAGTGGAACTACACCCCTCCCAGGGCTAGTTGGCTGAACATGGTGGAGATTGAGCTATCGGCCCTCTCCCGGCAGTGCTTGCAGCGCCGGATTGGAACCCAGGAAGCTTTAGAGCGGGAGGTGCGGGCCTGGGTAGCTGAGCGTAACCGACGCCGGGTCACGGTGCGCTGGCAGTTCACGCTGCAGGATGCCCGGCAGAAGTTCGCCAAGAGGTATCTGGTGTAAAGGAAATAATACGACGATGTACTAAGTACATCCCGTCTATGTTTTGGATAATGACATGATCGAAAATCATGCGGGTATTGCGCCCGGAGCATGATTTTCTGGCGCAGCCTGGATTCATC
>CAZYLC010000098.1:0-1214 GCA_964648755.1 uncultured Thermodesulfovibrio sp.
AACAACCACTCAGTGCTAAAATTAATATGAAACTAAAAAAAATATAAAATGGTTTGAAAAGATTTCTCATTAACCCCTCCTAATCAATAGATTCATAATTTTTTTAATATAATAAAGCCTAATCAAGCTATTAATCAGCATCAAACATCCTTTGATGATATTAATTATCAACTAAGCCAAAAGCCTTGTCAAGCCTTATTGATAGCCCGGTAGTGTAAAATTTTTTGTGTACAACTTGAATAAAAAAAGGGGTTATTCTCCATTGTTCTTAATTTCAACAAAAGAAAGGACAGATATACCCCTGTCAGAAAAAAAGGAGTAACAAAAAAACATTAACAGATTTGTGTAAAGAGTTCAAGAGTTTTGAAGATCCCAAATCCCGATATAGAAATTTTATAGACCTGTTTCAAGGCAATTTGGAAGGCTTTTTTCTGATAGTTTCCCTTATTTCATGTCAAATTGCCCTATATTATTTACAAAAACCTAAAATAATGTTGTCTTACTTAAACTTTTTTACTGTATCAAGACGCTTTACACCTACTCTGACTTTTTCTTCTTGTCTTGCATATAACTTTACTCTGCAGATGCTAACTGCAATTCAAATATCTTTCGTCTTATGCCCTCAAATATATCCAATCTCTTTACATCCACAGCTAACTTTAAGATTATCTCTCCCGCTTGGCTTACTATTTGTCCTGCCACCTGCACCATCTTCCACCGAAATGTCTCTATCGTTTGTTTTACCCACGAACTTGGGCAACTAAGCAGCTTGAATCCTATGAAAAGATTGTATGCTATCACCCCTATCCTGAAAAATACTGCATTGGCTTCTGTCTGCCCACAAGGTATCCGCTCCTTCCCAAATCCATTCTTCAATTCCTTGTTAAAATTCTTAGCCTGCCCCCGCTGGTTATGCCACTGTAAAACGCCTATACTATCCTTTTGTTCTTCTGCCCAGTTCGTTGCTACTGCATTGACCTGCACCCCGTTTTTTGGAATAACAAAAATAGGGATATAATTTAGGGATATAATTTTAAGAATAATTTTAAAAAAGGAGAGTAGCCTATGAAACAAATGAAATATCCAGTTGAAAGGATAATACAAATTAATTCTTAAGCAGAAGTATGCCGAAAATACTCAATCTCAAGAAGCACATTTGAGAAGAGGCAGAAATTCAAAGGTATGCTTCTTTACAAATATTCTTGAAATGCCGG
>CAZYLC010000098.1:1317-1705 GCA_964648755.1 uncultured Thermodesulfovibrio sp.
AAAAGAAATAGCTTTCAAGCATACTTTTTACGGCTACAGGCGCATCCATTTTACTATAAACAGGCGCGGCATTCATGTCAACCACAAAAGGATTTATCGCATCTATAAATGCCTCAGCCTGCAAAGGAAGAAACCCAGTAAAAATAAAAAGCGGATTGTCGTGCGGATGCCTCTTACCGAGCCTCTGTTTTGCAATCATGTCTGCGCTGTGGATTTCCTCTTTGATGCCCTTACAGACAGTAGAGGCATTAAAATCATGACAGTTGAAGCTCTCTTTAGCAGATTCTCTTTGGGTATTGAGGTAGGTCTCAGCATTCCAGCTAAGTAGGATTTTTTATAATAACGAGAGACCTCACAGCAGTCTTGGAGGTAAAAGGCCTTCTGAGGT
>CAZYLC010000099.1:0-634 GCA_964648755.1 uncultured Thermodesulfovibrio sp.
TCTGGAAACCATCCCCCACATTATTTACATTATCCACCTGCGCGAGAATCAACTTCGTTATATCAGTCCAAAAGTCAAAGACCTGCTGGGGTACACCATCGAAGAAGTTGAAGCCGCTCCCTTCCACGAGATTCTCGGTTGCGTTCATCCCGAGGACGAGGAACGCGTGCGGCTGCATTACAAGAACTACCTCAAACAACCGCCCCTTCAGGCACTCACCATCGAATACCGCCTGAAAGATGCTGCCGGTCAGTGGCGCTGGCTGCGAAATGTGGAAACCATCTTTTCACTAGACGGCGTCGGCAACCCGGTAGAAATCATCGGCATCTGCGAGGACATCACCGCCCGTAAGGAAATGGAAGAGAAATTGAGTGCCTCGCAGGTGTATGTTACCCAGACCGCCCGCATGGCGTCCATTGGTCAACTGGCAGCCAGTGTTGCCCACCAGATCAGCAACCCGCTGACCACCATCATTGCGGACACCCAATTGTTGCTGCGCAGTTTGCCGCCGGATGATGAGCGAGCCGATTCGTTGAAAGCCATTCTCTCCGCCGGCTGGCGTATGCAGGAAGTGATTGACCTGCTGATGAAGTTTTCGCAGCCCGCCAGCAGCGTAAAGCAGATCATAGCGATT
>CAZYLC010000099.1:644-1703 GCA_964648755.1 uncultured Thermodesulfovibrio sp.
CTGGCGGGTTCTCATTTACGTTCCGCGCAAATTGATCTGCATCTTAACCTCAGCGAACCGTCACCTCTCATTTTGGGTTACGAACAACGTCTGGTGGATTTGTGGGTTAATTTGCTGCTGGCGGAACACCCTGCCGATCCAGATCATTTGCCCCGCAATATCTGGATTGAAACGCGCAGTGCGGAGGGGGACATTCTGGTGACCATCAGCGATGATGGCAGACCCATCTCCCCCCAAGAGATGGATACCCTGTTTGAACCCCAATTAATCCCGCGAGGGGCAGGAAGGGGTAATGGAATTGAGCTGAGCCTGTGCCGCGAGATTGTGCGTCAACACGATGGGTCAATTCAAGTCAGCAACCAAGAGGGAAGGACGGTTTTCACGATTTACTTGCCTTCAGGAGTGGATGGAAATGGACGGGAAGAAGATTTTAATAATTGAAGATGATGATATTGTGGCCCGCACCATTGAACGCTGCCTGCGCGGAGGAGAATATCGCGTCAGCGTTGCCAGCAGCGGCGTAGAGGGACTGCAAGCCGCCCGCCGCGAGGTGCCCGATCTGGTCATTCTGGATGTGATTATGCCCGGCATGGACGGCTATACCGTTTGTAAAGAAATGCGTAAAGATGCTCTGCTTGCCGAGGTGCCCATCCTTTTCCTGACCGCAAAGACCAAAGATGATGATAAGATCACCGGCCTGGCTGCCGGAGCGGACGATTACCTCGGCAAGCCCTTTAATGTGGATGAATTACTGCTGCGGATTAAAGCCATCTTGCGGCGCACCCAGCGCATGAAGCAGGAAAGCCAGCCGCCTTCGGCTGCGCCCGAGGAAGGCAGCAGCAAAAAAGAAGCACCGGAACGCATCATCCGCATCGGCGAGTACACCCTCAACACGCGCACCTTTGAATTTTACAGCCCGCAGACCGGCAAATTCCGCCTGACGCCGGTGCAGTACGATCTGCTTTATCACCTGATGACCCATCCGGGTGAAATTTTCTCACCCAACCGCCTATTAGATGAAGTATGGGATTACCCCAGCGATGCCGGCAGCCCGGATCT
>CAZYLC010000100.1:0-236 GCA_964648755.1 uncultured Thermodesulfovibrio sp.
AACAATTTTTGTGAATTCTTTCCATCTTAATTCCCTCGCAACAGGTCCGAATATTCTTGTTCCAATTGGTTCAAGTTGATTATTGACTATTACAACAGCGTTCTGATCAAACCTTATATATGAACCATCAACTCTTCTTACACTTCTTTTTAATCTGACAATCACTGCTTTAGCTACAGAACCTTTTTTTATATTACCATCAGGTAAGGCTTCCTTCACGCTAACAATGATAACGT
>CAZYLC010000100.1:246-1684 GCA_964648755.1 uncultured Thermodesulfovibrio sp.
TGATCCACCCATAACCCTAATACACTGAACTTTTTTAGCTCCTGAATTATCGGCAACTTCAAGGATGCTTCTTGGTTGTATCATGCCCCCTCACCCTCCTTTAGTATTCTCAGAACTTTCCATCTTTTTGTCTTACTTATAGGACTACTTTCAATTATCTCTACCCTATCACCCACTTTACATTTATTATCCTCATCATGTGCCTTATATTTCTTTCTACTTTTAATTGTCTTTTTATAATATGGGTCTTGAAAGGCTCTTTCTATAGAGACAACTACGGTTTTATCCATTTTATCGCTAATAACTGTACCTTTTAATATCTTCTTAGGCATATTCTTAACTCCTTATGAATCTTTCTTTTTATTCTTTTCTGTTATTATAGTCAAAATTTTTGCTATGTCCTTTTTTACAGCTCTTATTCTTCTAACATTTTGCAATTCACCTTTAGACAGTTGGAATCTTAAGTTAAACAATTCTCTTCTAAGGTCTAATTCCTTTTTCTTTAATTCATCTATGGATAAATTTTTCAACTCTGCAGCTTTCATACAAAGCTCTCCTGCCTTTTTACAAATTTTGTTTTTATTGGTAACTTGTGAGATGCAAGCTCAAAAGCTTCCTTAGCTATCTCTTCGGTAACTCCTGAAATCTCAAACATTACTCTACCTGGCTTTACCACAGCTACCCAATACTCTGGATTTCCCTTCCCTTTTCCCATTCTTGTTTCTGCCGGCTTTTTTGTAATAGGTTTATCTGGAAAAATTCTTATCCAGAGCTTACAACCTTTTTTCGCATGTCTCATTATAGCTACTCTTGCTGCCTCTATCTGTCTTGATGTAATCCATGCAGGCTCTAATGCCTTAAGCCCATATTCACCAAAAGATACAGAACCACCTCTGTAAGCTATACCCTTCATTCTGCCTTTCTGCATCTTACGAAATTTTACTTTCTTTGGAGCTAACATAACTCGTACCTCACCCTAAATTAATAGTTGTAATTTATATATTGACCTGGCTGTACTTCGCTCTTAAATATCCACACTTTAACCCCTATTATTCCATAGGTAGTCTTAGCCTCTGCAAAACCATAATCTATATCTGCTCTAAAAGTGCTGAGAGGAACTCTACCCTCTCTATACCACTCCGTTCTTGCTATTTCTGCTCCTGCTAATCTTCCTGCGCAGGAAACTCTTATACCCTTATTTGCTTGTTTACCAGTGATATCTTCTACTTCCTTTTTTAATTTTTCTACCTCTGCCCCTTTCTTGCCAATTATAATTCCAGGTCTTGCTGCAAAAATTAAAACTCTGATTTTTTCTCCTATTCTCTCTATTTCAATTTTTGCTATACCAGCGTGATAGAGCTTATCTTTTAGCACCTTCCGCAGTTTAAGATCTTCTATTAACTGATCTGCATAAGCTTTCTTTGAAAACCATCTACTT
>CAZYLC010000101.1:0-943 GCA_964648755.1 uncultured Thermodesulfovibrio sp.
CATAAGCTTCTTGAGCATTTTCACTCCAAAGTTGAATCCATCCACTGTCTCTTGCGCCCATAGCATCAGAATGATCGCAATGAATGTTGATGGGAGCGGAAAGTGCTCTGTTTACAACTGGCATAACTATCGGAAGCCTTAATCCAGAGGCAATAAATAAAATCTCCCACATTAGCGCAAGTCCCTGAGAGGAGGTTGCAGTTGCTACCCTTCCCCCTGCAGCTGCTGCTCCAACACAGGCACTCATAGCCGAATGTTCACTTTCTACAAGAATCAATTCTGTTTTAACCTGTCCATTTGATACAAAAGCAGCAAATCTCTGCATAAGTTCAGTCTGTGGCGTTATAGGATAGGCTGCACATACATCTGGTTCAATCTGACGAAAAGCATTTGCTACTGCTTCGTTTCCTGTTACTGCAACAACTTTTGTCATTATTTTACCTCCTCTTCCATTACAATAGCTTTGTTACCCTTTTTACCAGGACATTCCAAAGCACATATCCCGCAGCCTTTGCAGTAATCGTAATCAAATTCTCCTCTTTTTCCATCCTTTACCTTTATTGAGTTATCTGGGCAGTAAAGCCAACAAAGAAGACATTGTATACAATTTTCCTCAATCCATTTAGGTTTATAAGCAGCTCTCCATGAACCAGTTTTAATTTTTAATGCGCTTCCCGGCTCTAAAATAACCATTCCGGGCGGTATATTCTTCCATCCTATCATCCTTCTTTCACCTCCTCGTAACCTCTCTTTACAGCAAGAAGGTTACCGTCTATTATTTTTTGTGAGAATTTTTTACCGAAACTCTTCCTAACATCTTCAAGAACTGTTTCAAGGTCTACTAATCCTGTAACCCTATTTAATGCACCAACCATAGGGGAATTGGGCATCGGTCTACCAAAGCAATCAATAGCGATTTTGGTGGCATCAACCACATAAAGTT
>CAZYLC010000101.1:1021-1592 GCA_964648755.1 uncultured Thermodesulfovibrio sp.
GCATTCTCAATTCTTTTGCACTAATCCTATTATATGCCCTCAGGGGAGCGCCTGCTCTTTCCGGTCCGTATTCAGGGAACGCCTGTACATATCTACCACCACTAAGGCAAGCATCAGCAAAAACCTTTGCAGCAGTAACAGTTCCCTGCCCTCCTCTTCCGTGCCATCTTATTTCTACCTTTTCCATAAAACACCTCTCAAAAGGAAATTTCCAAATATTTTAACAAAAAAACAATAAATTTACAATATTTATAATGCAATAAAATTATTAAATACTAAAAGCTGTTCAGTTTATTCAATGATAGTATGCTGTTAAGAGAGATATTAATAATTTCTTATAATCTCTAAATAATTTAATCAAAATAATGAGATGCTTCATATTCGACTCAGAATGACAGAGTTGAGGAAAATGGAAAATCTTGTAAATAGATAAAAAAGGGGGGCTTAAATCCCCCCTTCATAAGAGATAATTTTTTACTTATCAGTGGATTTGTGAGCGAGATATTTGACAAAAGTTGATGTTGTTGAACCACTTCTTCCTACAAGTGTCCTTAATACTGAACCCCAGAAT
>CAZYLC010000102.1:0-1591 GCA_964648755.1 uncultured Thermodesulfovibrio sp.
CTTCATTTCAAGATAGAGGTCATTTCCTTCACGGGTTCTCTCTCCAACACCTGCGAAAACGGAAACACCACCGTGCTTCATAGCAATGTTATGAATCATCTCCATAATAACGACTGTTTTGCCGACTCCTGCACCACCAAACATTCCCATTTTTCCACCTCTAACGAAGGGAACGAGGAGGTCAAAAACTTTAACGCCTGTTTCAAACTGCTGGGTTGTTGGTGATTGTTCGGTAAATTCAGGAGCTATTCTATGAATTGGATACATATCTTGTGCCTGAATTGGACCTGCTTCATCAACAGGCTCACCAATAACATTAACAATTCTTCCGAGAACCGGTTTGCCTACGGGAACTGTAATTGGTGCTCCTGTATCGACAACTTTCATTCCTCTTACTAAGCCATCAGTAGAACCCATAGCAATTGTTCTTACTTTGTTCTCACCGAGATGCATGGCAACTTCAAGGGTAAGATGAAGCTCTGGAATACCTTTCTGAGGATCACCAGGTTCATCTATTTTTAATGCATTTAAAACCTCTGGCAACTGTCCTTCAAATTCGCAGTCAACAACTGTTCCTATGACCTGTACTACTTTACCTACGTTCATAATTTAAAACCTCCTTTATTCTTTTTTAAAGTTTTATCCTTCACTTTGTTTTAAAGCCTCAACCCCGCCAACAATATCCATCAGTTCTTTTGTGATGGATGCCTGTCTTACTTTATTTGCAAGCAGTGTTGTCTTTCTAATAAGTTCATCGCAATTCTTTGTGGCATTATCCATGGCGGTCATTCTTGCTGCTTCTTCTGCAGCCTGAGATTCTAATAGAGCCCTGTATATTTGAATTTCAATATAAATAGGAAGCAACATGGCAAAAAGCTCAGGGGCTCTTGGTTCATAGGTAAAAGGTATAAATGTAGGCTGTTCAGCAGGCGTTGAATCTATCCTTCCGATAGGAAGCAATCTGTTGATTACAACCCTCTGTGCAATAACTGACTTAAACTCGTTGAATATTACAACAACCTCATCAACAGCCTCTGTTACATAGGCATTTATCATCTCTTGGGCTATCATCTGAGCATGGGTATATTGAAGTTTTCCAGAGATGCCAGTCCATACGTTCTTAAATTGAAAATCTCTCCTTTTAAAGTAATCTCTTGCCTTTCTTCCTACAACTGAAAGAACAATATTAAGCCCCTCACCTTTTAGCCTGTTAATTTCCTTGTGGGCAGCTCTTAGTATGTTTGTATTGAAGGCACCGCAAAGTCCTTTATCTGATGTTATCACCAATACTTCCACAGTTTTAACAGGCCTTCTAAGAAGAATTGGTGGCACATCACCCCTTGTCTCCGCAGCACCTGAAAGATCAGCAAGAACTTGCTGCATCTTAGTGGCGTAAGGCCTGTATCTGAGCATGCTGTCTTGGACTTTACGGAGCTTTGCCGCTGCCACCATCTTCATGGCAGAGGTGATCTTTTTTGTTCCCTGTATTGCCTTTATTTTCTTTCTTATATCTCTTAATGTTGGCATTTAACAGCTCCTACCTTCAGATTTTTATATTAAGGCTGAAATGTCTTCTTAAACTCTACGATAG
>CAZYLC010000103.1:0-1575 GCA_964648755.1 uncultured Thermodesulfovibrio sp.
ATCTTGACATTGATCCTGCTATCAATCCTGAGCTTGAAGCAGCAGAGGCAGTGGCAAGACTAATAGAAAATCCCTTTGCCAGTGAAGTAATAGGATTTGAACAGGGTAAGATAATGGTTATAGGATTTAAGATTCCTAAAGAAAGTCCTGTAAATGGGAAAAAATTAAAATCTATTAGAGCCCTATTAGATAAAGACCTGATAGTTGGTGTAATAGAGAGGGACGAGAATGTTAAAATTCCCACGGGAGATGATATTTTGCAGGAAGGAGACATAGTTTATATGCCTATTCCCAGGGAACAGATACAGGAAGTTGCTCAGAGTCTTGGAGTTCAGTCCAATCCATCGAGAAAAATTATGATACTTGGTGGCGGAAGAATTGGTTACTACATAGCAAGCAAAATGGAAAACAAAGGAGATATAAAAATAATTGAGAAAAATTCTGAAAGATGTAAATTTTTAAGTAAACATCTTGGTAAAACATTGGTTCTCCATGGAGACGGGGCAGATAAACAGCTTTTAATTGAGGAAAATATAAGCAATATGGATACCTATATTGCTTGTTCAAATAATGATGAATTAAATATCATGGCATCGCTTCTTGCAAAAAAGCTTGGCGCAAAAAAGGTAATCTCCCTTGTAAACAGAACAGATTATGTGCCACTTGCCCATAATCTCGGAATACAGTCAGTTCTAAGCCCCAGACTTATTACGGCGAGCATAATTTTAAGATATCTAAGAAGAGGAGAAGTTATCTCATTAACTGCGATAGCGGAAAATAAAGCGGAGATAATGGAAATAGAAGTTTCCAAGAATGCCTCAATATCTGGTAGAACATTAAAAGAAGGCTTTTTCCCAAAAAATTCCATTCTTGGAGCTATTATAAGAGGCGATAGAATCATAATTCCTTCTGGTGAGGATGTTATAAAAGAAAAAGATAAACTGATAATTTTCACTCTTAAAGACTCCATAAAGGAAGTGGAAAAACTTCTCACATGAATTTCAAAACGGTTTTCAACATTGTTGGCATAATCCTTATCATCTTGTCGATTTTTATGCTTTTACCAATAGGTGTTTCAATTATAAATAAATCCTCAGATTTATCAGCCATGATTTTTTCCTTTTTATTTACCTTTTTCTCTGGAACAGTAATGCTTGCTATAACTAAGCAATACCGGAATGAAGACCTCATGTATAGAGAATCTTTTATGACAGTAACGCTTTCGTGGTTACTTGTAACGTTCTTTGGTTCACTGCCATATATTTTTACAGGTTCTGTGAGTTCCTTTACCGATGCTTTTTTTGAGGCAATGTCAGGGTTTACAACCACTGGAGCAACTATTTTCGCAGATGTGGAGAGTCTACCAGCAGGGCTGCTCTTCTGGAGAAGCATGACACAGTGGATAGGTGGAATGGGAATAATTGTATTTGCTCTTGCTGTATTGCCTATAATTGGAACAGGTGGTATGCAGCTTTTTAAAGCAGAAGTTCCGGAAATAAGTGTTGATAAACTAAGACCTCGAATTATTGATACAGCGAAGGCATTATGGTTGATTTATGCTGGGCTTACATTTCT